>NZ_JBDNNF010000002.1:0-409454 GCF_047725585.1 Oenococcus sp. | reverse complement strand
CCAAATTGGTACGTTCTTAAAAACACTTGATAATCTGATAACTGTGAACCAGCGTAAACTTTCAGATATTAAAAAACTGAAGACCGGGTTACTACAAAAAATGTTTCCGGAAGATGAAGCTGATGTTCCAGAAATTCGTTTCCCTGGATTCAGTGGAGCTTGGGAAAAGCGTAAGCTACAAGACGTTTTCAATTATGAACAGCCAACTCCATATATTGTTAAAAATACAAATTACGATAACAATTTTAAAATACCTGTTTTGACAGCTGGACAGAGTTTTGTTTTGGGATATACGGATGAATGTCAGGGCGTGAAACAAGCCTCATCTGATAATCCTGTGGTTATTTTTGATGACTTTACGACGGGCTCTCATTATGTAGATTTTCCTTTTAAGGTAAAGAGTTCTGCGATGAAATTATTATCCACTCAAAATAAAAACGATGATTTCTATTTTGCTTACAATATTTTAAAAAATATTCACTATATACCAGAAAACCATGAGCGTCATTGGATTTCACAGTTTTCCCAATTCATAGTTAAAATGCCATCAGTCAATGAGCAGGTTCAAATTGGCTCTTTCTTCAAGTCGTTAGATGATCTGATAACTGTGAACCAGCGTAAACTGGAGCATCTTCAAAGCGAGAAAAAAGCACTATTACAACAAATGTTTATATAAATGGAGACGAATAGTATGAACGCTACTAATAAATTCATAAAAAGTTTTTTGCTCTCACTTTCATCATTTTCTCCTGGATTACTATTATTCTTATTAACGGTAAATTTATTTCCATCATTGAGAGGTGGCTGGTTCAGTCTTGCGAAATTTGTTTTATTGACTGTCTTCACTATTGTTTTTTCTGTAATCCTGATTGTGTGTTTAGCCCATGGAATGGATAAAAACGGCGAAGATAGTATGACGGTGGCTAATGTTCAACCTATAGAAAGTGAGACGATTCCGACATATTTAGGTTTGTTTATTATCATGTTAAGTCTTGGTGAACTAGCCTTTATCTATCAGGCTTTAGTTACAGTTATGATGTTTTTCGTATGGTGGCTATTGATGGAACGCTCATACTACTTCAATATAGTTTGGTTGATACTCTACCGCTACTATCGGGTGCAAGATGAACATGGTAACGTTTACACAATATACAGTTATCGTCGAGATTTTAAGCTTCAGAATAAAAATAAAAAACTTAATAAATTGGTTAGAGTTAATAATTTTACGTTTATTGAAATAAAGGAGAATAAATGAATTTAGTAAGAATCGGTGAGGAATCTGAATATAGAAAGTTGTCAATTGAGTTAAAGGATATAAGTACCCCAGACATGATTGATACTATTCCCTTCGATGCTGAAAAGACAAGGGAAGAGGATGAGTGGTTTTATATTCAAATAGATGAACCGCATAAACAAATGATCAACGATTACGCAGATTGTTTCAGTAATTCGGCTTCTTTGAATGAAATTTCAGACAAGGATTTTTCAAAAATTGATGTCATTGCTAAACAGGAGACTAATGGCATTATTTTCCAAAAAATCACGCCATCAAAACGTATGGTGAAAGCCTCCATTCTGAGAAAACCGTTGGATAAAAAAGCTGAAATAAACACTATCGACAACGGGATTGAGCTCACCTCGAAAGTTGATGCTTATTATTCGGAAGGCAAATTATATTTTAAGTATTTTTCGACAATCAGATCAATGTTTAAAGATATTGAGGAATTTTATCGGGTAGCGACTTCTGATGAAGTACATCAATTTAAAGAAATGTCGTTGGTTTCTGTAGGTAAGAACTTTAATGATCTTGGCACCAGAAATTTAAAAATGTTAGCAGCGATTAAAGACGATAGCGAAATCAATTTCTCAGATGTCGAATTTCGAAACCGAATGTTTGAGGAGTATCTTAACTATCCAGATCTTGATTTTCAAGTCGATAATGGACAATTCGTTATCAACACTAAAAAACAATTGAACCTTTTTTTAAAGCTAGCTTTGGGAAGACTATATGAAAATCCGATGACTCGACAAAAAATGGAAGCTAGTTCTGCAAAAGCAATCTCGAAAACAAATGGAGAAACAAAAAATGGCAGACAATAAATTACAATCTATTACTTCAAAATTATGGGCTATGGCCAATGAACTCCGAGGTAATATGGACGCAGCTGAATATAAAAACTATATTTTAGCCTTCATGTTTTACCGTTATTTATCAGACCATCAAGAAAAATATTTGGTTGAAAATAATGTTATTGATATAGTACCAGGACAGTCGGTTAACGAAGCATATACTGAGCAAGCCAATGGCAGTGATCTGAATGATTATCTTGAAGATATTTCATCAAGTCTCGGTTATGCGATCGCACCAGCAGATACTTGGCCATCTTTAATTAATAAAATAAACAACAGTACAGTCATCCCGAGCGACTACCAGACGCTTTTTGATGATTTTAATAAAAATGCTGTGCTGAATAAAAGTGCCTTACAGGATTTTCAAGGTGTATTTAATGACGTTAACCTAGGTGATTCACGTTTAGGATCATCAACTAACGATCGTGCCAAATCTTTGAACCGCATCGCTAAGTTGATAGATGATATCGATTACAAAGGCGAGGATGGAGAGGATATTCTTGGCACGATCTATGAATACTTGATTGGTCAGTTTGCTGCTTCAGCAGGAAAGAAAGGCGGAGAATTTTATACGCCTCACCAGGTAAGTAAGGTATTAGCAAAATTAGTAACTAATGGTATCACTGAAACGAGTGAATCATTTACAGTTTATGACCCTACTATGGGATCTGGTTCGCTGCTTCTAACTGTGGGAAATGAACTACCTCACAGCAACAAATCAGGTGCGATCAAATATTTTGGTCAAGAATTAAATACAACCACTTATAATTTGGCTCGTATGAATTTGATGATGCATGATGTAGCATATACCAATATGGTTTTGCATAATGCCGATACATTGGAAAGTGATTGGCCCGACGGACTTGATATCAAAGGCAATGACCATCCCCGTTCTTTTGATGCAGTTGTCGCTAATCCGCCATATTCTGCTAAGTGGGACAATAGTGACTCTAAGTTAAAAGATCCTCGTTTTAGTGAATATGGGAAATTAGCTCCTGCCTCCAAGGCTGATTATGCTTTTGTTTTGCATAGCATTTATCATTTAAGTCAAACTGGCACGATGGCGATTGTTTTGCCACATGGTGTATTATTTCGAGGAGCGGCGGAAGCAAAAATCCGTCGAACTCTGATTGAAAAAAACTACCTCGATGCAGTGATTGGATTACCGGCTAATTTGTTTTACGGTGCAAGTATTCCCACTGTGATTCTTGTCTTTAAGAAGAATCGTAAGAACAAAGATGTTCTTTTTATTGATGCTTCACAGGACTATGAAAAAGATAAAAACCAAAATATTTTAACGAACGCTAATGTCGATAAGATAATCAGCACCTATAAAGCACGCAAAGATCTTCATAAATACGCACATGTTGCAGGTTTGAATGAAATAAAAGAAAATGACTTTAATTTGAATATCCCACGCTACGTGGATACTTTTGAAGAAGATGCACCAATTGATCTGCAGAAAGTTAAAAAACAACTTAAGCAAGACAAAGAAGAAATTGCTGATCTGGAGAATGAGATTGAAAAGCAATTAAAGATTCTGGGCGTCTAGGACCAGAGGAAATTATGATGACTGATTTTAATGATATATGGGACAGCATCGAGGCCAGCAAAACTGACGGGATGACCATTTCTGAGTATAAGAATTATGTGCTGGGATTCTTGTTCTATCGTTATCTTTCTTTTAATCAGGAACAGTATCTGCTTAAAAACAATGTATTAGATATCAATGGCAAAGAAACGATTAACGAGGCCTATCTGCGTGAGGCAGTTGACTCGGATTTAGATGATTATCTAGATGATATTTCTTCCAGCTTGGGTTATGCAATTTCTCCGACAGATACCTGGAAATCTTTGATTACAAAAATCAATGACGATACTTTAAAAGCCGGTGACTATCAGGAAATTTTTGATAATTTCAACAAAAATGCAAAACTGAATAAGGATGCTACAAGTTACTTTGATGGAATTTTTGATGATGTTGACATTAGAAATTCTCGCCTTGGAGACAGTACTACTAGCAAAGCTATGTCACTGACTAAATTGGTAAAAATGATTGATGAATTTGATTTTGAGAATTCCGCTGATAATTTTCATCATTTATTTGAAGAATTAATCGAACAATTTGCTAATAAATCTGACAAAGGTGGTGGGGAATTTTATACTCCACATTCTGTTTCAACATTATTAAGTAAATTAGTGACAGACGGATTAGCGCCATCGGACAAAACATTTACTGGGTATGACATGGCATCTGGGTCTGGTTCAACTCTACTCGCATTAAAAGACGAAGTGCCAGGTGGGACACGTCCCGGAGCAGTCAAACTTTATGGTACTGAGAAAGAATTAACTACCTATAATTTATCCCGAATGAATTTATTGCTCGGGGGTATGTCATACAAAAATACAAAGTTGTTAAATCACGATACATTATCCAGTGATTGGCCAGATGGCCCTGATACAAACGGTACAGACCACCCCAGAACATTTGATGCGGTGGTCTCAGATATTAAGTTTAGCGCCGAATGGGATAATTCAGATTCTCGAATGAAAGATCCGCGATTTAATGAATATGGAAAGTTGGCGCCAAAAAAAACGGCGGATTATGCTTTCGTTTTGCATGGTCTCTATCATCTCGACGAAGAAGGTACCATGGCTATGGTACTGCCACACGGAATTTTGTTTCGTGGGAACGCTGCAGGAACAATTCGCAAAAATCTCATTGAGCATCATAGTGGGAATCGTGTTTATGCCGTAATTGGATTGCCTGAAAACATAATGTTTTCAGAGCCTCACAAAAAATCTGTTGCAGTCACTATTGTTGTATTTAAGAAAAAGCGTGACACAAACGATATTTTGTTCATTGACGCGAAAGATGATTTTGCCAAGGGTAAAAATAGAAATTATTTGAGAGATTCCGATATTAACAAAATAGTCGAAGCATATCATAATCGTCAGAATACGGACAAATATGCACATCTCGCTTCAATGGAAGAAATTCGTAAAAATGAATATAATTTGAACATTTCGAGATATGTGGATACTTTTGAAAAAGAAGTGCCTATTAATTTGAATCAAGTCAACCAGTCATTAGAAAAATATGACAAACAAATATCGGCGCTGCAAACTGAAATCAATAAGAACTTGACATTATTGGGCGTGAAAAAAGATATAAAATAAATTAATAGATTTATGTTTTTAAGTACTAGGGAGATATTTGTTAGTGGCAATTTCAGAAAATCTAATCAATGCAGGCACTAAAGATCCTTCGTCAACTCGAGATGAAAGATTCGAGTTGACGGTTACCGCACAGGACGTTGTTTCTACGGATAAAAGATTTACGATGGATGATATCGGTCAGGGGGACAACTACAAATTTCTGGATGCTTATTATCGTCCTGCTCACGGAGAAATTGAGCACAGGCATAAGGAGAAAGGTGAGAGAAGCAAATCAAATCAAATTTTGCCTCGTTTGGCCTGCCAGATTTTTGAAAAGCAACTCGTTTTGTTACCTGCTGACGAAAAGTCAAATTTTCCAATTTGCCAATACAATCCGCAAAGTGAAGTAATTAGAGGTATTTATCCAAGCGTTGCAGAATTTAAAAAATACCGCAATACACTTGAACATTTTACCTACCATTGTGGTGATGGCAGTCAAATGGTCATTTATTGCTGGAATGTCTTTTCAACAATACTCTTTGTCCAGGAGTGCTTAAAAAGATTTGGCAATGCAGATGATGTGTTTGTTCTGAATTATGCTGACAAAAATAATGAAGAATCAGCCAAAGTTGTAAATACAACAAATGTTTCAAAATCTTATGAGTTTTTAAAACCTTATTTGACGAAATTGACGGAGTCCAAGAACATTATTTTCCGAGGTGCTCCGGGAACAGGCAAGACATATCTGGCAAATGAAATTGCAGCTGATATTGTTTCCGACGGCCGAAGCACAGCAACAAAAGATTTGACTGATGAGGAGAAATCCCGTATAGGCTTTGTCCAATTTCATCCCAGCTATGATTACACAGATTTTGTCGAAGGCTTGCGGCCAAAAACGAATGAAGATGGTTCTATGGGATTTGAATTGCAAGATGGCGTCTTCAAGGAATTCGTTTCTCAGGCACAAGAAAACTTCGATAATTCCCAAAAATCGAAAGAGGACATTGAAAAAACAGCATCAGTTCAAACTATTATCGCAGATTATTTCGCCAATGTTGAATTTGGGAGTGACACTCTACAGACGGTTCGTGGCACCAAATTTTACATGACGAGCATAGATGACAAGCACATTAACATTTCCATTCCAGAAAATCAGGTATCCAATCGATTAAGCTTAAATTTAAATGAATTAACAAGGATGCTGGAATCAAATCAGAAATTTTCTCAAGTAAAAGATGTATCTAACTTCTTTGATAAGCTCAATGCTACGCAAAACTATTCTTATGATTTAGCTATTTATGAGGACATTAAGTCCAAAAGGAGTAAGCCTGCGAAGGTCGCTGTGTCACAGACGCAGAAGCCTTACGTCTTTATTATTGACGAGATTAATCGCGGTGAAATTTCTAAAATTTTTGGTGAATTGTTTTTTGCGATTGACCCAGGTTATCGTGGAACCGCTGGTGGGGTACTGACACAATATGCGAATTTACATGATGATCCGGAAAGCAAGTTCTCGATACCAGAGAACGTCTATATTATCGGGACAATGAATGATATTGATCGTTCAGTTGATAGTTTTGATTTTGCGATGCGGCGTCGTTTTCGCTTTATCAAAATTAAGGCACAAGACAACATTGGAATGCTGGACGAACTGGATGAACCAAAGCGGCAAATGGCAATTCAATGCATGCAATCTTTGAATGATGCGATCGTTAATGTAGAAGGCTTAAACGAAAATTACGCCATTGGTGGCGCATACTTTTTGAAATTGAAACATTTGACCTTTGACGCACTTTGGAACGATTACTTACAGCCTCTTCTCCAAGACTATGTTCGTGGCATGAACGATGAAGAAGGCATCATGCAAAAATTCGAAGCAGCCTATACGCAGGGTTACCAGAGTGTTTCTCAAGATAATGCAGAACAACCTGCTGATCAAGGTGAGAATAATCTTGAAAATTAAGGATAATACTCGTAACCCTGCAGCTGCTTTTCAACCAATTAGCGGGATTGTGGATCGAATCGGTGATAAAACTCTGGGACAACTTGAAAAAGAGGGGATATTTGTTTTCCCTGCTTTGGTTGAGGACACAGAAGATATCACAAAAGATGAGATTGTCCTGCAAAAAGTTGATGACTGCTATCGTTCCAGTAATGTGATGGGATTTATAGGCTTAGGGCATGAACGGCTAGTCATTGAATCACGTTTTTCAGTGGATCAACAAGACCATTTTTTTCAGTATCTCTTGGAAAAAGTTTTAGATTTACCAAACATCTTGAGTTTGAATACAGCTGCGAATCAAGAAAATCGTGTGTTTGATTGGTTCGTATTTTTGTTTCCTTATTATCTAAAAACTGCGATGCGAAAGGGTGTCTATAAGACTTATGTTCACCATGAGTACAATAATAGCAATGTCCGTGGTGTCATTGATATCGCCCGCCATGTTCGACAAAATTCGCCTTTTATTGGTCGAGTTGCTTATAGTCAGAGAGAATTTTCTTACGACAACGATCTCATGGAATTGGTCAGACACACGATCGAATACATTAAAAGCCAGCCTTACGGAAATCACTTGCTGCGTCAAGTGAAAGATCAAGTTGATCTAGTCGTTTCGATAACTGGCAGCTATGGCTATCAGAACAGAAATAAAATTATTACGAACAAAGATAATCCTGTCAGACATGCTTATTTTCGTGAGTATCGTACGCTTCAGCGCTTGTGCCTGATGATTTTGCGACATGAAAAACATCAAATTGGTTCAGGCCCTGAGCATTTTCACGGTGTTTTATTCGACGGTGCTTGGCTTTGGGAAGAATATATCAATACCCTGATCGGTTCGGATTTTGATCATCCAATGAACAAAGGACATAAGGGAGCTCAAGAACTTTTTTCGACCGATATTCGTCAGCAAGGTCTGATTTATCCGGATTTTCTGAGTAAAGGGTCGCAAAATGTCGTCATAGCTGATGCGAAGTATAAGCCAGTTGAGAATATCCACAATAAAGATTATTTACAAGTTTTGGCTTATATGCTGAGATTTGACGCAAGACATGGTTTTTATCTCTACCCGGAAAAGAATACTGATGGAATAGGGCTTTTGAACCTGACACTAAATTCTGGATCTACATATACAAACAATGTGCAACCTCGAAATGATATCGAGGTTACGAAATTAGGATTGAAAATTCCTTGTTCTACGAATAATGGCTATCGCTATGAAGATTTTAAGAAAGACATCTCTCAAGCGGAGAAAGAATTTTTAGGTCGACTGATCGCTGAATCATCAGTCGCCTCTAGCAAATGACTTCCGGACCGATAAAGGCAAGTTGCCAAAGACCAGCGAATAGGAGTTTTCGATCATTTTCTCTATCTCTTGGTCTGAAAGTTCGTTGGTCGACAGCTTGATGGAAATCCAGTATTTTTTATTCATATGGTAGCCGGCACTGATATCACGGTACATCTCGCACAGCGCGGCATTGGCTTCCGGCCGGCCCTTTAGCGTGATTGCCGTGTCGTCGGTGGCATGAGGTGACATGACGCCAAACATTTTGCCAGCCAGATCAAAATAAAGTGTTTCCCAATCTTCGCGATAATAGACTTTCGCGTGCGGCAAATGATTGCCAAAGTCTTGGAAGTGTTCAATTCTGGATTTCACTGAGACCTTTGCCATAAGAGATAGCCCTCGGGATTCTGAATTCTAACAAGACCATAGTATAGATGAGTACCAGAATACACAAGCTACATATTAAAAAAATGTCTTAATCAATCATTAGGACAAAAAAATGTCTTAATCAATCATTAGGACATTTTTTTGTCCTAATGATATAATGAGACATATTTATATGATTAGAAATACTGATTAATGTACGAGATGAGGCGATGAATCTTGCAAGCAACGGATGATATTCTTGATATATTGGTTGACCAACTCCAACAAGATATTGGTTACAAATTGAAGGACTTAAAGGCTTTTGAAGGTAAGATACCCGGGTCTATTAAATACACCATGGATCTTTTAACAGCTGAAATTAGCTCTGATAGAATCATATTATTATTTCCACATCAGGAAAAAAATTTAAAAATTGATTTCCTCAAATTTTGGGTAGACCAGTTTAAAGTCCTTGGCTTAGGAACTGCTGTAATTGTGCTACGTGATCCTGTCCGCAGTTTCCAAACCTTGCTTACGAAAAACCGTATTTCGTTTATCTCACTCAGACATGATTATTACCTGCCTTTCATGGCCCTACGTATGTTGGAAACTAATCTGCCGTCTGAGCCTCCCAAAGTTGTTAAAAATTCGAAATTATCTCAGAAAGCAACACAACTGTTAACAGTACTAATTTATGCTAGTAATTTTGCTAAACGGCAACTATTTGTTAATACCAACTCTGTTTTTAATAAATCAGGTTATATGTTTACAGGTGGCAAACAACTTTTTGAGGAATTGGCAAAGGTAGCTGGATTTGAGACAATCAGAACTATGAATCGTGCACTTTTGGATTTGGAATCTGCTAATGTGATTCAAAGCATTGGTAGCCAGACTCGAAAAACTTATGCATTTCAAGAACTGGGTATGGATTTGTTTTATTCAGTTATTGAGATTATGAGAAGCCCAGTTAAACTGAGCATTACTGCTGATCGACAACTCATGTTTACTGTGATCCGACAAAAATTTTCTACTTTCAACGATATTAGCACGCTGGATGGTGCAAGTTTCTCTGGTCTCACCGCAATTGCTAAAATTACGGATCTTGAGTCAGACATGTCTCAACTTTCTTATGCGTTCAGCAAACAATTGTTTAACTATGTCTTTGATAGAGAGACTAAACAAATATTTAAGAACAGTTCTATCGGTTCGTCAAATGCACCAGGTAATATTCGGATCGAGCGTTGGTCAGATGATCCTGATCGTATTAGTAATTGGCTACGGAGGCAAAGCCTTTGGAATGATCAACGAATACCTGATCCCATAAGCCTATATTTGGCGAATACGGAAAAAAACGACTCACGCGTTACTGGCATTTTAGAAGATTTAATAGAAGCGACCTTTGAAGGGAGAAAATATGGCTAATCATTATCCAAAATTTTTCGATTTTTTTAAAAACTATCAGAATAATTATGTTCTAATTGGTGGGCAGGCTGCCTCGATACTATTGGAAGCTGCGGGACAGATTACACGCGCAACGGTCGATTTTGACATTATTGTTATTTTTGAAAAGGCAGACCAAGATTTTTTGAACCATTTGAAAGTTTTTTTACGGGAATATCACTATTTACTCGATGGGCGAAAAAGTGAAGAGAGAAAATATTATTATCGTTTTCGAACGGTTAAAAACTCGGAAGTGCCAGAAGTGATTGAGTTATTTTCTCGAGTTTCGGCCAATATTATTTTGGAAGATCCAAATACTATTGAGATTCCACTCCCTGATGAAGACGATTCGTTATCTGCTATTTCATTAGATGATGGCTATTATGGAATATTAAAAAATGGCATTGAAATCTCACAATATGTTGATGGTCCTGTATTGAAGCCAGCCTATCTGATTCTTTTCAAGGCAAAAGCACAATTGGACATTGTCAAACGGCAGGAAGAGGGTGAGCGGGTTAACCATCGAGACAAAATGAAACATAAAAAAGATATTTTAAATTTACTAAATATTTTAACTGATGACGATACCATTCCGGCTGATTCAGTTTCCGAACAAGTCAAACGAGATCTGGCAGATTATATTGATTGGCTAGAAAATCAACCAGATCTTGGACACGAAATCATTCAAAGAAAGTTGGAACGATTCAGGGGAAATCCGAATAAGGCAAAAGAAAAAGTGATTACTGCATTAAGACAACTGATTGTCTAGATATTAGCTATGGTTCTCTCTGATGTTGCTAAATCAACTCTTATTATCCGATTAATTCGTGGTCTCCTGAGCTTTTCCTCTCAGTCCGGATGAGTACAATAAAACAATGATCATGGAAATTAAGCCGCTCCAAAAGAAAATGTCAGCGGCTTGAGCGTGATCGAAAATAACACCATAAATCACTAATCCGACAGGGTTCAAAAATTGCCCCAGAACATTTGAAACTGTCATGACACGTCCTTGATAATTTTCTGGGATATATTTTTTAAAATAGATACTAATGGGTATGTTCGCTGCCGAAAGCATTGTTCCAAGTGCTAATGAGATAAGCGCATAGACAATTAAGGCTAATAAAGAGAAACGGTTGTCTAACAGGACCGGAACTGCCATCAAAGAGATCGTCACACCAAATAGCAGGCCGAAAACAAAGGTATATTTGACTGGCTTTTTGACTTCGGGCAGAAAGCTCAAAGTAATTCCTGATGCAATCATGCCAATGCTGGTCATCGCACTCAGCAAGCCATAATTGAAGTTGCTGACATGAAAATAATGAATCAAGATGAATGGTTGGCCGATGATTAAACAAGTCATGAAGAAGTTGACCAGCATGACCACGATCATGATGAAACTTAAATTTTTATGGTTGGCAATATAACTGATGCCTAATTTAAATAGCTGCCAGTTTGATTGGCCACCCTCGCTTTGATTGCTGTCTTCAATGACTTGCTTATTAGTTAATTCAAAGTCCATCGAAAAGATGAGAAAGATAACAATGATTTCGACTAAAATTTCTGTTGCCACAAAGAAGGGAATCGATACAAAGGCATAGATGGAACCCGCTAGAATTGGGCCTGCGATGCTAGAGATGTTGCTGGCAATATCTTCTAAAGCTGTCAGTTTTTGTAAGAAGGCCGGGCCAACCATGTTGATTGTCGAACTTTTATAGGAAGTATTTTGAAAATCATTAATAACCGATAGGATGCCGCTGATCAAAATAATCGCAATGAAGCGAGCTGTCGGCAAAAATAAGAATACAAAAAGAAAGATCAGCAAGAGAGCGATACTCGAAATTTGAGATACGATAATTAAGGGTTTGTGTTTGTGAGAATCAATCAAGCTGCCCATGGCCGGTGCGAAAATAATTCCCAAAACCGGGCCTAAAAATTCGGTCAGCGCGAAGCCTAGAGCGGAATTTGTTTCTCTTAAAATGAAGAGGCCAAGCACGAAGGAAAACATTTCGATACTAGTGCCCCTTAGGAAGTCAGAAATCACAGCTTTATTAATCTGAATTTTTGACGCCCTGATTATTTCAGAGTTCATGAGAACCTTCTTTCACAGTTATTCTCATTCTATAACTATTTATAATTAAAGAAGTAGTATTTCAGCTTTCCATGCTTGAATGATTTTGCAAAAAATTCTATAGCCCAAAGGGGATAGAACTAATTTAATTTAAAACAATCAAAAGCTTTCAAAATGAAAACCCGCCATTTATCGATTGAATAAATGACGGGTTTTATGCAGACTGGTGATAAGCAACACTCATAACAAAAAAGTTGCCGCTTAAAGGCTTAAAAGCACCGCTTAACAAAATGGTTGTCCTTTTTCTGAAAATTTTTCCTATGATGATTCCAGGCTCATGGCCAGGCACGCACCCAAATATAAGCGTGTATTACTAACAATTAGCATAGCAAATCAAGGGATTTTTAAAGGAGAACTCAAGCATGGCAGCTATTCTGCAAATTATTTTTTAAATCATTCGCCACACACCTTTTTGGGTGTGGATTGTGTTATTCATTTTAATCAAGCGCGGTAGGGCTTTAATGACCGAGAGTCCTGTGTCTGTAGGACGGTCTTGTCTTATGCCGGCGATTTTCATCATCTGGAGCCTCAATACAATCGTCGAACGTTTTCAAAGCCCAAATGTGTTATTAAGCTTCTATGTCGGTGCGTTAGTTCCGGGATTTTTATTTAGTTATTATTTGTATAAAAATCGCCGATTTCACGTTAATCACGATGGGCTGCTGATCCAAGAGGGCAGCCCTCTACCGATAATCATTATGCTGTCTAATTTTTTGGTTAAGTACCTATTAAACGTTGTCCTGGCAACGCAGCCTGGACTGTATGCGAATTTGCCCTTTAACATTTTTTACGGTTGCATTTGCGGCTTTACGATCGGTCTTTTCTTTGGCGGCATATTTAAAAGCATGCAAGCCAAAAGGCAGCTGGCACTTTGAATCTATTTTGACAATCGCTTGACTTTTCGGATGACCTTGTTTAGCATGAACCCAAGTTCATTTTTTCACGCGTGGATTGAATGTATAAACAGGCAAATGCCTGAGGACTTACATTATGAATTTTCAAGCATTGATAGTGATTTTAGACTGGGAGGGCAGAAATGAATGATCAGCTTACTTGGCAAGCTGCAGTTAAAGACACTCTGCCGACCATTTTTGGCTACATCGGGATTGGTTTGGCTTTTGGTGTGATTGGCCGGACGTCAGGCTTGGCAGTCTGGATTGTTGTGCTGATGTCAGCTTTTGTCTATGCAGGTTCAGCTCAATTTACGACCGTGAGTATGCTGACAGCGCTCAATCCGGTCAGTTCGATTGTTCTCACAACTTTTCTTGTGAATTCCCGAATGATTTTAATGAGTACGACCCTGTCTGCTTTTTTTAAAAAAGATTCCATGTCCAAGAATTTACAGATTGGCAGTTTGCTGACTGATGAAAGCTTTGCTTTGAGTATGAATAAACTGAATTACACGCAAAACCGCTTGTCTTTTGAATGGCTGAATACTTCTAATTGGATTGCTTATTTGACTTGGGTGCTGTCGACTTTAGCCGGTGCGCTTTTAGGCAATATTATCAGCAGTCCGAGGAGGTTTGGCTTGGACTTTGCGCTGCTGGCGATGTTTATTGGCTTATTATATTTGCAGGTTCTCGCAGACAAATCGATGTCCAAAAAATTGCAGCTGCTAGCCATCTTAATGACGATGCTGCTGACCTATGTTTCCATGATTATTCTACCGGCCAGCCTCGTGATTGTCGTCACAGCACTAGTCGGATGTGCTTTGGGAGTACTAGTCAAACATGCCTTCTTCTAACGTTATTTTATTGACAATGTTGGGCTGCGGCCTGGCAACATGGCTTTCCCGTATCATTCCTTTTGTTTTGCTGAAACATTTTCAATTGTCAAAACAAGTCGTGGAGTTTCTGTCTTTTGTCCCAATCGTGATTATGACAACGCTTTGGTTTAGCAGCCTCTTTACTGCACATATGGGGCAGCTGCCTAAAATCAATCTCCCATATGCTTTGGCATCCGTGCCGGCCTTTCTATCGGCAATTTTAAGTAAAAGTCTTTTGATAATCGTGCTAGTCGGTGTACTTTCCTTAATGCTGTTACGGATTTTCGGCTTTTAATTAACTTTGAGATGCTGCCTGACAGGTATCATTTCAGTGTTGATGAATGATTGCCCGCAAGCACAAGCGCAGCATAAATGTCACTATTATGTACACTATATGATATAATATGTACATAATAGTGACAAAATACAAAAGGAGAAATGCTGATGACGCAGGCTGATATCATATGGCGTTTTATACGCGAGCACCATGGACAGGTAACGATCGCAGATGTTGAATCCATTGGTCTTTCTAAGAAAGTTCTTTATCGGATGGCACAAGCCAATCAGATCGAAAAATTAGATCCTGGGGTTTTCATCGATCCAAAAGAATTTGGTGATAATTTAGCTGGATTACAGTACCGTTTCCCTAAGGGAATTTATTTCAAAGACACAGCTCTTTTTTTGCACGGTATGATTGATCGAACTCCTGAAATCTACGAAATGAATTTTCCGATGTCGAATCCTCATTCTGCAAGCCAGAATACCCAAGTGAAGATGTATCGGCAAATTGAACGGCTTTATAGCATTGGCATTGAAAAAGTTAAGAGTCCGGGAGGCCATCTTGTCAAAACTTATAATATCGAACGAACTTTGTGCGATATTATCAGGAAAAGAGATCAAACTGACGCTGAAACCTTGGGACAAGCCATGAGAAACTACGCTGTAATGCCAAAAAAAAATCTTTTGAGATTAATTGAGTATGCAGACTTATTCAAAGTAAAGGAAGAGATCGAAAATTATATGGCGGTTTTATTGTGAGAATTTCGTTTGCCAGCAAGGACCAATTTTTAAGAAATGTGCGAAACCTCGCCATGGCGAAGAAAGTATTTTTTATACGGCTACAGCTTAACTTCACTGCTGGTAAAATAGACTCGTGACCTCCAAAACGATGAGAAAAGTCTATTTCTACGGTGCGATGAGTCTTGATGGCTTTCTAGCTCGAGAAGATGATAGTCTGCAGTGGCTGTTTGACACGGAATTAGATCCAGCATACAGTATTGCGGATTTCGAGGCTGGCATTGACACGGTCGTGATGGGCAATACAACTTATAAGGAGACGCACAAAATACTTGGGGACACGCCCATGTTTCCTAGAAAAGAGAAAATCGTCTTTTCACGCAGTCAGGCTGGTTCAGTTGCTGATGGCGGGCGATATGTTTCTAGCGATCCCGCAGCTATTGTCAGCGATTTGAAATCAGCTAAGGGCAAAAATATCTGGATTGTCGGCGGCGGTGCAATCGTGACGCAACTGGTTCGACAAGACCTGATTGATGAATTTTGGATCCAAATCGCACCTATCTTGATTGGCCGGGGTAAGCGATTATTTGAAGAAGCAGACTATGAAAAACGCCTGTCGCTGATCGGCATTAAACGGATTGACCAGTTGACAGAACTGCATTTGAAAAGAGAGTAACCTAAAAAAGAAATAGGAATCTGTTTTTATGTCAGTTTTATTTTCATAGCGTATAAAGGGCTGTAATTAAAGCCATGGACGAGATTATTAGTGAGACATAAATTAACAATTATTCTGCTTGCCGGACTGGCAGCTGGTACTTTTCTGGTACATCAGAATTACATTACTTTGCCAGGCAACGGCAATCAAGTTGTCCGCCAGTCGACAGATTCGATCGCTTCTCAGCTCAATGATTCCTGGAAACGGCTGACGCTAGCACTGGGGCAGAAGGGTCAGGGATTCAATCTGCCTAGCCTGCCGACGATTGATTCAGGGTCCACTGGCCAAGCAAGCGGCCAGAATTCAGCAAGTACAGAAGTGCCTGCCGATCCAAATGCCACACCTGTCGAGTCGATTGTTGCTGGGGTGCCTTTAAGCAATGTTTATTACTATCGCTTCCAGCCCGGTTTGCCGCAAGCTGCTCAACAGCTTTTTCAAAGAGCTGCCAATATCTATAATGCGACTGGGATTGTCAGCCTGATTCCGGGCAACGCGACTGGTACGCAGAATAGTGTCATCTTTACGGATTACCGTAAAGATGACGGCCCGGTCTCACAACTCGGAACGATCGAGCTCGGCCGTGGCGGCCCGCAGATTATTCAGCGTTATGGTATCGCAAATACTGCTTATAACCATGGCATGGCCAGCCTGAATATGAGCTATCAGCAGTCGCTCTCGCTATCCGTGGCTGTTCACGAATTAGGGCATGCACTAGGATTGGGGCATAGCAGCAGTCGCGATTCGGTCATGTATCCGATCGACCAAGGGAAAAGCCAGCTGTCACCTGGTGATTTGGCAGGTTTGAGAGCAATTTATACACGTAGTTAAAGCCGGTTTGAGACCCGTTTTTGTTTGCCCAAAAAAATTATTAAGCGTTTAACAACATCCAGATAAAAGTCGGGTAGAATAGTTTTGTTAAATCTAAAAATTGGGGAAGTAGTTATGTTAACCGAAGATAAATTACTGGGTTCGATCGAAGCTGGCGGCACAAAATTTGTCTGTGCTGTGGCCGGGGATGATTTTAATATTATCGATCAGGAGACTTTTAAGACGACGAATCCTGCCGAGACAATGGGAAAAACGATTGCCTTTTTCCAAAAGTTCAACGTCGCTTCGATCGGAATCGGCTCTTTTGGGCCGATTGGTATCAAAGAAAACAGGCCGGATTATGGTTTTATCACAAAAACACCCAAAGTCGGCTGGTCTGATTTTGATTTTGTCGGCAGTCTGAAAGCCGCCATCAATGTCCCGGTTTTCTTCACAACCGATGTCAATTCATCTGCATACGGCGAGTATCAATTCGGCGGCGTACCCAAAGAGGAGACACTAGTCTATTTCACGATTGGCACCGGTGTTGGTGCAGGCGTGATTCAGGGCGGTTCATTTGTTGGCGGCCGTTCTCACCCGGAAATGGGCCATATTCTATTGAGGAAACATCCCGATGACATTAATTTTCCTGGCGTTTGCCGTTTTCATGGCGACTGTCTTGAAGGATTAGCTTCCGGCCCTTCGTTAGCTGCCAGAACCGGTATTAAGGGCGAAGATATTGCCGATGATGATCCGGTCTGGGAGATTATTGCCTATTATTTGGCACAGGCAGCTTGGTCTGCCACACTGGATTTTCGTCCGGACAAAATTATTTTCGGCGGTTCTGTCTCCAGCCGTCCAGGCCTTTTAGCAAAGACACGCCAGCAGTTTAAGCTGATGAATAACGATTATTTGACGGTGCCGGCTTTGGATGATTACATTGTTCACCCAGCGATCGAGAATAACGGTTCGGCGACTTATGGTGATTTTGCTTTGGCGATGTTTGCCTTGCGAAATGCTGAAAAATCTAATGAAAGGGCTTAAGCGTCAAATTTTCGTTTTTCCAGTTCCTATTTCGGTAAGTTTAATTGTATTCTAAATACTATGAAACGGATTTTTATTGTGAGACATGGGCGGACGGAATGGAATTTGGAATCGCGTTTTCAGGGTGCAAACGGTGATTCGCCGCTTTTGGAGTCGAGTAAAAAAGATTGTGAGGATTTGGCTGTGTTTCTCGATAAATTCGATTTTGCAGCCATTTACACCAGTCCGATCAGGCGAGCGAGGGTAACGGCCGAGCTGACATTATCGCATACGAAAAAATATGGCAAGGCGCCGATTGTTGACGACGAGGATTTTCGGGAAGTCGGTTTTGGGGACTGGGAAGGCTTGACAAGAACGCAAGTCAAGACTGCCTACCCAGAGCTTTTTGACGCTCTGATTCATCGTCGCGACGATCCGAGATTGCTGGCTTTCGGGATTGAAAAATTCACGGCAGCCCGCAAGCGTTTTAAAGCGGGCATTATTCACCGCCTTCAGACGGTTTCGGACGGTCAGAATATCTTGATTTTTTCGCATGGATCGATCAGTCAGCTTGGTATTAAGGCTTTGACCGGCAACGAACACCTTACGAGCTTGAAAAATACTTCGACTTCAATTATCCAGACCAGTGACGACCAGCATTTTGATATTGCCGCCTATAATGAGGCAGCATATTTGGAAAATGTCGACAGCAAGGGAAGCACAACATTAATTTAAAGGAGAATCATGTTTCAGCTTGAAAAATATCACACGAATGTCCGGACAGAGATAATCGCAGGGATTACGACTTTTCTCTCAATGGTCTATATTTTCTTTCTAAATCCACAGATTTTAGGTCAGACTGGCATGCCCAAACAAGGCATTTTCCTAGCTTCGATCATTGTTTCAACGATCGGAACGCTTTTCATGGGCCTATTTGCCAATCTGCCTTTCGCACTTGCTCCAGGAATTGGGATGCAAGCCTACTTTACCTATACCATTGTCTTCGGTTTCCACTTTAAGTGGCAGCAGGCTCTGGCAGTTGTCTTTTTGGTCGGTGTCTTTGATTTGGTGATTACTTTAAGTCACGGCCGTCGGGCAATCGTTAAGGCGATTCCTGAAGAGTTAAAAGCTGCCATCGCTGGTGGTATTGGTCTCTTTGTGGCTTACATCGGTTTGAAAAACGCCGGTTTCATCAATTTTATTATTGATAAAGCCAATATTATTACAGGTTGGGGAACACCTTCCATGGTTGGAAACGGCGGTGTTACGCCCGAGATGGCCAACTTTAACCAGCCGGCCGTCATTTTGTCTCTTCTAGGTGTTTTGATTTTAATTGTGCTTTTGCTGCGCAAAGTACCAGGTGCATTTTTGATTTCCATGATTGTGACCACGATTATCGGTATTCCTATGGGCGTTACCAGCACCCATATTGAATGGACACAATCACTTTCACAGACTTTTTCTCAGTTTTCAAAATTGATCTTTTCTGGTTTTGGTGGCCAGGGTATGCCAACACTTTTCAATAATTGGCATGATTTTCTTTTGACGTTAGCAACAGTCTTTGCCATGGGCTTGACTGGTTTGTTTGATGCCATTGGTACCTTGCTGGGTATCGGCGAACAGACTCAGATTTTTACTGCCGCTGATCAAAAAGAATTCGCTGAAAATAAAAGCGGATTCAAAACACGTATGGATCGTGCCTTGCTGGCTGATACTGTGACAACGACAGCTGCAGGTGTTCTGGGCACTTCCAATACGACGACTTTCATTGAGTCTGCTTCTGGTATTGCTGCCGGTGGACGTACTGGTTTGTCCAACATTGTGACTGCCATTGGTTTTCTGCTGACAATCTTCTTGGCACCCTTTGTCTCGGTCATTCCGACTTCAGCAACCGCACCGATTTTGATTGTTGTTGGTATTTCGATGATGGGTCAGTTACGGAAAATCCAGTGGGATGATTTCGAAGTTGCCGTGCCATCCTTCTTCACCTCGATTTTCATGGCTTTGTCCTACTCGATTTCTTATGGAATCGCGGCTGGTTTTATCTTCTATATTCTGGTCAAGATTACAGTCGGCAAGTTCAAACAAATCAATCCGGTTGTTTTGATCATCAGCCTCATGTTCCTGGTCAACTTTATCTTGATTGCCTTCCGTTTTGCTAGCTAAAGCTTCATTTTGCCATGGCTTGCTTGTATGATTAATTTATGTCGCTAAAAAGCAGACTGAACAATTGGGTCAGCAAAAGGAACGCGAAGACAGATGTCGAAGAGCGTTTGCGCCGGCGAAAAGAAGTCGAACGGCAATACGCAAAAACACATCCGGAAAAAATCGTTCCAGTCCAGCCTGAATATGAGCAGGAATTTAAATTAACGCATAACGGCAAGTTTCAGTTAGGTTCAAACGGTAAGCTGACTCGCGAAGGCTTAATCCATCGGCTCAAATATCGTCTGAACATTGCGATTGCTGTGCTGGCTATATTGATCATCATTTTGTATCTGTATTTTATTTTTCTTTAAGGAGAACGCATCACATGAAAATTGGCATTATCACACCCATGGAAGAGGAAAAACGCGACCTGCTGGCAGCGATTGACAGCATTTCGAGTGACCAAATCGGCGGTCAAGATTTTTCTCAGGGCACGATGTTTGGAAAAGATGTGATTCTGACTGAATCCGGTATCGGCAAGGCACAAGCTGCCATGGCGACTGGTGTTCTTTTGGATCGATATCAGCCGGATATTGTCGTTAATACCGGTTCTGCCGGCGGATTGGCGAGTGGTCTGCATATTGGAGACCAAGTGATTGCTCAGCGCCTGGCTTACCATGATGTGTATAACACAAAATTTGCTGGATCAGTCGGATTTGTGCCAGGGAAGCCCCTTTATTACGAATCAGATGCCATGCTGGTAGCTGATTTTCAAGAAGCCAATCCTGAAGCCAAGACTGGCTTGGTTGTTTCTGGTGATTCCTTTGTCATGGGAAATATGAAGACACAGATTGTGACTAATTTTCCTGATGCCATGGCTGTCGAGATGGAAGGCGCTTCGGTAGCTCAGATTGCTTATGACTTCGGTGTACCTTTCATCGTCCTGCGTGCCATTTCTGATTCAGCCGATGATGGGGCACAAGAAAGTTTTGATCAGTTTTTGCTCGAAGCCGGCCGCAAGTCAGCCAAGTTATTGTTGAACTTTATTCAAGGTTTATAAGATGCTTGCTGCCTGTCAGCTGATATAATTGGGTTATGGCATTTTCAGAGACAGTTTCAGTAAAAGGTGATCAGACATATCGCATCAGTCCGTCCATTAAAGCATTTACATTGCGCGATTTGGGATTTTTCCCGAATAATGCAGGCGCTTTGACCAAGACGACACTCTTGGAGCCTGAAAAGGGCACTGCGGGTTCGCGAAAATTGAAGCTTGTCTTTGCTAAGGATGTTTCCGGCTTTAAAGTTTCGATCCTGACAGCTAATGAGGCTTTAAATGTTGATATTTTCTCAAACGATCAGGATCAGCCTTTAGTTGAACAGTACCGTTATCAAATTCAGCAGCTGATCGACAGAAATGTGTTGGAAACCGTTTAAAAATCTATTTTATTTCTGGAACAAGTGCGCAACAGCACTTGTTTTTTTGCGTTAAACTTGTTTACGTGCCTGAATTAACAGCAAGTGTAAAACGGTCTTTTTTTGTCAGCAGCGATAGTGGCTATGCTGTTTTTTCGGCGAAGGTTTCTGACAGTGATTTCAATTGGGAAGAATCTATGATCACGCTGACTGGTGAGATCGCTGATTTAAAGGTTGGCGAATCCTACGAGTTTTCCGGCCAGCTGACTGAACACCCGCGATATGGCAAGCAATTCAAAGTCGTGGATTATCAATCGGTGCTGCCCAATGATAATGATGGTTTGGTCGATTTTTTGAGTTCGGATTTATTTCCCGGAATCGGTCGGACGACAGCTGAAAAAGTTGTTGATAGTTTGGGCAGCAAGACAATCGAGTTGTTGAACAGCGATGATAGTCAGCTGCAGACACTCTCTTTGACAAAAAAGCAGCTGGCAACCCTGAAAAAGGGACTGCTGGAAAATCAGGAAAAAACTTCGGCCTTCAGTCAGACGGGCAAATATGGCCTTAGCCAGTCCTTGATCGAGCGGCTTTTTGACGAATATGGCCTGATGTTTACGACCATGCTGGCCGAAAATCCCTATCAATTTATCGGCCAAGTTGAAGGTTTTACTTTTGATAGCGCCGAACAGGTGGCACGAGTCGACAATTTCCAGGACGAAAAGGCCCAGATCCAAGGTGCGATCGTTTATGCCTTATTGAGTGATCAACAGGAAAACGGCGGTACTTATTTGACTGAAACACAGCTGTTTGCAGCCGTGGCAGCTCTATTACATAGTGACCCTGGATTCTTTGATAAAGAGATTTCAGAGAATCTGCAGCTTTTGAAGACAAAAAAACGCATCGTTTTGATTGATGACCGCATCAGCCTTGTCGAAAGCTACAATTTGGAAAGGGCAGTTGTCAAAGATTTAAAACGTTTGATTTCCTTTCCTGAAGCCAAAGACAAGCAGCCCTTAGCTGCCAAGACCGATGCTGCTTTAGACAAAGACCAATTAGCAGCGGTTAAATCCGTTTTCCAAAATCGGATTACCATTTTGACAGGTGGTCCTGGGACTGGCAAGACGACCGTCATCAAAGAAGTGATTCATCAATGGCATGCTGCGGCATCTAAATCCCAAGAGAATGATGAAGAGGATCATAAGAAAACAGTTCTTTTGGCAGCACCGACTGGTCGCGCCGCTGCAAGAATCACAGAAGTGACCGGTAAAGAAGCTGTCACGATTCATCGTTTGCTGGGTGCAACGGCTGATGGCTACTTTGATTTTGACGAGAGCAATCAGCTTCAGGCGGGCTTGATCGTAGTTGATGAAATGTCGATGGTCGATTTGGCACTGTTTCAGCATTTTCTCTGTGCCGTGCCCAATCACTGTACGCTATTATTAGTCGGCGATAAGGACCAATTGGCGTCAGTCGGTGCCGGTCAGATTTTAAATGATCTAATTTTAAGTGAGAAATTTGCCACAATTCAGCTGCAGACTAATCACCGGCAGACTAAGGGATCCGGCATCGATTTATTGTCGCAGGATATGAAACAAGGTATCGTTAATCCAGCTATGTTTCAAAATAGCAAAGATGTGTCTTTTTTTGCTTTGGAAGAGTACCAGTTGGATCGCGGCATCAATCGGATTTTGTCAGCAGCCATGCGCTTGGGAATTAAAAAAGAAGATTTGCAGATTATCACACCGACCAACCGTCTCGTGGATTTATTGAACCAATTGGCGCGGCCTTTTCTGATCGATAGTGACGGTCAAGTTGATTTGTCGGCGGATTTTCTGCCGGGCGATCGTGTCATGCAGCAGGAAAACGATCCGGAAAAAGGTGTCAATAATGGCGATATTGGTTATGTGACAGCTGCCCATTTACAAGGCCCGGTCCGCTCACGTTTTCTATCGGTCGATTTTCTCGGCAGTCTCGTCACTTATAAAGAAAACGAAATCAAGCAGCTCCGGCTCAGTTATGCATCTACGGTCCACAAATCACAGGGTAGTGAATTTAAAAATGTGATTTTTGTCTTGACCAGCACCTTTAATAATTTTGTGACACGTAATTTATTCTATACAGGCGTTACGCGAGCCGAAAAGTCTTTAATTATGATCGGCAGTCAAGCGGCTTTCACGGATGCAATTAACAATCCGACACCGATGCGGCAGACAAATTTGGTTAGCCTTCTGGGTGGTAAAAAAGCGTTAGTCGCTCAAAAAGAAACAAATATAGAGGCAGAACCTGCAGCTCCGACTGCTGCACCGAGGCTTTTCACATTAAGTAAGCAGCTGATAGATAGCGGCCGGATTGATCCGATGATCGGCATGGCAGACATCACACCAAGGGATTTTTTAAAAAATGATTAATTTTCCTCTCACAATTGAATCACATGCTTTTTTGGGTAGTTGGATTGAAGATCCTGACCATCAACACATTCTAACCACAAATCTGGGTGCTGAGATTTATTTAAAAAGCCATGAATGTTCTCAAATTGTCCTAGACTGGGCTGCTAAGACGCGTGATGGCCAGTGTTCGCGTATTCTGATTTCACTTGATGGCGGTGTTTTTAAATCCGAAAAACTGACAGCTGATCCGATTATTTTGTCACTGGATCCAAAAGAAGACCATTTAATCCGTATCATGACACAAGCAATCAGCTATGAAAAAGCACGGACATGGACGCTGACTGACTATTTTTGTTTGCAAGGGGTTACGCATAATGGTCAGCTGACAGGTGCTGTGCCAAATCGTAAAAAACTAATTTTTGTTGGGGATTCGATTATTAACGGGCAGAAAATTCTGGCGGACAAGACGACAGCGGCACACCGCCCCGATTTAAGCTGGGATTTCTTAGTCTCTGAAGCCTTGAATTTGAATAATGTCCGGATCGCTTATGGTGGCTGCGGTATCACACAACATGCCAAAATCTATCCGCCGACTGCCATGGATTTTCTTTGGCTGTTATCTGAGACTTTGCCGCGCCCGATCGATCAAAGGGATGATATTGCTGGCGTGGTCGTGAATTTGGGAACCAATGACGGCGATGCCGACCAGCAGGAATTTACCTTTGCGCTGAAAATGTTTCTCCGGGAATTAAAAAAACGTTTTCACGACGCCAAAATCATCATCGTCGAACCCTTTAATGGTAATTTCAAACAAGTCTTTGAATCGGTTGTCACATCCTATGATCCGAATTACACATTAATCAAAAATACATCTTGGCAGTTTCCGACCAGCGACGGCGGTGTCCATCTAAACCAACTCGGCCATCAGCAAGCCGCAGACATTTTACTTCCGAAGATTAAAGAGGCCATTAATGCTTAAATTGCCTGCCGCTTTTATTACTAAATATCAGCATTTGCTAGGCGATCGGGCCGAGTCTTTTTTGGCCTCTTTTCAATCTGAACCGGTTGCTGCTTTTCGCCTGAATCCTTTAAAAAACCTGCAAGATTACGGCGATTTATCTAAGAAGCACCCAGTATCTTGGAATCCGGAAAACGGCCGTTATGGCAAGATTTCCGGTCAATCCGACGCTTTTTTAACCGGTGTGGTCTATTCGCAAGAAGCCAGTGCCCAATTTGTTGCTCGTGTGGTCGATGCTGCGGCCAATGAATGCGTCTTAGATTTAGCAGCCGCTCCTGGTGGCAAGACGACACAAATGGCAGCTGATATGCAGAATCAGGGACTTTTGGTCGCTAATGAGATTAATTTTGGACGTGCCAAAATCTTGAGCCAGAATATCGAGCGCATGGGGATTAATAATTGTCTGGTTACCTGTGAAAAACCTAACGCGTTAGCCGATTTGTTTCCCAATTATTTTGACAAGATTTTATTGGATGCGCCCTGCACTGGAGAGGGAATGTTCCGAAAAGACCCGAATGCCATCGATTATTGGCATCCGGATTATAATGACGAATGCGCTCATCGGCAAAAAGAGATTTTAAAATCAGCTTTATTGATGCTCAAACCTGGCGGCCAATTAATTTACTCCACTTGTACTTTTGCTCCGGAAGAAGACGAGCAGGTGATTGCCTGGCTGCTCTCAGAATATCCGGATTTGCAGCTTCTACCGATAAATAAGCCGGAAGGGATCGAGGACGGACGCCCGAATTGGGCTGACAATAATCCTGAGTTGAAAAAAACAGCGCGCCTGTGGCCGGATAAGCTTCAAGGCGAGGGTCATTTTGTCGCCAAACTGGTCAAAGCGGCTGACGAGCCAACTGACAGTCAAACGAAACTTCTCAAGAGCAATCTGAATAAAAAAGATCTGCCCGTCATCCGAACTTTTTTCAAAGAAAGCCATCTGAGCTTTCCCTTAGATCGTTTATTTGAATTTGCAGATTACGTATATTTGTTTCCTGAAGACTGTCCATCGATTAAGGGTTTACGTGTTTTGCGTTTGGGTTTGCAATTGGGCCAACTGAAAAAAAATCGTTTTGTACCTTCGCAATCCTTGGCAATGAGCTTAATTCCCGCTGATAGTGCTGAAATTAACCGATTTGAGTTATCTGATGATCAGCTAAAAGCTTATGTCCATGGCGATGTGATTGCGAATCTGACAGTGCCTTTACAAAAGGGCTGGGTTCTTGTCACGAAAAAAAATAACGGCCTTGCATTCGGTCATTATTCAGATCATATGATTAAAAACTTTTATCCCAAAGGGCTGCGAACAACCCTGCACGATTAAATCAATTATCTGTTCAATTCTTTTAAGGCAGCGATTTGGCTGCTTTTTTTGACACCATACATGGCATAAAGCAGCGGCAGTTGTTTTTGCCAGCTTTCAATCGTTTCGCCTAATTGATGTTTGCTCAGTTGAAAAAGAAAATAACCAGCCACACCGGCCATTTTGGCACCGAGTGCCAAGGCGTTGAACAGTTCTGGTGTGTTTGTGATGCCGCCGTTAGCAATAATCGGTGTTTGCGTGTCGGCTTGTCTAGCGAAACGCAATGAATCAGACGTACTGATTCCCAAGTAATCATTACTTGTCAGGACATCTGCCATTTCTGGGTCGTCAGTGTCGTTTTCACTATCATCATCTTCAGGATCCAGGCCATCAGCAAATAATTGCCATAAAGGAGTACGGTTGCGTCTTTCTTCAATCCGGCCAAAATCAGTCCCGCCGGATCCTGCAACATTGATAGCTGCAGGTTGCAATGCTGATAAGGTTTCAATAGCGGTTTGCGACATGCCAAAACCAACTTCTTTAATAATCACGGGTACTGATACCTGGTCAATGATTTGTGTGATATTGGACTGCCATTTCGTAAAATCCCGGTCGCCATCATTCATTGACAACTCTTGAACCGCGTTGACGTGGATTTCCAAAGCATCCGCATCAACAATCTTAATGGCCTCTTTGGCATCTTGAGCGGAATGGCCAGCGCCGATATTGGCGAAAATAAAACCTTCAGGATTTTCTTCTCGCACAATCGAAAAACTTTTGCGTGTCTCTTTTTCTTTAATAGCGATCGATTCAGATCCAACAGCCATGGCTAAATCGTATTTTTTAGCTATTTGGGATAATTTTTGGTTGATCGCGCCTGTTCTCAGACTGCCGCCGGTCATAGCTTCAATATAAAAAGGCCATTGGAATCGGTGGCCGAAAAGTGTAACGGAGGTGTCAACGTCTTTAACAGCGACGTTAGGCAGAATCGGCCGATCCAATTGCAGATAACGCAAATCGTTAAAGGGTCGGTTGTTTCGCCACTGCCAAATGGCCAAACTAAGATGTTCGTCTTTTCGGTGAGCATGAGCAGATTCAATTTTTTGTGTTTTGTCGGTCATTTTTTATAGTATACGTGTAAATCCAGCGGGACAATGCCGATTCGCCGCCATTCTTGCTGAATCTTAGGAATATCATCAATTTTTTCTGTAAAGGCAATAATATTATCACCACCACCAGCTCCGGAGATTTTAGCCTGGTACCCGCACCGATTGGCGGCACGAATACCTTGGACGATCTTTTGTGTCATGACGCCAGTCAACTTTTCAAGATTGTCTTCTGCTAAATGCATCTGTTGGCTAAAAGCAGCAAAGTTCCGATCTTTGATGGCTGTAAACATGTTTCGCACGATTTGGTCGGAAGTTTGAATAAAGCTCTGTGACAATTGGTTGTTTTTGACAAGTTCGCTGGTTATAGCAGGTTGCCCGGTCCAGCCAACCAGCAGGTGCCAGGATTCTGGAAAACGCGCCTGGATCGGCAGCTGGCCGTTTTCATAGAGCAGCAGGCCGCCATAAGTCGAGGCAGCAATATCGGCGCCGGAATTTTGAGGCTGCTGCTGGCGTGAAAAAGCCAATGCTTTATAAAACAACTCGTCATCAGACAGGGGCAGCAGATTGTCGCTTTTGGTTTTCAGCACGGCATAGGCACCCGAAGAACCAAGGCCGTATTTAACACCTTGGCGGTTGACGAGTTCGGACTTGGTCTGCGAGATAAAACGATTGATCGAAAACACCAGCGCCAAATGTTTTGGAACTGTGACAGCATATTCGCCGGCCAACATTAATTTGCCAGGCACTCTCATTTCAGACATGAACGACTCCTGGACCGGGCTTTTGAATTAAAATTTCGCCAAAGTTTTTCAACTGGTCAGCGACTTTTTGACAAGACCGGCTATCAGTAATCACTTTAACGTTTGGCCCGGCATCAATCGTTGCAAATGCTGGAATACCGGCATGGTAAAGGCGATGTATGTCATTGATCACGGCCCAAGTCTCGCCGGCAAAATAGTCAAAAGGCTTATCAGCGCTGCGATTGAGTGCGTGCATCCCCATGGCGTTTCGTTCAGCAATCAGGCCGATTTTTTCAATATCCTTGTTTTTGATTGCAGCTATCATTTCCCTGATTTGCATTTTACTCTGTGAAAGCCAATTTGAGTAGTCAGGCGAGCTTTGGGCACGCTGCATGCCTTGGCTGGAAGGGATTTTTTTTGTCTTTTTGTCTGTCAAAACATCGATGACACGAATGCCAAAGTCGACCGGGTCTAAAATACTTTGTGCAAAAGAGCTCTGATGATCATACCCTTGATACCAAATCGAAAAGCCGCCATAGACAGAGCGGCTGGCTGAACCAGATCCCAGGCGTGCCAGACGAGAAAGGGACGGACGATCAGTCGGCAGGCCGTAACTATCGCTGGCTGCTAATGCAAAAGCTGCAAAAGCTGAGGCAGAAGAAGCTAATCCAGCTGAATTCGGCACGTGATTTTCACTAGTGATCTTGGCATACTTGTGGCTGCCAGTCTGCTGACGCACAAAATCCAGTACTTTGCTAATTCGAGGATTGCTGGCGAGCTGACCGTCTAAGATGAACAGATCCTGTTTGAGATCATCGGTTAAGTCAACACGCGTATCGGTATACAGCTGGTCTAAAGTCAGGCCGATTGAGCTGCTGGTTGGCAGATTCCAAGTGATGTCCGATTTTCCCCAATATTTAATTAAAGCGATATTTGTATAGGCGCGTGCTTGAGTCATTATATTTTTGAAATCCAGCTGCCGGTCGCACCGGATTGTGACAAGGCGCTCTTAATCTGATTAGCGGTCTCTTTATCACTTGCTAAAGCCACGATGCTGCCGCCTAGGCCGCCGCCGGTTAATTTAGCTCCAAGTGCACCATTTTTAATGGCGATTTTAATTAATCGTTCCAGATAGGGTGTTGAAACACCTAGTTGTGCAAGCAGTTTTTGATTGCGGGTCATCAAATCTCCGAAATCCACTAAATCACCGGCAATGATTTCTTCACGGCCGCTTTCAGCAATAGCACCCATTTCCTTAAAATAGCTGCCATATTTTTTTGGATCTCTATGATAATTATCGGCGACTAATTTGACAGCTTGTGAAGTGAGGCCGGCTGTTCCAGAATCGGCGATAACGATATAGGCTTCAGTATCCAGCTTTAAAATAGTTGCATCTTTGCTGCTGTCAAAAAAAATCGGCCCGTCCGCCATAACTGCATAAGTATCGCCGCCCGATGATTTGCCATGATTTTTGTTTTCTGCAATCTGAGAAAAGTTATAGACCTCCTCGTCGCTGTATTGATAATCAAAAAAGTCAAAAAAGGCTTTCGTGATGGCGACTGAATAGGCCGCTGAAGACCCGAGGCCTTTTTTTGAAGGGACATTTGATTTGATATGTAGTTTAAAGGATAAATCAGGCTGCTGGAAAAATTTCAGCAGTTCGGTCAATAGGCTGTAGATGCCGGAAAAACGGTAATTCAATTGATACATGGTGCCAGAAAAATTATCTGTTTCAATTAATGTCTGGTCAGAACTGATAACCTCTGCCTTGCAATTCAAACTCAATAATGGCGCGATAATTGCAGGATAACCGTAAACAACCGAATGTTCTCCTAAGAGATGTGCTTTTGCGTGTGACTGTCCAAATCCGAAATTCATAATACTAATTGTAGTAAAAAAGGTAAAATTTTGTAGATGGATGAAAAATCAACTTTTGCAATTGTGGATCTCGAGACGACCGCGCCATTCAAAGAGGGCGGCCACATCATTCAAATTGGCATTAGTTTTGTACAAAATTGGAAAATCATCAATAACTTTCAGACCATGGTCAATCCAGGCGTCCGGATTCCGCCACAGATTGTCGAACTGACTGGGATTCAAAACGCTGATGTTCAAGATGCGCCCTACTTTGAGGATCTAGCTTTAATGATTCATGAGCAGCTGGCCGGCACGGTTTTTGTTGCACATAACGTTCACTATGATTTTCCTTATTTGAATGGTGAATTTTCGCGAATTAAGATGCGGCGTTTGCGTCTGGAATCAGTCGATACGGTTCAACTGGCGCAGATTCTCTTTCCAACGATGCCAAGTTATAAGTTGGACGAGTTGGTTGAAAATCTTGGCATCACACTTCCCAGACACCACCGCGCCGATCAGGATGCTTATGCGACGGCGCAATTGTTTTTAAAACTGCATGACCGGATGGCGTCGCTTTCGCAAAATACTTTGAAAAATCTATCGGCCTCATCTTCAACACTGATCGGCAATACGGAAAATCTTTTCAGTCTGGTTAAGGGCCAGCCAAAATTCAAGGGCAGTCACTATAAAGAACTGGATCTTTTACAAGTACACCGGGCAAAGGCAGATGATCTGCATACATGGCTCACGGGAAAACGGCGTTTTTTGACTCGCAAGACACCTGTGACAGCTGTTTTAAGGCCGCGTCAGGAAAGCTTTGCCAATATTTTTCTCTCCAAACTCAAAAAGGGCAGTTCGAAAACTTTTTCTGTCTTCTCAAGGCCACGTTTTGGCAAAAGCAATGCTTATCTGCTGCTGGCCGAAAAATTAGCGGCAAAGGGTGCCAAAGTCTTGATTATCGAAGAGGACCCACAAAGAAAAAAGCTCGTGTTTGAAAAATCCCAGCTGCTGATGCCGGAAAAGCGCAGTTTGTTTGCTAACCCAATCAGCCGCAAAGATTTTATCAGCTTGAGCAAATTCAGGGAAGCTTTGGCAATTGAAGACAGCCCGACAAAACAATTGGCCAAGCTGAGGCTGCTGGTCTGGCTGACAGAGACAAAAAGCGGCAACTTGAATGAAATCGTTAATGGTTTTCCAGAAGCTTTGTACAGCCTATTTGCCGATCAGACGTCACCGGATACCTTTGATTATTTCAAAGCTGGCACGCATGATTACGAGTTTCCGGATATCGCGATCACCGATTTGGCAAGTTTTCTCGTGACTAAGCATGAGTTTCTGTCCTACTATGATTATTTGATATTCGATATCGATAAAGGTGTTTCTGATCTGGCTGATCTGGCTGGGAACATCGATAAGACGAGTATTATGTTTACCCAGGCGAAAGATTATTTGAAAAATTGGTATTCAAGTCGGGAATTTCCCGATCTGGCTGCCACGATTTTATCTTTGAAACAATGAATTTCACGCTGTTTTTTTATATAATTTAAGTCAAAACCTTTTGAACAACTATTCGACAATCCAAAATGCAGAACGATCAAATAAAGCCCACCGACTTGCGATTATTGTCGGTATCGGTATTTTTTTGCTGGTTTTGATATCTGTTTATCTTTTCATTATTCTGCTGCCTAGTAGAGATGATGCTACGCGTTTTTCCTCTTTGGCACAATCTGAGGCCGGCATTACACGTGTTAGGACTTATAAAGCGTCGGACCGCAACGGCAATTATTATTCGATATACGGCGATAATAGCCAGGGAAAAGAGTATCTGGTCATTTTTAATAGCAAAGAGAAGCTGGTTCGCCGGATACCAGTGAACCAGCAGGTATCTAACAGCCGGTTGGATCGGATTTACAAAAAATACCGTGTCCACAACGTTTATTCTTTTGCACCATCGATTTACAAAAAGCGGCCGGTATTGGAATTGAGTTATGAAGGACAGAATCAGTCGCTTAATTATCTGACAATTGATTTGAAAAGCGGCAAGGTTTATCGTGTGATCGAAGGTTTATAGTGTTTTCAGGGAGCATTTATGTCAGAAGAAATAAAAGTTATCAGAATTGAGGATGTCCCTCATTTTGTCGGACAGACAGTTAAAATCGGTGTCTGGTTGAGACAAAAGCGGGGAAGCGGAAAAATTGCTTTTCTCCAGCTGCGCGATGGCACTGGATTTATGCAAGGTGTCGTCGTTTCAGCAGATGTGGACGAGGCGCTTTTTAAATTAGCCGAACATCTCAAGCAGGAGAGCAGTTTTTATGTGACGGGTGAGATTCACGAAGATTCCCGCAGCAGTTTCGGCTATGAAATGGCCGTTTCCGCGATCGACATGGTCGGCGAGTCGGAAGGTTATCCGATTACACCTAAGGAACACGGCACTGATTTTCTCTTTGACCAGCGCCATCTATATTTGCGTCATCAAAAGCCCTATGCGACTTTGAAAATTCGCGATGAAATTATTCGTGGCATCTATGATTTCTTTTATCAGGACGGTTTTTTGAAATTTGATTCGCCTATTTTGACCGATTCAGCGCCGGAAGGGACTACTGAGCTTTTTCCTGTTGATTATTTTGACCAGACAGCTTATTTGTCTCAGACCGGTCAGCTATATGTTGAAGCTGGCGCAATGGCCTTTGGCAAGGTTTATGATTTTGGGCCGACTTTTCGTGCAGAAAAATCTTCCACGCGCCGCCATTTGACCGAATTTTGGATGATTGATGCCGAAATGGCTTGGATGCACCAAGAACAGTCTTTGGATGTTCAGGAACGGATGATTGCTTATCTGATTCAGCGAGTTGTTGACAATTGCCAGACTGAACTAGAAATGCTGGGCCGTGATGCCGACAAATTACGCAGTTACACAAAGCTGCCTTTTCCGCGTGTCAGCTATGACGACGCCGTCAAACTGCTGCAGGACAATGACTTTGATATCAAATGGGGTGTTGATTTTGGTTCGCCGGAAGAGACCTTTTTGGCTAACTACTACAAGACACCTTTCTTCGTTGTGAACTTTCCTAAAGCTATCAAGGCTTTCTACATGAAACGTCATCCGACACGCGATGATGTCGTGATTTCGGCTGATTTGATGGCTCCTGAGGGTTATGGCGAGATTATCGGCGGCTCTGAAAGGGATACCGATTATGATTATCTCAAACAGCGCCTGATTGATCAGCATTTGGACTTAAAGGAATACGATTGGTATCTTGACTTAAGGAAGTACGGCTCTGTGCCGCATTCCGGATTTGGTCTGGGCCTGGAACGCTTTATTCGTTTTGTGGCCGGTGAAGACCATATTCGTGAGACAATTCCGTTCCCAAGAACCCTGAATCGTTTGCATCCCTAATATGGACGACGGACTAAAAAATTTCTTGGCTCAAGGCAACGTCGAAATCCCATTGAGGCTGTTTCAAAACTACCATCAGCTCGGTCTGAGCAATGAGGATTTTGTTGTCTTGATTCAATTAATGGCTTTTCAAAAAGAAGGTGTGGCACTCCCGGATGCTCAGCGTATTTCGGCGAGGACGAATTTTTCTCAGCAGGCTGTTCAGCGCGATATTGAAAAACTGCTGACGCATCACTTCATCGCTTTGTCCGCGGACAATGATGCCTATGATTTCACGAATTTATTTCAAAAACTCATTGGTAGTGGGGCTGACGATACGGCAGCTTTCTCTTCACTGGACAATAGCTTGGATCAAACGGGGACAAAAAAACAGCTTTATCAGCTTTTCCAACGCGAGTTTGGTCGTCTACTGACACCGATGGAACTGCAAACCATTTCTGAATGGCTGAAAAAGGACAAATTTAGCCCTGAATTAATCGTTACGGCGCTAGGCCAGGCTGTTAATGCTCAGATATTAAATCTGCGTTATATCGAAAAAATACTCCTGAATTGGAAGAACAGCCACGTGCAGACAAAAGCACAGGCTCAAGCTGATAACCTGCATCATCGTCAGCAATTTGCTGAGATGCCACACGGAGCCAAACTGCCGCAAACTAAAAAAAGCCCGACTATCAAAATTCCCCTGAAAAAGATTGGCGAATAAGTATTAAAAAAAGCCCGCAGAAAGCGGACTTTTTATTTATTCTTTTTAAGGTCCCGGTGGCGTTGACCCCGAACCGGAAGAACTTGATGAACTAGTCGAATTCGAACTCGATGAATCACTGGATGATGACGAACTGCTGGAACTAGAAGCAGGCGGTGTGACTACGACGACTGGTGCGCTAGAAGACGAAGAAGACGGTGTATTCTGGAATGCGTTTGGCAAGCCGCCATTGCTCCATTTAGCACCTTTGACTTCGTATTCCGTAATACCGCCGCGTGTAACTCGCTGAACCGTACTTGGCGCTTGCCAATCCGTGTTTTCATAACCTTGTGAAGCCACAATCATGAAGTCGTGATAGGCTCTTTCGGGCATTGAGGACTCAGAGTACATCGGGATGTAATTTCCAGGCTTGTTCGGTTCATCAAATCCAACCCAGAAAGAAGCAGACAGGTTTTTTGTGTATCCTGTAAACCACACATCAGATTCTGCGCCTGATGGCTGGTTGATAGCTGAATCATAGCCGACAATCCCTGATTTTCCAGCTTGATAGAGACCTGGAATTAAAGCACCTGGGGCTGATCCAGTTGGTTCAGGCACGTCTTGCAACATGTTGGTCATCATGAAAGCCGTTGATTCCTTCATAGCTCTTTCCCCTGGATTGTCATAACTATGGGTAATGCCGTCCGCCGTAATGATTTTTTCGACATATTGCGGTTTGTAGTAAGTACCGCCATTTGAAAATGCAGCAAAGGCGGCTGCTTCCTGCTCAGTTGAGACATCAATACCGATAGCCGAAGAACCAGTTAGCTGGCTTGGTTTGTAAGGAATACCAATTTTGTTCAAAAATTCTGATGAACGGGGCATGCCGACATCCATCAATGTATGAATAGCCGGGATATTACGCGAAATCGCAATGGCGTGTCTCATGGTCATATTTCCGAGAAAACGCCCGTCAAAATCGTGCACATCAATATTAGTTCCTGGATATTTGTAATGGTTATCCTGAACAGTTCGATAGGTTGGCCAATTAAGGTACTCAATGGCTGGGCCATAGTCAACGATAGGCTTAGCTGTTGATCCGGAAGATCGATTTGTCTGGACGGCACGGTTGCGGCCGAACATCACAGTATTGTTGCGGCCGCCAATTTGTGCGACAACACGGCCATTTTTAGGGTTCGTCACTGTAGCGGCTGCTTGAATGCCATTCTGCCAAGGAACACCGGTACCGCCGTTTAAAACCGTATACAGGCGCTGCTGCAAACGCGGATTCAGAGCTGTATAGATTTTTAGGCCGTCTTTTTCAGGATCATATCCCAAGCGCCGCACCTCACTAAGAACAGAACTGATATAGGCACTATCCATTAAGTGAGAACTTGTCGAATCCTGCGTATGCTGGTCTTTAGGAATCAACCCTTGCTGAATCGGCTCAGCCATTGCCTGATCGGCCTGAGCCTTGGTCAGGTAACCCATCTGTGCTTCGCTGGCTAGTACCTCGTTGCGCCGGATTCTGAGATTATCTGGATAGACGTAAGGGTCGTAATAGACAGGTGAACGCGGAATGCCAGCTAAAATAGCTGTCTGAGCCGGGTCCAAATCTTTCAAACTCTTATTAAAGTAGTATTCCGCACCCGTCTTCATGCCGTAGATACCATTGCCCATTGGGACTTTATTAATATAAAAAGTCAGAATTTGGTTTTTACTAAAATTACGCTCGACTTTTAAGGCCAGCCAAGCTTCTTGAGCTTTTCTTTTCAGAGTCTGATCAGAGGCTTTTGTTGAAAAGACAGACAGTTTGACCAGCTGCTGCGTCAAAGTAGAACCGCCTTGAAGGCCTGTTGACTGTCCTGTCAGTTTGCCCTTTAAGTTTGACACAAGTGCGCCGACAGTACGGTAGAGGTCGACACCATGGTGCTTGTAAAAACGTCGGTCCTCTATTGACACGACCGCATGCATGAGGCTTTCAGGAATTTCAGACTGATCAGCATAGTCACGTTCCTGCTGTGACATCTGATAAAACTCATTGCCTTGCGCGTCATAAAAACCTGTTGATTTTTCAGAGGCTAGATCTGCTTCGGTAATGGGTGGGGCGCCGGCAGCATAGGTAAAGAAGACAGCCATACCGGCCAGTATTCCCAAAGCCGCAATTGTGACACACCAAGCAGCGATTTTACCGAAAAGTTTAATTTTTGACCGCTTTTTTTTAGGACGGCCTTTAGAGGGGCGGCGTCGATCATTTCTTGATTTATTCAAATTGCTTGCACTCGCTTTTTTTTCGGGTCTGGTTGCTGGCTGATCTGCCGGCGAAAAAGCATCGAAATGAAAATCGCTGCTTTTCGGCTCATTTGCAGTCCAGCTGCCGTTTTTATTTTTGTTCCTGCCAAAACTAATCGGCCGACGTCCATTAGTATCAGGAAACATTTTTTCAGCGTCTTTTTCGTTGATCGGATTTTGATTCAAATCACGATCAGACTCATTCGGGCCGCTGATTCTGCCATCGTAATTATTGTGAAAATTATTTGGATTGTAAGAATTATCAGACATTTAAATATTTTAGAAAACGCTTCAAAGCCGGTAAATAATCAAGGCTAGGTATCATTTTACTGTTTATTTGAAATCCTTGCTGAGAAATGATGCTGTAGGGGACGGATTTTTCCCCGCCACGCAAGGCTTCATCCCAAATTTTGATTAAAATCGAGGCCGGAAAAAGATAAAATTCAGACCGCGTTGTAAAACCAAGAATGAAAAAACCGATGCCGCCGTTTTCCAGGACATTCTTCAAATGAGTAATTTGATGCTGATGGAAATTCTTCAGCGGCATATTGGTCTTATTTTTTGTCTCTTTGGCATCAAAGTCGATATAATGGCCGTCCAAGACGCCATTATAATCAGTCGTGGAAGGCTGTACATAATAGGCTTCTGTAATTTTAGCCATACTGCGGTCTGGGTAATCAACGTGGACAACTGTAATCGGTGTCGGTTTTTTATGAATAACAGCTAGATGCTTGCTGAGATAATAGCTGTTAGCTTCGTTGATCAATTCTTCGAGTCCCATGCCGCGTTTGCCATAGGAAACATTTTTACTTGCCTGCGTTTTTGGCGATCTTTTAGGATTGACGCCGCTGGGATAATTAATCATACAACAATTGTAGAATAAAGGCATGAAAAAACGCCTATGGATTACAGGATATCGCAGTTTTGAACTCGGCGCTTTTAATGATCAGGATCCCAAGGTTCAGGTGGTTAAGCGTGCAATCAAAGATGATCTTGTCGATGAAATCGAAAATAATGACTTAGAATGGCTGATTACAAGCGGCCAGCTGGGGGCCGAACAGTGGGCCAGTGAGACGGCTATTGAATTAAAAAAGACTTTTCCTACACTGAAAATCGCGATTATGCTGCCTTTTTCTGATTTCGGTTCACAATGGAACCCCGAACATCAAAGTGCTTTATTGAATTTGCGAAGCCAAGTTGATTTTTCTCAGTCACTAACTCAGGAAGGCTATAAGAGCCCGATTCAGTTGCGCAATTTCCAGCAGTTTATGCTGACACACACAGACGAAGCCTTAATGGTCTATGACCCGGAGAATACGGGCAAAGCTGATTACGATTACAAAGCTATCAAAGAATACCAGGGTAAACATCCTGACTATACTTTAAAATTGATTGATTTCGATATGCTGACTGACCTTTCAGAGGAGATGGAAGAAGAACGCAGAGAATGGTAGGTAAAAACGTTTTATGCGATCTTGACTGCCCATTTTCTGACATCATAGCGTTCTTTAAAACGACTTTTTAACAGCCAATATTGACCATCTATCGGGTCTGACAGATGGACATAACTCTCTGAATACCCATCTAGGACAACTGCATGGTTATTTGTCAATTCATGGCCGAATGAAAAATCTTCTTCACCAAAAGGTGCAAAGCCAATCGAAACATAGGTCAGTAGCGGCCATCCGAATTTTACAATTTTCAATAAATCATTCAGTTCGGCGCCTGGCAACGCTGTTAACGATCCAAAAAGAGACCCCCATTTGACTAAGGGATCGATAAATATAGCTTCTAGCTTGCCGGGCGTATTTTTAAAAGGCGATCCGCCAAAACCTTTATAGGGATTACCGTCCGGATCGATCGGCATCGTGTCCAAAAAAGCCGGATAATCAAATTCACGAGCTTTGCCGACAAAATGCAAAGCAGCCAGCAAACTAGCTGCTTCACAACCGTTAATAGCTGAATAGGCATTTTGATCAATGTTTTCAACGCCGAGGACGAAATATTTTTCCTCTCCCGGTTGTGTATTTTTCCAACTAGATTTCATCTGTGTAAGCAATAATCCGATCAACGGTATCAGATAAGAATTGAATCGTGTTTTTCAAAGCAGCATCCGTAGTGACATCAACTCCGGCGACTTTTGCAGCTTCGATTGGCGCTTTAGAACCGCCTAATTTCAGGAAATTCAGCCAAGCTTTGCGGCCCTTTTCGGGATCTTTTTTCAAATTAATGAAGCCTTGTGTCGAGATCGTCAAGCCAGCTGAATAGGTATAAGAATAAAGGCCCATGTAGTAGTGAGCCTGGCGCATCCAAGTCAAAGCTGCATCATCATCAATTTCAACTGCATCGCCCCAGAATTTAGACAAAACGCCTTTCATAATCTGATTCAAACGATCGGCATTAAAGGATTTGCCTTCGTCAATCAGCGTGTAGACTTCGCGCTGGAAGGCGGCCTCAGTTAGATGCGTAATGAAATTATGGAAATAAGTGTCACTTAAGCGGTGAGCCAGGGCGAAACGTTTTGTCCGTGGATCATCTGATTGATTTTCCAAATAATCAGACAGCAGCAATTCGTTAAAAGTTGAGGGGCCTTCGACAAAGTAGGTCGAAGGTTCATAGTTGTAATAACTTTGATTCTTGGCTGACAAGCTACCTTGCCCGGCGTGGCCGATTTCATGTACCAATGTATAGACATCTGACAGGCGCCCAGTCCAACTCATTAGAATGTAGGGATGTGTGCCATAGGGGAAGGCCGTATAACCACCAGAATCTTTACCTATGTTGGCTGGAAAATCCACCCAGCGGTCTTTTAAGGAAGGCTTGATTGTCTCCGTGTACTCATCGCCCAATTGGGCAGTGGCATTCATGACGTAGTTATAGCCATCTTCGATGCTGACTTCAGGATTCAAATCAGGATCCAGATCCAGTTTCCAATCGGCAAAAGTCATTTTGGATAAATGATTAACTTGGGTAACATGTTTTAAATACTTTTGAGCGACCGGCGCAAAATCATTCATGATTAAATCGATTTGGCGGTCAAACATGCTGCGATCAACTTCCTGAGGTGCTAACAAATAATCAAAAACCGAGTCATATCCACGCATAGTAGCCAAGGTTTTCTCATTAATCACTTGATTTAGATAGGCTGCTGCAGCAGCATTTTCATTGGCGCTCAAGCCAGCCGAAAATGAGCGAAAAGACTTTTCTCGAATCTCGGCATCGGTGTCATTCTGATAGAAGTTCTCATAGGTAACAAATGAGTTTTTATATGACTTGCCATGAGCCGTAAAATCAGCCATATGATAATCGCCGGCACGCAGTTTTGTGTATACGTCATAAGGCGTATTCAAAGCATTCTGCAAATTAGAAATAGTTTTTTCAACAGCATCACCCAGATATGTTTTTTTTGTGATTTTCGTGTGTCGAAGCAAGGCCGCGTACCTTGGATTTTGGCCAATCTCATCTAGGACACTGTCATCAGCTTTGACGAGTGCATCATCCCAAAAGCTGAGCTCAACACTTGCTTTGGTCGTGTAATCCTGTGCAGCATGCGCGATTTCACCGTATTTTTCATCGGAAAAATCTGAAGTCTGCGGCATAAAACCATAGTTTGCAATATGATCGATATCAATTGCAATCTGTTCATAAATCTTGAGGGCCTTATCGAAATCATCAAAAGTGTTGAGATGCCCTTGAAAATTTTTCTTGAATTCGTTGATCTGGTCCAGACTGTCGCTGATTTCTCTCAAAAAGGCATTTTCATCGGCAAACAAAGGCCGTAAATCCCATTTTTCCTTCTCATCAAACTCCGAACGCGCTTTTAATTCAGCCATTTAACTTACTTCCTCCTAAAACTTTTATGAAAAGTCTAGCACGAAAGCTCACTGCACCAAATAGAAACAATCACAAAAAAAGATGCGGATGAACAGGCACGTGTATAATTAATAAAGGCAAATCGGACAATTGCGCGATGAAAGACTCGTGAGGAAGGTCCATGCCCGTCCGATCTGCGATGATTGGAGTTTTTGTACCGAGCCTAATAAGCGAAGGTGGGTGGCATTCGTGTTATCCGACGGCTGGAAAAAGCGCTAAACTTTGGCATGCGTGATTATCCTATAAAAGTGCTATAGCGACGAAGAACCGGGAAACTGGGGAAGTGAGACGACGTAAACCCTGCAAGCGGGCAACCCAAACTTTTGGTAGGGGCGGTCAATTTAGCTAAATGAAGTAAAAATTGACACCGATGTTGCAAAATATCGGTAGATAGATGATTGTCGAAGAATACGGCTGCCAACCGTATTCGGAACATAACATGGCCTATAGATTTGCCGAGGCAACCGCAGTAATGCGGTTTTTTTGTCAAAAAAAGCCCCGCAAGAGGTTATTTGATGTTTTCATCTCGGTAAAGCAGTTTAGGACGGCCGTAACGCAGGCGATAGTATGTTTTACCCAACCACGGAAGCCAATATTTATCAAGGCCTAAAATGCGACCCGATCCGTTCATGATGGCCAGTGTCATCGGAAAGACCCATATATACGACCAGATAAAAGCGTGATTCAGGATTAAAAAGGTTAGCAGAAGAATTGATATCAAGGCTGAGAGCCATGTGAAAAATCCTAAGAATAGACTGACTGAAATTGTGAAGATCAAAATCGTCACAACAGCATGCAAGCCTGAATCAAAATTGGGCCGCAGCAAAAAATCGCCCAGCACAAATGTCGGTAAATGATCAGCTAGTGCCGTTTGTGATTGAGCGAGTAGACAAAGTCCGGCAACCAGCCAAATTAAAGCGAGAAATAGGCGTGCTGCCAATCCCCACACAGCACGTCTGGTTCCTTGAAGGATGTTTCGATTAACGGCCCTTTTAGTCAGCCACTGCCATTGATAATAAAAGCTGCCGATATGTAAGAAAAAGGCGAGAACATTTCTTTTTTGTATCCAGCGTGCATGCAATCCGGATATTTGTTTGCCGCTTTTTGTTGTCGCGATAGTCAGCTTCTTTTTTAAAGACAGTGTTTGCTGAACCGGTTTATCTTTCATTAGCCGAAGCTTGTCTTTATGCTTGATCGCTGATGCGACGTTTTTCGTGACTGTTTTAACAGATTGCTTGATAGCGATTTCGTCGCCAGCCAGCGACAATGGTTCTTGATTGTCGCCTTGGTCATTAATGCTGATATGACTGCCGATGACATAGATAGCAGGGTCAGCTAAGGATTGGCCTGTGGGCTTGATTGAGACATGACCGGCATTGCTCGATTGCGAGCCAAAAATGCCATTCAGCCAATTATTCGGATCATCGGCGGACCAAATGACAGTTGAGGCAAACAGTTTTTTGCCATCGAATAAATCAACATAGCCGAGGCCGGCCGAAACCACTTCGGCATTTGATAGAAGCGAGACCTTACTTGCCTTTAAATATGCGGTAATTTTTTGCTTCAGTTTTTCCGGAAAACGATCAAGCGGATCTTTTTGTTTATCGATTAATGACAGCTGAATTTCAGCAGGGTCAATTTTATTTTCTAAAGCCAGCCTGTCTCGCCAATTGATTAAATCAGCCATGATCTGCAAACCCTTGTAACCGGCTCCGATCACAGAAATAGACAGCAGCGAACGGCGGTTTTCCAGGTCAGTGGCAACAGCACCCAAATGAATGCTTGTCTGTACATTGTTTCTCAGACTGAGAGCCTGGTCAGTGTTTGTCAGGCGAAAAGCGGCCTGGCTAATTCCCGGTACCGGCTCTTTTTCTGACGCGTCATCAGCTGATAAAATCAAAAAGTCGTAACTAAAGGGGCCGTTGCTGGTGATAATTTTCTTGTTGGCAAAGTCGACAGACAAAAGCTGGTCCGTGACGATTTGCACATTCTTACCGGCATGAAAAATGTTTTGCAGATCGTAACCGCTTTTACCGACCAAGAGGCGATCGGTGGCAATACCGCGTAAGGTCGCAAAAGAGGCCAGATCAGAGGATTGACTGATGATGATCAGATCAATGCCTGAATGTTTTTTAAAATGCCTTGCTAATTTTTTGGCAGCATACACTGCCGCAAAACCCGTGCCAACAATCACAATTTTTTTATTTGCCAAGCTGTAAACCCCCAAAAAGCTGATACCTAAATTGTAATCTTTGAATATATTTTTTTGAATTCTGCTGACAACATCCGAGACCCTTTAACAAAAAAATAAGAGTCTATTTTTAACTGTTGCCCTGATCGAGTAGAATAAGGCGATGGATAATTTTAATTTAATCGCGACTTGCGGACAAGGGATTGAATCTCTGGTTGCTAAAGAACTGAAAAATTTAGGCTATGCAACTAGAACGGAAAACGGATTTGTTCGTTTTTCCGGCACGCAGCGGGATATTTTAAAAACAAATCTTTGGCTGCGAACGGCTGACCGTGTCAAAATTCTAGTCGGCGAATTTCATACTTTGCGTTTTGACGACTTATTTGAATCAGTTAAAGCTCTGCCTTGGAGTGAATTTATCAATTGGGATGATGAATTTCCGGTCGCTGAAGCACACAGCCATGATTCACAGCTTTTCAGTGTGCCGGACATTCAGCGAATCACGAAAAAGGCGATTGTTGAAGCTTTAAGAGCTCAGACGGGACATGACGACTTGCCGGAAACAGGTCAGTATGTTGGTATTGATATTCGAATCGATAAAAATAATGTGCGGATTATGATTGATACCAGCGGTGAATCTTTGTTTAAACGCGGCTACCGGACTGAACATGGTGGTGCACCGTTAAAGGAAAATTTTGCCGCAGCTTTGATACTGCTTACTAATTGGTTTACCGACAATCCCTTTGTTGACCCAGTTTGCGGTTCCGGGACAATTCCAATCGAAGCAGCCATGATTGGTAAAAATATCGCTCCGGGCATGAATCGTCGTTTCCAAATTGAAGATTGGGGCTGGTTTGACAAAAAACTCAGTGACGATGTGCGTGATGAAGCTGATAGCCTTACAAATTATGATCAGGAACTGGATATCAGCGGATATGATATTGACGGCAACATGATCCGTATTTCCAAGGAAAACGCGAGAAAGGCTGGCCTTTATAACGACATCACCTTTAAGCAGCTGGCTGTTAAGGATTGGTCCACTGATAAATTGAACGGCATTATCGTTGCTAACCCGCCCTATGGCCAGCGTTTAGGCGAGTTGGAAGATGCACGGTTGCTTTATGGGCAGATGGGTGAGATTTATAATAATATGCCGACTTGGAGCAAATATATCCTCACTAGCGATGAAGATTTTGAACATTTTTATGGTCAGCGCGCAACTAAAAAACGTAAATTATATAACGGCCCAATTCGGACAGACCTCTACCAGTTTTGGGGCAAAAAAATTCGCTAAGCGTTTGTTTTATAATGAACACAATGAAAAAGAAGCGTCTAATTACTTTTTACCAGGATTTAAATTTTAAAGGCCAGATGAGTCTCATTTGGCTGGGTATCTTTGTTTTCATCACTCTGATTGTCCAGCTGGAATTTTCACGTCTGGCATTCACGGCTTTTGTTATTTGGGCAGTACTTGTGCTGGCTTTGCTCTTCTATTTTCTACGCTTACGATTATTGATCGATGATGACCATATTTTGTTTCAAAGCATTTTTGTCGGTAATGATTTAGAGATTGATATTAAGAATTTGGTGATCACGCGGCTGGACTTAAAGAAAAGACTAGTTGAATTCAATTTTGAAGATCAGCATTACCGAATTTGGACCAGCAAAAAAGCGATCAATTATTTCCAGAAAATCGAGCAGCAAAACCATCAAAACACTGACAGTCACAATTAAAGATGAGAAGGGCCGCCTGGACAAAGTCCTTTCCGAGAAAATTACCGATGCTTCCCGCAGCCGGATTGATCAGCTAATTAAAGAAAGTTACGTCACAGTAAACGGGGAAAGCCGCGCTTCTAAGTATCAAGTAAACCCTGACGACAAGATTCAGGTCACGTTTCCCCAAAGCAAGCCCTTATCTTTAACGGCTGAAAACATACCGCTTGATATTGTTTATGAGGATGATGATCTGCTGGTTGTCAACAAACCAGCCGGGATGGTTGTGCACCCAAGTGCTGGACACGCTGACCACACCTTGGTTAATGCACTTTTGGCTCACGCACCTCTGTCAACAATCAACGGCGAATTTCGTCCCGGGATCGTGCACCGTATTGATAAAGATACAAGCGGCCTTTTAATGGTTGCAAAAAATAATTTTGCCCACGAAAAATTATCCGCACAATTAAAATTACATAAAACAGGACGAAAATATCTCGCGATTGTACATGGCCGCTTTTCCGAAAAAAGCGGCACAATTAATGCACCGATTGGCCGTGATCCTAAGAACCGTCAAAAACAAGCTGTTGTTGCCGGCGGGCGAGAAGCGGTTACACATTTTACGGTATTGGAACAGTTTGACAACTTCGCTTTGATTCAGGCCGTCTTAGAGACTGGCCGCACCCATCAAATTAGAGTACACATGGCTTTTATCGGCCATCCAGTCGCGGCAGACCCGCTATACGGCCCAAAAAAAACATTGCCAGGAAAGGGCCAATTCCTGCATGCAGCAAGCCTGGCTTTGACGCAACCACACACAGGAAAAGAGCTTGTATTCACGGCACCTTTACCTGAAGAGTTTCAAAATATGCTGACAAAATTGAGAAATATGTCGCATTAAAAAACGTTAATTCAATTGCAGGACAATGGAATTAACGTTTTTTAAACTTTTAATTTTTCTACTAATTCTGCGTCTGGTGTAACATAAATCGTTTGCTGGCCTTCAAAAATCACAAATCCTGGTTTTGCACCATTGGGTTTATGCAATTTTCCAGCTGGCAGATAATCAACCGGCACATTGGCAGAGTGTTTGGCTTTGCTGAAATAGGCGGCCAATTCAGCGGCCTCGACTAGAGTTTGCTCACTCGGCTGGCTAGAATGAATAATCACATGAGAACCGGGTATTTTTTTTACATGAAGCCAGATTTCGTCTTTTCTTGCACGTCTCAGACTGAGTTCGTCATTTTGGAAATTGTTTTTGCCAACTTCGATTGCTGTTTGGTCACTGGAAAGGAACTGATCCGGTTTGGCGGCATTGTTTCTTTTCTTGGCCGGATTTTTATTTGTCTTTTTGTCTTTGAGAATGCCTTGATTAACTAATTCAAGTTTAATCTGGTCAAGATCCTTGGGGGAGGCGTCTTTGAGCTGTTCGTCAATCGTTTCAAAATAATTCAAGTCGGCCGAAGTTAGAGCGATTTGCTGATTGAGATGTTTAACTGATTTTTTCAGTTTTTGATATTTAGTAAAGTATTTTTGGGCATTGGCATTCGCAGAAATTTTTGGATCCAGCTGGATTTTTCTGTCTTGGCCGTCATAATAGTTTTTCAGCGTGACGGTGTTTGCACCATGTGTGACCTGCTGTTGGAAGGCGGTTAAAAGTTCGCCATTAATTCGGTCGTCTTCGGCTTGATCGGTTTTCATCAGATCACCGTTCAGCCTTGTGAGCTTACGGCGGTTTTTATGCAGTTCGTTTTTGACAACCTGGTCAATTTGAGACGATAATGCATGCACACGGGATTCGTTGGCTGATTCAGCATAAAAATTATCCAAGAGATCTGACAAGAGTGAAAACTGTTTCTTCTCCCCGGTCAGTGTCTGGTATGGGAAAACAGTAAATTCGCTTTTACTGCCGTTTTTTGTCATCGTTGGCTCAGCCAGATCAAATTTTTTGAACCAGTCGGGCAGATAGGCTGCCTGCGCCGCTTCTTGTGCTGACAAAGCCGACATGCCTTGGTAATGCTGGAAAAGAACTTTGGGATCGCTGGAAGTAAACTCGCTTGATTTAAAAGGATCGATCAGATCCTGCTTGGGCGGCCGCTCATATTGAGCACCGGGCATTAAGACACGGACGCGGTTTTCAAAAGCCGGTACATGCTTGATTAATTCGACAATTTTATTCTCGGCATCCAACAAGAAAATGTTCGAATGCCTGCCCATGATTTCCAGCACAATCCGATAAGAAACAGCGTCGCCGATTTCATTAGCGTTTGCAACTAAAATCTCCAAGATACGGTCGTTTTCTACCTGCTTGAATTGAATAATTTTGCCGCCTTGCAAGTAACGCCTTAAGACCATGACGAAGTTCGGCGCAGTAATCGGGTTTTCAAAATCAACCTGCGTAATTTGAGCACGTGCCATGACCGGATGTGCAGAAAGCAGCAGTTTTCGGTTCTTGCCAAAAGAACGGACTGTCAAGATAATTTCGTAAGGGAAAGGGAAGGCGATCTTGGAAATCCGCCCGCCAGCCAATTCTTTATTCAATTCTTTTGTCATTGCGTGCAGAAAAAGTCCATCAAAAGCCATAAGCCTAGTCTAAAACAAAGTCCAAAGATTTTCTTAAATTGATTTTATGTTCGCTTGTATAGTACAAAATCAGTGTTTATAATTTGTTGCAGTATACAAAGACTAATTATGAAGACAGCTTTGGAAAGTTTAAGAAATGCGGATGCGCTATATACAGAAAAACTCGTCAAATTGATGAAATCTTTTGGCTTGACAATTGCAGAACACCGTCTGCTATTGCTGATTGAGTCTGGGCTGGATACGCAGGAAAAAATTTCGCAGGCAACCAGCCTTGATACCTCAACTTTGAGCCGACAGCTTAAATCGGCCGTCAATAAAGACCTTTTAGATAAAATTGCGACCGGGCGGGACAAGCGCCAGTTGATTTACTCCGTTACTGAACGGGGCTTGGATGATGTGAAGAAAATTGCCGCTGAATTGGCACGTCTGGATGCCGCGGCTTTTGAGAATTGGAATCAAAACGACCGCTCGCTGCTCGAGCAGCTTTTAGAGAAACTTGAAAATTCTTTTTGATTTATTTTTTCTCTTTGTCGTCCACGCGGCGTGTTTTCTTGACACGGTCTTTTTGGCCCAATGCTTTCTTGCGTAACTCAGCCTGTTCATTATCTTCAGGCATGACAAAGTATTTCTCTAACTCTTTATATTGATCATTTTCTAGTTTTTGAATTTTAGCCATGGCAACCTCGCTAATTAAATTTTATCTGTTTTGCGCCCATCATTGAAAATTAAGTAAAACAGCCAGTATAAAGCTAATGTCATTGTGGCAAACAAGATGACAAAACCTAAAGTATGCTCGTTTAGCTGCCGAAGAATATTTGACAATAAAAAGCGCGGCCTTCTGAGAATATCCCAAGAATTAAATCTTGGGAAACGGCCTAAAAAGATGCCAAAACCAGCTAATCCGCTGACAATCACTGAAAACAGCCAGGCCAACGGTGTATTAAACCGTTTTCTGATAATTTCATCGACAATATAAAGAGACAGCATCCCCATCAGTACACCTGTAATAATTGAAAAAGTGGCAAATAAAACACCAAACCAGGCCGAATGAAAAGTGGAGATATTCAAGCCATAAGAGACGCGGTAGAGATTTAAATGAGCCAGATCTGTGATCATATAGGGCGAATTTGGAAAAACGAACAGCCAGGCCAGCCCGATAATCAAGGTGATAAAAATAGGTGCTTTGTGGTCATGGAGAAAATCAATGATCAGTGCGAAAACCAGTGGCAGCAAAGCGAGGAAAATATTCCATAGATATGCACGCACAAGCGGAATATAATCCGCAAAAAAGAAGGCAACAACGCCAAGCACCAGATAGGTAAAAATCAGGCCAAAGGTGAGGCGGTAATTACGTTTGTTTTTCAACTCATTTAACATTAAATTCATTCTAACTTAGATTTGTTTATAATTTTATCGTGGCTTCCGAGTTAATCGAACAAAAATTAAGACTGCTTCCCGACCAGCCGGGTTCCTATCAAATGAAAGATAGGAATGACAAAATTATCTATGTCGGCAAGGCCAAAAATCTGAAGAATCGTGTCAGATCTTATTTCAAATCCGAGCACACAGGCAAAACGGCTGAATTGGTGGCCAACATTCATGACTTTGAATTTATTGTGACCAATTCCGATAAAGAAGCTTTTTTGTTGGAAAATACGCTGATCAAGCGCTATCGGCCTTATTTTAATATTCGTTTGAAGTTTTCCGGCTCTTATCCCTATATCGAAATTACAAACGAGCGAGACCCGCGCCTGATTTTAGCCAATACGTTAAAACATGATCATGGAACTTATTTCGGTCCCTATCCTAACGTCTATGCGGCCTCTGAAACACTGCATTTTCTGGAGTCCACATATCCGCTCCGCCGCTGCAATGGTTTTCAAGGCCGGCCTTGCCTCTATTATTCGATGGGACAGTGTCTGGGTGCTTGTTTTCGTGAGGTTCCCGAAGAAGAATATGCCAAGAATGTGGCTGCCATTACACGTTTTCTGAATGGCGATACGAAAAAAGCTATTCATGACATTCAAAAGAAAATGAAGGGTGCTTCAGACCGCATGGAATATGAGCTGGCGGCTGATTTGCGCGACCGTTTGAAGTTCATTGACCAGACGGTCGAGAATCAGCGGGTACTGCAAAACGATCACACGCCGCGCGACCTGTTTAACTTCTATATGGATAAAGGCTGGATGACGATTGAAACATTTTTCCTACGCCAGGGACGTCTGCTCCGCCAACAAAAAGAGACTTTTGCGATGGTTGATTCGGCGACAGAAGAATTGGAATCCTATATTCAGCAGTTTTACGGCCAGAGAAATGCGCAAAAACCTAAAGAAATTCTTGTTCCTAAGGGTGTTGACACGCAGCTTTTGACAGAGACGATGGAAGTGCCGGCTCGTGTCCCAGCCCGGGGCGAGAAGCGCGATCTGCTGGCTTTGGCCGAAAAAAATGCCCGTATCACTTTGGAAGACAAATTCCGTCTGATGGAATTAAATGAGCAGAAAACCACGGGTGCCATGAAAGAAATCACAGATGCGTTGAAACTGCCGCAAGGCCATCGCTTTGAATCTTTCGACCATTCCAGTACGCAAGGGACTAATTACGTTTCGGCCTTAGTTGTTTTCGAAGACGGCCTGCCCAACAAAAACCTTTATCGCCGCTACAAGCTGCAGACCCCGACTGGGCAGGACGAAGCCCAGGCGACTCTTGAAGTGATTACGCGCCGTTATACGCGTTTGCGTGATGAGGGGCAGATGTACCCGGATTTGATTCTCATGGACGGCGGCGAGATCCAGCTGCATGCGGCTGAACGCGCACTTAGAGAGCTGAATATTAAGATTCCTGTTGCGGCTATGGTTAAAAACGATAAGCATCAAACGGCTGATTTACTGAATTCACAAGGAGAGCATCTTTTTTTGGACCCGCATTCGCAAGGCTTTTATCTGCTGCAGCGTATCCAAGATGAAGTGCATCGTTTTGTGATCACTTTTCATCGGCAGTTGCGGACAAAGACGAATTTGTCTTCACGCTTAGATGAGATTGCCGGTATCGGCCCGAAGTCGCGGATTAAACTAATGCGCCGTTTCGGATCCCTGCCTAAGATCGCTGATGCCTCGCTAGAAGAATTGCAGTCGCTGGGAATTGGCGCTAAGACGGCAGCTTTGGTCAAGGTTTCTGTGACCGCTATGGTGCGATCTGAGAATAAAAAAGTCTTTGTCAAGGCAAAGCGAAAATTTGAAAAAGAATAGACCTGTATAATAGATTAGATGGCATTCGTAGATCAAGCAACAATTGAAATAAAAGCCGGCAGCGGCGGTGATGGAATCATCTCTTTTCGTCATGAAAAATTCGTTCCATTGGGCGGCCCTTTTGGTGGTGATGGCGGTAAAGGCGGTGACGTCTATTTTATTGCCGATGAAGGTTTAAGGACTTTGATGGACTTTCGATATAACCGGCATTTTCGTGCTAAACACGGTGAAAAAGGCGGCACGAAAGGCATGACCGGCGCATCCTCTGATGACTTGTATATCAAGGTACCGACTGGAACAATTGTTTCGGATGCAGAAAATAATCAGCAGCTGGCCGATATGACAGAAAACGGGCAGACTTTTATGGTAGCCAAAGGCGGACGCGGCGGACGCGGTAATATGCGTTTTGCCACACCGTCCAATCCAGCGCCGGAAATAGCTGAAAACGGCGAACCCGGACAGGTTTTGAAGGTTAAGCTGGAATTAAGAGTTCTGGCAGATGTTGGCCTGGTTGGTTTCCCATCCGCTGGCAAGTCAACTTTTTTGTCCGTCGTTACTTCAGCCAAGCCCAAAATCGCGGCCTACCATTTTACAACGATTGATCCCAATCTGGGGATGGTGCAATTACCTGACGGCCGAGATTTTACAATTGCAGATTTGCCAGGGTTAATCGAAGGTGCCTCCAAGGGTGTTGGTCTCGGCTTTGAGTTCTTGCGGCATGTTGAGCGTACGCGTGTCTTGCTGCATATGATCGATATGAGTGAAGAATCCGGTTTGGGTATCTCGCCTTTTGAAGCTTACCAGCAGATTAATCACGAGTTAGTGACTTACGACCCGGCTCTTTTACAGCGCCCGATGATCATCGTGGCGACGAAAATGGACCTGCCGAGTTCACAGGCTAATCTGCAGCAGTTCAAGGCAGATTTAGCTGCACATGATATTGATCAACCTGTCGAAGAAATTTCCTCTGCGATGCAGAAGGGAACGCGCCAGTTATTGTTGAAGGTCGCGGATCTTTTGGATCGGACACCTAAGACAATTGCAAAAACCAATCAGGATGCCGAGAATCAAAGTGGCGAAAAGCTTTATGAATTCAAAGATGACAAGGCATTTGATTTTCAAATCGAGCAGGATGGCAGCGACTGGATAATTGTGAGCGATCGCATTAGCAAACTGGCTAAGATGACCAATAAGACCACCGATGAATCGCTGCGCAGGTTTGCGCGCCAACTGCGCAACTTTGGTGTTGATGAGCGCTTGCGGCAAAGCGGTGCTAAAGACGGCGATATGGTTTATATTGACGGTGTGGATTTTTCTTTTGAGTTTGATGAGTAATTAAGATATGGAAATAGAATTTTTAGGAACAGGTGCTGGACAACCGAGTAAACAACGAAACGTCACGTCAATTGCGCTGCGTCTTTTAGACGAGAGAAATGAAGTTTGGCTGTTTGATGTTGGTGAAGCAACACAGCATCAACTATTAAAATCAAATACAAGAGCGCGCAAGATCACGAAGATTTTTATCAGTCATATGCATGGCGACCATATTTTTGGTCTGCCGGGTTTTTTGACTTCGCGAAATTTTCAAGGATCCGAAGCAATTGATCAGGGCCGTCCCAGTGATTTGACCATTTATGGGCCAGCTGGTTTGCGGCAATACGTTTTTTCTGCACTGAAAGCAGCACAAGTCCGTCTGCAGTACCGCGTGGATTTTGTCGAGGTGCATCCAGGCGTTGTTTTTCAAGATAAACAATTTTCAGTAATGGCTTTTGCGATGAACCACGGCATTGAAGATTATGCCTATCGTATTGTTGAAGCTGACGCGGTCGGCGAACTTCAGGTGGCTAAGCTATTAAACCTTGGCTTAAAATCCGGTCCCTTGTTTGGACAAATTAAAGCTGGTCAGGATATTAGCCTGCCCGACGGTCGCGTGTTGAAGAGTGCTGATTTCATCGGGCCTGATCGGCCTGGCAGGATTGTGACAATTGTTATGGATACTAAATCCAACCCAGCAATCATTGAAGCTGCCAAAAACGCCGACCTGCTGGTTCATGAATCGACCTATGATGGACAAAACACAGCCATGGCCAAAAAACACGGCCATTCCACTTGTGTCCAAGCGGCTGAAAATGCGAAAAAAGCTCAGGCTAAACATTTAATTTTGACGCATATTTCGGCACGCTACTTGGGCAGAGCTGCTGATAATTTATTGGATGAGGCCAGAGCTGTTTTTAAGAACACAGATCTTGCTCACGACTTAGCTGTCTTTCCGATTCCTGCTAAGGTCCCTGTCACGGAGAAATTGGTTAAAGCTCATGCTTGATAATCAATATCCTTGGGTCAAAAAACCAGTCGACAACGAGTTTGAAAATGCGGTGATGACGCATTTTTCGTTCGATCAAGTGACCAGCCGGATTTTGGCCAGCCGTTTTTCTACGCTCAGTGATATTCATGATTTTTTGGCTGCAGACGCAGACGATTTGATTGCACCTAGCCGATTGGCACAAATCGAGCAGCTGAAGACACGGTTGGATTTGGCCATCAGCCGTCACGAACAGATTGTCATTTATGGCGATTATGACGCGGACGGTATGACAAGTACGGCCATTTTATATGATTTGCTGAAATCCTTAGGTGCCAAAACTGATTACTATGTTCCAAATCGATTCAAAGATGGCTATGGCCCTAATCCACTTGTTTATCAGCGTTTGATTGACGAAGGGGCTCAAGTTATTTTTGCAATTGATAATGGTATCAGCGGCAACCAAGCTGTTGATCTGGCGAATTCGCAAGGTGTCGATGTCTTGATTGCTGATCACCATCAGATTCCCGATCAGCTGCCGAATGCAAAAGTGATTATTCATCCTGACCTGTCTCCCGATTATCCTTTCAAAGGACTTTCAGCTGCTGGCCTTGCATACAAGATCGCCGGCTATTTGATTGGGCCGGAGAAGGCGGAGAAGTATCTGCCACTGACAACAATTGGAGAGATTGCTGATGTGATGCCCTTATTAGGTGAAAATCGTGCCATGATCAAAAAAGGGATTGCCTTGCTGAAATCCGGCAGCAATCCAGGACTGCAAAGCATCATGAAAAAGGCAGCCTTGCCCATTAAACATTTATCTGCTCAGGATATTGCTTTTAAAATTGCGCCGCGGCTGAACTCATTAGGGCGCATGACTGATGCCTCTATGGGCGTTGAGTTGTTAACAAGCCAGGATCCAACTATGATTGCAAAACTGACCAAAGAAGTTGAACGCTGTAATCAGAAAAGACGGACTGAGTCCGATAAAGTTTATGAGGCCGCTGCAAAACAAGTACATATGGACCGTTCCGATGTGATCATTGCTGCTGGTGAGAATTGGCACGAAGGGGTCATTGGCATTGTTGCGGGCCGTTTAGCCCAACAATTCAACCGTCCGGCACTCGTTTTCTCAATTAAAGATGGTGTTGCCAAGGGATCCGGCCGGAGCTGCGGTGATTTTGATCTTTACACATTACTGGAAAAAGGCAAGAGTTTATACCTGTCTTTTGGTGGGCACCAACAAGCAGCGGGCCTCGGTTTGCCAGCAGTTGATTTACCCAAATTGGATCATATTTTAAATGGCACCAGCTTTGATTTTCCGAAAGATAAAATCCTGCTTGATGCAGATATTGATGCCAAGCAGGTTTCGCTAGCCGCCTATCAGCGCCTCGAGAAATTAGCGCCTTTTGGCCAGGAAAATCCAGAACCTGTTTTTGAATTTCAGCATCTTCACCTGCAGAATATCCAAATCCTTGGTGCTGACAAAAAGCATTTCAAGCTGACTGTGAGTGATTTTCAGGGTGAGATATTATTTTTCAACCGTCCGGATCTGATTGGTAAATTACAAATTGGCGAAGCAATTGCCATTGTGGGGACACTTTCGGTCAATGAATGGTGCAACCGTCAGACACTGCAGATTATCGCCAATGATATTCGTAGTGAAGAGGCGGTTCCAGATCGAAGCGTTTTCGCTCGCATTTATAGCTATTTTTCAACAAGAAATGTGACTTATTCACCAAATGATTTCTATCAAAAAGTTTTTTTGGAATTAGGATTTGTTAAAATTGTTAATGGCGTTGTTTTTGTTAATCCAAAAGCAAGGCATGCTGAATTATCTGAGTCTGACACATATCGAAAGCGAGCTGAAAATGGATATTGATTTACATGATTATATTGCGACCACACCGGATTTTCCGAAAAAGGGGATAATGTTTCGGGACATCAATCCACTCATCGGTAACGGTCCTGCCTATAAGCAAGCAATTGATCAGCTGATTAATTTCGCCAGCCCCTTAAAACCGGATATTATTTCTGGTCCAGAAGCACGAGGATTCGTGATCGGATCCCCGATGGCCTACGAGATGGGTATTGGCTTTGTACCGGCTAGAAAATATGGCAAACTGCCGCGCAAAGCAGTTAGTTCCAGTTACGGATTGGAATATGGCCACAGCGAACTGCAGATGCATGTTGACGCAATCAAACCGGGGCAGAGAGTTTTCGTTGTCGATGATCTCTTGGCGACCGGTGGGACGATTACGGCTACGATTGACCTCATTAGACAATTAGGCGGGATCGTTGTCGGTTGCGGATTCTTTATTGAACTCGAAGATCTGCACGGCCGCGAAAAAATCATGGAAACAGAAAACATCCCGTTCATCGCTTTATTGGAATATTGATTAATAAAACCAGCCATCAGGCTGGTTTTTTAGTACCCTAGATTACATGAAGATCATTGAATGCAAACTTGCCCATTATGAAGTACCGTTAAAAACCGTTTTCAAAACTGCTCTGCATGCCCAGGACAAAGCTAACGGCTGGATTGTCCGATTAAAATCAGACCAGAACCACGAGGGTTATGGGGAGGCGATTCCTTCCTTGCGCGTGACAGGTGACAGCGATGCCAGTATTTTTGGTGTCTTAACGAAAGTTATTTTCCCAGCAATTGTGCAGCATGATTTTGAAAATATCGGCAAATTTGATGATTTCGTCAGCAAGCTGCTAATAGGCAATACAGCTGCTAAAAACGCAGTTAGTCAGGCGGCTTTGGACCTGATTATTAAAGACCGGCAGACGAGTCTGCAGCATTTTTTTGGCAGTCCGAAAACGCATATTACAACAGACTACACATTAAGTATTAATGATGAAAGCAGCATGGCAGCTCAAGCAGAAAAACTGATCAGAGCGGGTTTTTCGACTTTGAAAATCAAATTGGGCGACAGTCCGATTCAAGAAGAAGTTGCAAAGCTCCAGCAGCTGGCCAAAGCATTCCCAAAAGTTGTTTTTAGAGTTGATGCCAATCAAGCTTGGAATATCGCTAAATCGCGTCAATTTGATCAATTGGCTGCTGCGGCTAACTTACCGATTGCTTGTATTGAACAGCCTTTGCCGGTCGGCTATGAAGATGGCTACGCCGATCTTACCAGCAGCAGTCATTTTCCGATTATTTTAGATGAGTCGATTCATGATTTTAATGATGCCCGTAAATTACGTCCTGGTATTGATTTCACTGGTTATAACGTTAAATTGGAAAAAACCGCAGGTATTTCTCAAGCCAAGGCACTGCTGGATTATTCTGAATCGCTAGACCTGCCGATCATGGTCGGCTGCATGATTGAATCAAATATCGGCATTGCTTTTGCTGCAGCTATGGCGTCGTCCTATGCCAATGTCCGTTTTATTGATTTGGATTCCGCTCTGATGTTTCAGACGGAGATTTTTAAAGGCTGGCTGACAGATGAAGCCAATGGTTATCGTTTTAATGAGCAATTTGTGGCAAATGATGCTTTAAAGGAGCTGCCATGGCAATGAACTTTTCGCAAATCAGCCAGGAAATTGAAGATATTTTGGAAGGCGTCAGCCCGACGACCAATTTTTCTTTTTATTTGGCATTTGAAGATAAACAATTTACTTATCACGCTAACCGTACCCTGCCTAGTGCAAGCCTGATCAAACTCATGATTGCAGATTTTTACATGACACATTATTCTGAGCAGGAGTTGACCGAACAGACAACTAAATTAGATTCACTGATTTTTGGTGCAGGCATCACGTCGATTTTGCAGGCAGATAATTTTTCGCTAGCGGATTTAATCACGATGATGTTAAGCCTGTCGGATAATCGCGCAGCCAATACTTTAATCGAATTTGCCGGTCTTGTGCCATTACGCGATTGGATTAGCAGTCGTTATCCGAAAACCATTCTAGCGAGAAAATTTATGGATTTTAAAAATTCCGAAGATAATTTGACAAACGTCTATGATCTAGCTGCTGCTTTGACTGTACTGATGCGCTTTCCTTTGACCAAGCGTGCACTTTTAAATCAGCAGTCTTTGGATAAATTTGAAATATCTTTTGCTGAATCCAGTGACCAGCGAGCCAAGTTTTACAATAAAAGCGGTGAAGATGACGGCATTGACCACGATGCGATTTTGTTTGAAAAGGGCAATCAGACAGCCACAATGATTTTAATGACCCAGTATGATTCCCAGCAGCAGAGCCGCCTTAGCATTATTAATCTGTTTTCCGAACTGGGTTCTTTAGTCTGGGCATCATTAAAATAGCTGCGGCGTATACTCAAGTTAAAAGTAATTTACAGTGAAAGAATATTTGTATGCCAAAAATTAAAATTGATCTTCCGCAGGAAGCTTATTTAAATAATCCTTTTTTGAGACTTGTGAATCGCCAACATCAATTGCGGTCTGAGCTGGTTTTTGATCGTTTTAAAATCGGCCGGCAATCTTTTGACAAGGGCATTTTAGACAATCTGATGCATTTGATCAGTGATGCAGAACGGCATATGTTTAAAATCACACTGGTCTGCGGCTACAAATCTATTGCCCAGCAAAAACAGCGGTATGATCGACAAATCAGACTTTTGAAAAAACAAGGATTAACAAGCATTGAGGCAGCATCCGAGCTTTTGCAAACAATGCCCGAGCCTGGTGCTTCTGAACACCACACGGGATTGGCAGTCGATTTGATCGATAAAAGCTTTCTCGATGAAATGGGCGGCCTATCGACAGCATCTGACCAGCTATCCTCGCAGCAGTGGCTGATCGCTAATTGCAGCAAGTATGGCTTTATTCTTCGTTTTCCAAAGGACAAAGAGGCTCAGACCGGTGTCGCATATAAATCTTGGCACTTTCGTTTTGTAGGGATTGAAAATGCTCGATATATGCAGGCATTAAATCTCAGTTTGGAAGAATTAATCACACTCTTAAAAAAGGAAAAAAGGGACAAATTAACGATCCCGACACAATATAACTCATGAAACATCGAACACAGATTCTTCATTTGAAAAACGGTTTTGATCTCTGGGGTGCCCGTTTTGGCAATCCTGATGCAAAAATAAAGATTCTCGCGCTGCACGGCGGGCCTGGCGATGATGCCAACGAGTTCATTCCCTGGGCTGACCAGCTGCAGGAATTTGGCGGTTTGGATGCTGAAATCTATGCTTATGAACAATTAGGATCCTTTCACAGCGAATCACCAGATTTTTCCAAGCAGACAGAAGTTGATAAATATTTGACACTAGACCGGTATGTTCAGGAAGTTGATGAAGTCAGGGCACTTTTCGGCCTAGATAATTTTTATCTGATTGGCCATTCTTGGGGCGGGATGCTGACTTACGAGTACATGCTGCGTCCGGATTTTGCCAAACATTTAAAGGCTGGGATTGTGTTTTCCATGACGGATAACATTGCCGATTATGTCGACCAGATTAATCAGGAACGTTTGGACATGTTTGGTGAACAAGAAGTAGCTTACATGCAGGGCATCGAAAAATCCGGTGATTTTGCCGATCCGCGTTATCACAAGGATTTGGTGGCGCTGTATAAAGCCCATTTGAACCGTGATCCGAACTATGACCCGGATCAGGGGATGGCGATGATGGCTGAACCTGTTTACAATCACTTTCAAGGTAATAATGAATTTGTCGTGACAGGTGCAATGAAAGGTTGGGATGTTTCTCAGCGCTTGGACGAGATTAATTTGCCCGTCTTATTGACTTCCGGCGAAGACGATACAATGCCGATTGCTTCGGCAAAGAAATCGCTGGCACATCTCAAGCATGGCCGTCTGGCAGTGACAAAAGACGGTGGTCATTCGCATGCGCAAGATCATCCAGCAGAATTTTTTAAGCATTTAGGCGCATTTATCAGAGAGGTGGAGGTTGACAATGTCTGAAATGGCTTTTATTGAAGAAAATCATGATGCTTGGCTGACAGATTTAAAGGAACTATTAGCTATTAATTCGATTCGTGATGATCAGCACGCCGATCAAGCGCATCCTTTTGGCCCCGGCCCGAAAGCCGCACTAGATAAGATGCTCGCATTTGCTAAAAGAGATGGTTTTGATCGCACCGGCAATGTGGCAAACAAAGCTGGTTATATCGAAATCGGGCCAAAGGATGCCAAGCAAACCGTCGGAATTTTAATTCACGTGGACGTTGTCCCTGTTGACCGCGAATTATGGGATAGCGATCCTTTTGTGCCGAAAATTGTCGGTAGTCGTCTTTATGCCCGTGGCGCTGATGATATGAAGGGCTCGGATATGCTGGTTTATTATGCCTTAAAAGCCTTAAAGGATCAGGCTGGTCAATTTAAAAACAAAGTGCGTCTGATTATCGGCACGGACGAAGAAAACGACTGGGATGATATGACCAGCTATTTTGCTGCTGAAGGCCGGCCGGATTTAGGTTTTTCACCAGATGGTGATTTTATTGTCGAGAATGCTGAAAAAGGCATAGCGCATTTGGATCTTTTGTCTGATAGCCACTCGATTCAGACAGACAAAAATGAACCGCAATTACTGTCTTTTCAAGCTGGTAAAGCATCTAATATCGTTCCAGGCGTTGCTACTGCTGATGTCCTTAATTTAGATGCGTCCACAGTGCAGATCGATTTTCAGAAATTCTTGGCTGATCAAGGTATCACTGGCAGTTTGACCCAAGAAGGAACAAACAGTCATTTTGTGTTAAACGGTTTTTCGGTACACGGTTCTGTGCCTGATGAGGGTAAAAACGCAGCAACATATTTGGCTTTGTTTCTTAGCCAATATTCGTTTGAAAAGACGGCGGCGCGCTGGCTGGATTTTCTCGGTCATGTCCTGCATCAGGATTATTTTGGCGAACAGCTGGGTATCGGGGTCACAACCAAAGACATGGGTAAGACCACTCTGAATGCCGGTATCATCGACTGGCAAGCCGGTCATCAAGCGGCCATTAACTTGAATTTGCGTTATCCGGTTGGCTTTCATGAACACGAGGCTGCCCGTCTGGTGTCCGACCGTTTTCCTTGGATCACTGCAAAAGCAGAAGGAGACGGTATGGCCCCGCATCTGTTATCAAGTCAAGATCCGGTCGTCACAAGCCTGCTTCGTATTTACAAAGAGGTGACTGGCAAAGAGACGCATCTAAATGTTTCGGCTGGTGCTTCTTTTGGCCGCCTGATGCCGCGAGGGGTTTGCTATGGGACGCGTTTTATCGGACAATCATCGACTGCACATCAAAAAAATGAATATTTTCATCTGTCGAACTACGAGCCAGCCATGAAAATTCTGATTCGCTCCATCAAGGCATTAGCCATGCTGGACTAATTTGTGAGATTGTGAATTAGCTTTTGATAAATTGGACTAAAATAGAAATGATTATAAGGTTTAATTGATTTGGAGCGGTTTCTCAGCTTTTAGGTCAATCCTGCAAATCAAAAATCTTGGGATTTTATCATGGAGACGAGTTTATGAAAAAAATTGTTGTCTTGGGTGCGGGCTATGCCGGATTACGTACGGTTAAAGAGTTGATACGGTTAAAGGCGGATGCCCAAATCGTTTTGGTAAACAAAAATGATTACCACTACGAATCAACACAATTGCACGAAATTGCGGCCGGTACAAAAGAACCTGATGATATTACCTTTAAAATTATGGATGTTATCAGTCCAAAAGTTCATTTTGTTAAGGACGAAGTACTGAAGATCGATCGTTCAAAACGGCAGGTTCAGCTAAAAAATTCTCAAGCCATCAGTTATGACTACCTGGTTAATTGTTTGGGATTTGAATCGGAGACTTTTGGCATTAAAGGGGCTGACGAATTTGGTTTGCCTTTGATCGATGTGCCATCAGCTTTAGCGGCTAGGAAACATCTTGAAAAGACGCTTGCCAACTACAGCAAAAGTCAGGATGAGAACGATTTACATATTATTGTCTGTGGTGCAGGCTTTACTTCAATTGAATATTTGGGTGAACTGGTCTATCGTCTGCCCGAACTAATTAAAAAATACGATTTGCCAAGGGACAAAATCAAGATTTATTGTGTTGAGGCCGGACCGAAGATTCTGCCTATGCTGCGTCCCAACCTTGCAAAATATGCGATTGATTACTTGGAAAAACACGGTGTTGAAATTCATACGAACACACCAATTACTGAGATTACGGCCAATAGTGTCTTAAGCAAGGATCTGAGTTTTACTGCTAACACCATTATCTGGACGACCGGTGTCAAGGGCAGCCACGTCATCGCCGATTCTGGCTACCAGCAGCACCGCAATCGTGTGGCTGTGTCGACTGATTTGTCATTGCCTGATGATACAAATGAGTTTGTGATCGGGGATGTTTCAGCTGTGCCAAGTCCCGATGGCCGTTTTTATCCGACTACTGGACAGATCTCGATTGCAGAAGCGACGCTTGCAGCTAAAAATATTGTGGCCAAGTTGCAGGGAAAACCAACAGCACCCTTTGTCTTCAATAATCTCGGTACTGTCTGCTCTTTGGGACCCTTCAACGGTGTTGCCGAACTGCTATTGGCCGGTCATTGGCACTTAAAGGGCCTAAAAGTCGCACCTTTGAAGCGCATTGTCAATGATCGCTCGGTACTGGAATTAGCACATTTTAAGACGATGCTGGAGAGCAAATAAAGAGAAGGGAAGCCGAATCATATGTCTTATGTCCTCATGAATGTTATCTCGCTCTCACGTTTTCAATTCGCGATGACGACCTTATTTCATTTTTTGTACGTACCGCTTTCGATGGGTCTTGGGTTAATTGTTGCCATCATGGAGACGGCTTACGTCCACACTAAGAAACCCGTCTATTTAAAAATGACAAAGTTTTGGAGCAAAATTTTTCTTTTGAGTTTTGCTGTTGGCGTTGTCACAGGGATTATCCAGGAATTCCAGTTTGGGATGAACTGGTCCAATTATTCTCGTTTTATGGGCGATATTTTCGGCGCCCCACTCGCGATTGAAGCCTTATTGGCTTTCTTTTTGGAGTCGACGATGCTGGGTATATGGATGTTTACTTGGGATAAATTCAAACCTGGCCTGCATGCCTTATTCATGTGGCTGACTTGGATCGGCTCTGTTTTGTCTGCTTTATGGATTTTGGCTGCCAATAGTTTTATGCAGCATCCGACCGGCTTTATGATTAATCGTGTGACTGGCCATGTTCGGCTGGTTAATTTTTGGTCGGTTCTGGCTAATCCACAGCTTTGGCGGGAATTTCCACATGTTGTTTTTGCCTCCTTCACGACTGGCGCAATGGTGGTCGCTGGCATGGCTGCCTTTGGCCTGCTTTGGAAACAGAATCATGATTTTCATATAAAATCCCTTCGAATTGCTTTGCTGGTCGGTTTGATTTCTTCTGGACTCGCCGTTGCCACGGGTGATATGCAGACGCAGTTTATTATTAAAGACCAGCCAATGAAGTTTGCTGCCACAGAAGCAGTTTACAAAGATACTGGCAGTCCCGCCCCTTGGCGGGTTATTGCCTTGATTGATACAAAGAAAAAAGCAGTCAACCCGTCGATTGATGTGCCATACATGCTTTCTTTGCTGTCGTATCACAAATTGACGGGTTCTGTGACCGGTATGAATTCGGTCAGCCGAGAGCTGCATGCTAAGTATGACAAAAAATTCGGTAAAAACATGGATTACTATGTCCCAGTGAAAACACTTTTTTGGAGTTTTCGTGTCATGGCCGGAGGCGGCATGCTGGTCTTTTTGATCAGTTTGCTAGGACTTTTCTTTAGCCGTGCCAAAAAAGATTTGTTGTCAAAAAGTAAATGGATGCTATGGGTTTTGGGCATCATGACTTTTGTGCCCTTTGTCGTTAACAGCTGCGGTTGGATTATTACGGAAATGGGCCGTTATCCATGGGTTGTATATGGGCTGCAGACAATTGCCGATGCCGTTTCACCAACAAGCACCGTAGGAGCCTTGCTCTTTACGAATATTGTTTATTTCCTGCTCTTTTCATTTATTGGTGCGTTTATGTTTTATTACGCAAGGAAAACGCTGATCGATGGGCCGGATAAAGAGGAAGATGAGGATAGCGCTTATGCGCAGCCAGTGGATCCGCTTGATAAGGAGGCTTTTAACTCATGACATTTTTACAAATTCTATGGTTTGTCGTGATCGGCATCCTGTTTGCGGGGTTTATCTTTTTTGAAGGCTTTGATTTCGGGATCGGGATGGCAACTCGCTTCTTCGCAGTGGATGACCAAGAACGCCAACAAGTTTTACGGTCGGTTGCGCCGCATTGGGATGGCAACGAAGTCTGGCTGATCACAGCCGGCGGAGCTATGTTTGCCTCTTTTCCACTATGGTATGCAAGCCTATTTTCAGGTTATTACATTCTCTTGTTTTTGATCTTGATCGCATTGATTTTCCGAGGCGTGTCCTTTGAGTTCGGCGTTCATGCACAGACAAAATTTGAACGGTCGACTTGGCTTTGGGCTAATTTTATCGGCTGCTTGTTTGCACCTTTTTTGCTGGGCATGATGCTGACTAGTATGATTCAAGGCGTCCCGATGGATGCACAAGGGAACGTCTGGGCTGGATTTGGTGTCGTCGTTAATTGGCTATCGGTCGTTGGCGGCTTAGCAGTGACATATTTGTGTTTTATCCATGGCCTGAATTATTTGAGTTTGAAAACGAAAAACGACCTGCATGCGCGTGCGATGAATATGGCGGATAAGCTGTACTGGCTGGTTTACCCGGTATTGGTACTTTTTGCCTTACTCGCTATTTTTCAAACTGATTTCTTTGCCCGCCATGCGATTAGCAGTAGCGTCATCCTAATTGTGATTGTGCTGCTGACGGTTTGGGGTCATATTAGCGCGCGTTTCGGTCATAGTGGGCATGCCTTTCTGGCCTCGGGTTTAAGTCTAATTTTGATTATGGCTTTTATATTTAACGGCATTTTCCCTCGGGTCATGATTGCAACGCAAAGCAAAAACGACCTCTTAATCCACAATGCTTCTGCGTCGCCATTAACGCTGGCCATTATGACTGGTGTACTGCTTGTATTGCTGCCGATTGTTCTGATTTATTTCGCTTGGAGTTATTGGATTCAGCGTCGGACCAAGGTAGATTTGGCAAATGGGAGCGAGACCTACTAGGCCGCTTTTACATGATTGATGAGCATCTTTGGAAACTGCCTGGAATTAAACGCCGCCTGATCTATTCAACCATTTATGCCCTCTTAAAGGGGCTGACAATTGTTGGACAAGCAGCGTTTTTAACACAGGCACTGACAGCCGCTTGGCGCTTGCAGATCAATTCAGCCTGGTATTTTGCCACGCTGTTTTTTTTCATTTTTTTCTGTCTGCGCCAATTCTTTGACTGGTTGCAAACACGGCAATTAAGCAGTTTTGCGGCAAAAACAGCTTATTATTTGAAACAACAAATCGATGCCAAAATTCTGCTTCAAGGACCAGCAATCGTTGATCATTTGGGCAGCGGTAATTTGCTGACTTTAAGCTATGAACGGGTCGACCAAATCAGAATTTATCTGGAAACGATTTTGTCACGGTTTACAGACTTGATGACCATTCCCTGGCTGATTCTGATCTATGTTTTTTGGCAGAATTGGCAGAGCGGTCTGATCTTATTTTGTTCTTTGCCTCTGATTGTATTTTTCATGATAATTTTAGGTTTGGCGGCTCAAAAAAAAGCTGATGCCCAATATGCTGACTTTGCCGCTTTGAATAATCATTTTCTTGACGCAGTTCGCGGACTGGAGACATTGAAAATGCTGGCTGTTAGTCAAAAATACAGTCAAAGTGTTAAAACAGCTAGTGAAGACTACCGCAAAAAAACAATGTCTGTCCTACAAGTGGCGTTCACATCTTCTTTTGCCTTAGATTTTTTTACAACATTATCCATCGCGATTGAAGCGGTCATGTTAGGGATTGCTTTAATTAATCGGCAGCTGCCCTTGGCGCCAGCTCTGGCAGTTTTGATCGTGTCCCCAGATTTCTTTTTGCCGCTGCGCCAATTTGGTGAGGATTATCATGCTAATTTAGACGGTAAGAATGCACTCCATGAATTGTCCGCACTTTTAGAAATGCAGGCAGCAAAGAGAATAGTGATGCGGCCAGCTGATTGGTCACAAGAATCGCAATTAAGTCTGTCTCATTTGTCCTATCGCTATGCTGAAAATGCTGATGCAGTCCAAGATCTTAATTTGACGATTCACGGTTTTTCTAAAATCGCAATTGTCGGGATGTCCGGGGCAGGGAAGTCGACGTTACTGAATCTCTTGGCTGGTTTTTTACAGCCGGATCAGCCAAATCCTGCATTTAATCTGGATGGCCAATCGCTAATGAGCTTGAATGCTGACAGTTGGCAAAAGCAATTGAGTTACATGCCGCAGGATCCTTATCTGTTTTCGGCAAGCATTGAAAAAAATATCGCTTTCTATGATCCACAAGCAAGCCGTCAACGTATTCTGGCAGCAGCAGATCAAGCAGGCTTAAGTCCGTTTCTGGAAAACCTCCCAAATGGCTTAGACACCCAAGTGGGAGAGTCTCATCGAGGTATTAGCGGCGGGCAGGCACAGCGAATTGTTTTGGCGCGGGCTTTATTGGATCCCAAACGGCGTATCTGGTTAATGGATGAACCGAGTGCCCACCTCGATATTGAAAGCGAATATGCATTGAAACAAACGATTCTGCCACTGACCGATCATCGATTGCTGATCTTAGCCACTCATCGTCTGCATTGGCTGAAACAAATGGACTGGATTGTCGTGATGAAAGCCGGCCGCATTGTGCAGCAAGGAAGGCTGGACGATCTCATCAATCAGCCTGGTGAGTTAAAAAATATGTCTGACAGTTTGGCGACGGAAGGAGATTTGCATGCGGCAGCGGATATCTAAAACGATGCGTTTATTAAAACAAGACCACTGGTTCATTCAATATCTCAAAAAGGATCGATTGCGCCTTGGCCTGCTTTTACTGATTGCATTGATGACCATTTTTTGTGCGATGGCGCTCATGTTTACCTCGGGATTTTTAATTAGCAAATCCGCACGTCATCCCTATAATCTTTTTGTTGTCTATGTACCGGTTGTTCTGACGCGGGCTTTTGGTATAGGAAGACCAGTGTTCAAATATTTCGAGCGGCTTGAAAGCCACGACTGGGTTCTGCGGATCGTTTCTAAACTACGTGCTGATCTTTACAGCCGCCTGGAAAGACAAGGGTCATTTTTGTCGCGGCATTTTCAAACTGGCCGTTTATTAGGCTTATTTGCCGATGATTTGGATCATTTAGAGAATTTTTACCTGCGAACGATTTTCCCAATCAGCATTGCTTACCTGCTTTTCTTTCTGCTGGCAGCTGTCATGGCTGTTGTTGACTGGCGCTGGGCAATATTAGTCGTTTGTTTGATGCTGATTGTCTTGCTGCTTTTGCCGGTGGTCGCTTTGTCCTTAGCGTGGGAAAAAGATCAGCAGGAAAAATCTTTAACTAAAAAACAGTATCAAGACTCGGCAGAGGCACTTTTTGGATTGACTGATTGGCAGATTTCTGGGCATCGAGCAGATTTTTTGCAAACAGTTGGCCGGGGCAATCAACAGTTAAGCAGAATTAAAAACAGTAATGACCAGCACCAGAATAATATGAAGCTGCTTTCAGAACTGTTTTTTGCTTTAGCTGCTCTGACACTTTTGTTTTGGAGCAGTCAGCATCTCACCAACAGCCAAAATACCGCCAATTTTGCTGCCTCAGTCATTCTGGCTTTCTTTCCTTTGATGGATACCTTTGTGCCAGTCGTTAAAGCTGCAGCTGATCTGCCTTTGTATTTTTCATCGTTAAACAGCTTGAATCAGCTTAGCCGGCAAACGATGCTACCTGCAGCCGTCACACAATCCAATAAATCTCATTTTGACAAAATTTGTTTTCAAAATGTTTCTTTTACATACGGCGATGAAAAAAATCCTTTACTTGACCATTTTTCCTTAACCATTAATCGTGGCGAAAAAATTGCGATTCTAGGTCCTAGCGGTGAAGGCAAAACGACCTTATTGCAGCTTTTGATCGGTGATTTACAAGCTGACCAAGGTGAAATAAGTTTTGATGAAGTTCCGGTCGACCAGCTGCAGCAAAAACGTGCTGCAAATTTTGCTTATCTCAATCAAGCACCCTTTATTTTCAACAGCACAATTTTAAATAATGTTCGATTAGGCAATGAACAAGCCGATGACCAGCAGGTCATTAAAGCTCTGAACCAAGCTGGTTTGACAGATTTGATTCAGCAATTACCTGCAGGAATCGAAACTCAAGTGGGCGAGAGCGGCCATTTACTGTCTGGCGGTCAGCGGCAGCGAATCGCTTTGGCGCGTATCTTGTTAAAAGATGCGCCAATTCTGCTCTTGGATGAACCGACACTGGGTCTTGACCCGGTCACTGAGCACAGTTTGATGCAGACGATTTTTCGCAATCAAAAAGACAAGACAATGTTTTGGATTACACACCATTTAGCAGGTCTTGAAAAAGTCGATCGGATCATCTTTTTAGAGAAAGGCAAAGCAGCCATGTCTGGCAGTCCACGAAGCCTTTATGAGACCGAACCACGTTTTAAAAAACTCTACGATTTAGATTTGGGCAGAATCTAACTGAGATTGGATTTGTTTGATCAATTTTTGCAATTCTTTGATCTCATCTTCCGGCTGAAAGAAATCAAGATTTTTTTGAGCTTCTAAGAGGAAATGCTGGCAAATTTCCCGGCTGCTTTGAAAATATTCTGAATGGCTTTGGAAAAATCCGATCACTTGATTAAGACCAGGATGGTCGTTTTTTAAAATTGCCTGAAAATCAGCATCAGCTAAAGCTAAGATAATCGGGAGTGTGTAGACACCCTCTTTGAGATCTTCGAACTTGGGCTTGCCGGTCTTTGCGGTCATATCCAAATCCTGCAGATCATCGATCATCTGAAAAGCCATGCCGAGATTTTCGCCGAATTGATATGCCGCCTGAAAAGTCGTCTTGGCATCTTGCAAATGCTGAATACCAGATCCTAGCCAGAGGCCCGACACAGCCGACAGACTGAATAGGGCAGCTGTTTTACCTTGAATGGCTTGATAATAATCAGCTAACTGGATATTCTGATTGAAGCGCATACGATCTTGAATCAATTCGCCGGAAAGAATTTTTTCCATCATATCTGCGTGATAGCGGATAAAATCGTTTGACGGGGAAACCGCAATCAACAGCTGAAAATATTTTGTAAAAAGCTGATCACCGAGATAAATGGTGTCTTTATTGCCAAAAAAATGCTGTAAGGTCGTTAATCCGCGACGCTGATCAGCATCATCAACCACGTCATCGTGGACTAAAGTCGCTAGGTGCAGGACTTCGATGGCGGCTGCGCCTTGATGAACATCTGCTAGAGTGGTTCGATTAAGACCGTTTGAAAGGTGCAGGCCATAGCGTCCAAAAAGGTTGGCAAGTGTGGCACGCAGCATTTTGCCATTCTGTTTGAGCATGTTTTCGACTTTATCCTGATAAGGCTTAATTGGAAAACGCTGTTTGGCCAATATATCTCTGACTGCTTTTGCATCCTGGCTGGCAAAATGATATCCCTGAAAAAGTGTTGCCATGTTTCTCCTTACTTTTACTAGTTGGGCTGCATTTGAACAAAGCAGTAATTTCTAGTACTATCTTACCCGAGTCGCGGCAGGCTGTCTAATATAATAGTCATGAGGCTAGAGATATGAATTTGAAAGTTTTTTTGGAATTAGTTGAGATTAAAGCCAAGACGGCCAGCATTTTTCCTTTTTTGCTGGGCCTTTTGTACAGCGCTTATCATTTCAAGCAGGTCAATTTAATCAGCTCGCTGATATTTTTTATTGCCATGCTGCTGTTTAATATGGCAGTCGACATCAATGATAATTATCAGGATTATAAACGAGCGCAGCGTCATCATGCTGATGAGTTTCGTCTGAAAACCAATGTGATTGGTGTCAATCATTTGTCCATCAAAGCCGTTGGCAGATTAATGGCCAGTTTTGTCACGATAAGTGCCCTGCTGGGTATTTGGCTGGTCAGCAGGTCTGGCTTGCTGCTGTTGATTCTGGGGATTTTTTGTTTTGTCGTCGGCTATTTATATGCAGGAGGCGCCAAACCCTTGTCGGCACTTCCGTTAGGTGAATTCTTTTCGGGATTTACAATGGGCTATATGATTTTTTTAATCACGCTTTATTTGAATTTGGCACCGCAAAAATCGCTAAGCTGGCTGATTGTGTGGCAGGCGTTTTTGCCGATTGGCTTGCTTGCTTTGGCGATTGCGGCGTTGCTTCTGGCAAACAATATTTGTGATCAGAAAGAAGATTTGGCTTTAAATCGCCGGACGATTGTTTATTATCTTGGCAAACGGCGAGCACTGATTCTCTTTAATCTTTTATATTTACTGGGGTTTGTTTCTCTTATCTGTGCTGTTTGGCTGAATCTACTGCCGAAAATGTCTTTGCTGACCCTGCTTGTGATCCCGATTATTTGGCGCAACCTCAAAGCTTTTAATGCAAAACAAGTCAAAAAGGAGACATTCATCCTAGCAGTGAAAAATCTCTTGATTCTATCCTTAAGCTGTACTGTTGCTGTCGCACTAGGCGTTTTGCTGCACATATAAAAAAGCACCCCAGATAGCGGTGCTTTTATTTTTAGTGGCTATTCAGCAATTTGCCAACAGCTGGAATCTGCCCCAAAGAGGCAACTTGGTCGCTCGAAACAACGATCGTATTCGAATTAGATTTGGCTAAATCGGAAAAAGCGTTAATGCTTTGATTCTGAAAGTATTTGTCGTCGGCTTCTCTTAAACCAGCCTGGACAGTATCGATACGATACTTTTCGGCATCGGCCCGGCTTTTGGTTGCATCTGCCTCAGCTTTGGCAGTGGCCATAATCGCATCATTTTTGGCTTTAGTCGTTAATTCAATCGATTTGGCTTCACCTTCAGCCTGTGCGATTGTGGCAACACGCTCACGATCGGCCGTCAGCTGTTTGTCCATGGCTTCTTGAATGGCACGGGAAGGGGTCAATTCATCGATATTGATTCGGTCAACATTGATGCCGTAAGTGTTTGTCAAATCACCAATGGCTGTTGCCAATTCTTGGTTAATCCGAGCCGTTGCGCCGAGCGCTTCATTGAGGTCCATGCGTCCGATAATGTCACGAAGATGTCCACGAACCAATTGTGCCATTGATTCGACCGAATCCGTGTTTTCATATTCGTATTTCACTGCATCGGTCACGTGATAGTTCAAAGTGACGCTAGCCGATACATCTGCGTTATCTTTTGTGATAACCGAATAATTCGGCAGTTTGAGCGGGTTCATTGCCAAACTGACTTTTTTAATTCCCTGAAAAAAAGGAATATAAAAGTGAATTCCGGGTTCGACGCTGTTGCGGTATTTGCCCAAAGTTTCCACCAGACCGCGATTGTTCTGCGGTACGATCTTGAAAAATATTGCCATGTGTTTCTCCTAATTTGTTTCTTCAATTTTTCTTAGCGTTAAAACATTGCCGCTCGCTTCTAAAATAACGTAATTAGCCGTTTTATCGACTTTTTGGTTATCCTCGATCAAGTAGCGGTAATAGATACCGGAAACATCGACAAGGCCGTTTTTGTCGTTTATTTTCCTGCCTGGCACAGTCGTACCGACAAATTGTCGATCTTCAAAAGAACTGTTTTCAACATTTTTCTCAAGGACTTTTGTAATATAGGAATTCACACTCCGCTGATCCGCTGCGGCCAACCGCGTGATTTTCTCATGCAGTTCCGGATCTATTCGAAGCGCAATATTGCCAGATTTCTTCTCAACCACTTAGATACCTCCTGACCGTCATTGTAAATATCGTTTTGATATCATAATGATATAAATATTGTAGCATCTTTTGAAGCTTTAAAAACGTTTTTTCGCTCAATCATATCTTTCTTGGATTACACTAAATGTTATAGCATGACGGTGTTTTTGATAAATAGCCTAGAGCCGTATCAGCACTGTTAGCAGCACGTTCTGAAAGGTGAGAGATGACAGAGTTTAAACATTTTTTTGAAACATTCCAGCCGGATCACTATGATATCTTTTTGGATATCAATCGCGGCACGAAAAAGATCAACGGCCAGGTAACCGTCACTGGTGAAGCTAAGGCTGATTCCATTTCGCTTCATGGCAAGGATTTGGCGGTAGCTTCAGTCAAAAGCGAGGGGAGAGAGCTGCCTTTTACGCTGGATAAAGACACTGATGCGATTGCTATTTCGCTGCCAAAAGCAGGTAAGACTAGCCTGACAGTTGATTATTCAGCAAATTTGACAGATACAATGATGGGTATTTATCCATCATATTATGAGTTGAATGGTGAAAAAAAGCAGATTATCGGCACGCAGTTCGAGACGAATTTTGCTCGTCAGGCATTCCCATGTGTCGATGAGCCAGAAGCCAAGGCGACTTTCAGCCTTGCGATTAAGTTCGATGAGCAGCCCGGCGAGACGATTTTGGCCAATATGCCTGAAAAACGTTTTGAAAATGGTATCCATTATTTTGATCAGACAGTCCGTATGTCGACTTATCTAATCGCTTTTGCCTTCGGAGATCTGCAGAGCAAGACAACGAGGACTAAAAGCGGCGTGAAAATCGGCGTTTATGGGACTAAAGCACACAAATCCGATGAATTGGATTTTGCTTTGGATATTGCTAAACGCTCGATTGAATTTTACGAAGACTTTTACCAGACACCGTATCCATTGCCACAATCGAATCAGTTGGCTTTGCCTGACTTTTCTGCCGGTGCGATGGAGAACTGGGGACTTGTTACGTATCGTGAAGCCTACCTGCTATTGGACCCGAAAAATACCTCGCTTGAAGTCAAACAGCTGGTTGCCACGGTTGTCGCTCATGAATTGGCTCACCAGTGGTTTGGCGATCTCGTCACAATGAAGTGGTGGGATGATCTCTGGCTGAACGAAAGTTTTGCCAACATGATGGAATATGTGGCTATTGATGCTTTAGAACCTGATTGGCATATTTGGGAAACATTCCAAATTTCTGATTTACCAGCCGCACTGCAGCGAGATGCGACTGATGGTGTTCAATCCGTGCATGTCCAAGTTGAGCATCCGGCTGAGATAGACGCCTTGTTCGATGGTGCGATTGTCTACGCCAAAGGTGCCCGTATGCTTGTGATGGCGCGTGCTCTGATTGGCGATGAAGCCTTAAGAAAAGGTTTGAAGAATTATTTTGCTGCACATCATTATGGCAATGCGACCGGTGCTGATCTTTGGGCAGCTCTCGGCGATGCATCTGGTATTGATGTTAGTGCTGTCATGAATTCTTGGTTGGAACAGCCTGGTTACCCAGTTGTTACAGCAAGCGTTGTTGATGGCAAACTCACTTTGTCTCAGCAGCAGTTTTTCATTGGCGAACACAAAGAAGCCGGCCGTCAATGGCAGATTCCTTTGAATAGTAATTACGATGCTGTGCCAGCGCTGATGACTGAAAAGGCGCTTGAAATTGGTGATTACACTGCTTTGCGTGCTGAATCAGGCAAGCCTTTCCGTTTGAATGTCGGCAACAATTCTCATTTCATTGTCAAATACGATCAGACTTTGCTGGACGACATTTTGTCCGATACACAATCCTTAGACGCCATTGCACAATTGCAGATTTTACAGGATTTGCGTCTGTTGGCCGATGGTCGTCAAGCTTCTTACGCTGACCTTGTCCCGCTTTTGACTCATTTTTCTGACAGTCATGCCATGCTGGTCAATGCAGCTTTGTACCGGCTGGCTAATAATTTAAAGAAATTTGTCTCAGCTGGTTCAGATGAAGAAAAAGATTTGCAGGCCTTTTTCAATCAGCTTGGGAGTGAGCAGGTAACACGTTTGGGCTGGATGCCAAAACCCGGTGAATCCAATGATGACCAGTTGACCCGGCCATATGTACTGAGTGCCGTTTTGTATGCGAAAAATCCGGCAGCAATTGCCTCGGCTCATGATCTGTTTGCTAAGAATGCTGATAATTTGATTGCTTTGCCAGCTGATATTCGTCTCTTCGTCCTGAGAAATGAGATGAAGAATTTTGCCAGCGAAAGTTTGTTCAACGACTTCTTCGCTGCTTATCGTAATACCTCTGACGGCAGCTACAAATCAGATTTGCGAGCCGCACTGACGAGTGTCTCTGATCCAGCCTTAATTGCAGCTTTAATTGGCAAATTTGAAGATGCCGATACAATCAAGCCACAGGATCTTCGCGGATGGTATCGCGGTGCTTTGGATAACGATGATGCTCAGCAGGCTGCCTGGGACTGGTTCAGGAATGATTGGGACTGGCTGGAGAAAACAGTTGGCGGCGATATGGAGTTTACGACTTATATTACGGTCACTGCCATGGTCTTCAAGACGGCCGATCGTTTGGCTGAGTTCAAAGCCTTTCTGGAGCCGAAAATCAACACACCAGGTCTTACACGTGAGATTGTCATGGATACAAAGGTGATCGCTAGTCGTGTTGACTTAATTGAAGCAGAAAAAGATGCTGTTCACGCGGCTGTAGCTAAAGCAATTAAGGATTGATTTAAAGTTTTTCTGAAAACGCCTCAGGGCGTTTTTTATTTAGTTGATTAATAGGAATTGCAAGCCAAGCAGTGCGACGTTTGGTCACTTGAATATAACTTTGAATAATATATATTATGTAAACTAAAATATATTTGTCCGTTGCAAATGTAAAACTTCCAGAAGTTTGTATGTAACAAATAGTAGTTTCAGTAAAACCCTATTACGCTTTCCCGGTTGCATCTATGAATTGTTGAAATTCCTGATCCGATAGTAAAACTTCTGGCGATGCCATCTGGTAAATTTTGTTTTCTTTAATCCAGATAATCTTGTCATAGCTGCAAAGCAAACTCATATCGAATTTATGCGTGATATACAGTAACGTTAAATCTTTCAAGGCGAGAATGTCTTTCTCAATTCGATGAGCCAGTTTTGCATTAAGACCTGACAAACTTTCATCGAGTACCAAGAGCGGCTTTTGCTGATATAGCCCTCTAGCAATTGCTATTCTTTGCCGTTCGCCACCTGAATAATTGTCACCATTGTGAGTGGATTTATTTTTTAGTCGAGATTTGTTTGCCAAAAAAAGATCTGCAGCACTGATTTTTAATACCTCTTCAAATTTTTTATGATTCATCTTTTTGCCCAAAACAATGTTCTCCTCGACTGTTTTGTTAAAAAGATATGGTGATTGATCCACATGCGAGACAATGCTGAACATGCTTTCGTTATTGGCAATCTCATTGCCATCGACTGTTATTTTGCCTGTATAGTTGTTGATGAATCCTGACACAATATTCGCCAAGGTCGACTTGCCTGAACCACTATCACCAATTAGGAGATATTTGTTATTTTTATCTAAAGTCAGCGAGATGTCATTAAGGATACTTGTTCCTTGAAGCTTTAGAGAAACTTTTGTGAGACAAATATCTTTCTTGAAGGTTAATTTTGGAATTGAGTTCTGATCAGATTGCCCGAGGACGGATAAATTTTTGATTTTTTCTATAATCGGCTTAGCACTCTTCATTTGAGGAATTAGTCTAAAAATATCAATCAAAGGATAGACAAGTGTATTCATGGTTTGCACCATCGTGAGCATAATGCCGACCGAAATAACGCCCTGCATGATAAACCAAATTGCTGCAAGTACCGCTGCATATTGAACTAGCATGCCTAACATGGCAGACGTTGCATAATTTGACATAATCCATTGTCCCGATGAAATTTTAGCCCCGGTATAATGCTTGTTGGTCTCTTTAAAACCTTCTAAAAATTGATCTGTCGATTGTGTCGATTTTACTGTGCTAAAACCATTCAAAATATCTGTCGCAGATTCAGTAAGGGCTTCAGACTCTGCAGAAAAACGGGATTGTTTGTTTTGCAATTTTTTGCTCATGAGTGTCGGGATAGCAAACACGATAACTGACCCAATCATTATCACGACAAAAACCACCGGTTGAAGATATAGAATTGCTGCTGACGAAATGGCCACTATGACTAACTGGGAAATAAAATCAAAAAAAGGTTCAATCGAATCCCGCTCAATCAGTTCGACATCATTTAATAAACTGGAAGTGTACGAGCTGAGTTCCTTCGTTTTGAAATCTGACACTTGTTTAGAAATGATGGACGCAATCATTTTCTCTCGAATTTCGTAAATGATTTTGCCGACAAACCTAACCATTAAAGTTTGATTCAAGACATCGAAAACCCATCGAAGCAGCACAACAGTAATGCCAGCCGCTATCATCATGAAAAATAGCGTTATTTCTTTGTTATGAGCATGTTCGACAATATATCCGTAGTAACTAGCGCTAGTGATACTAGCAATCGCATAAAGACTGGATGACAAAATAATAACGAAAACGCGTCGCCAATTTTTAATGATCATTTTTCTCATTTTAGTCCCCTTGTTTTTAAGTGATTTTAAATATCTTTTGCGCCAAGTTCTACAAGTTTATCGATTCTAGATCAATCAAAACAGTTAATTATTGCGTTTATCAAAAAATTTATATGCACAATACCCAATGATCACAATAAATACTAGATAACAGAATCCAAGCACATGGTTCGGTAGCGATGCCTTGTTATTGTCTAGAAAAAACATACTAACTACACTGATCATTGCTGCGACAATGTATTTGATTTTATTTGTCATTTTTTAGAATCCTTTTCCGCTAGTCTCGGTTCTCATACAAATCCACGAGACGCTTGCGTAAAGCGTCATCATAGGCTGTCAGATACATGCCGTATTTGCCGCGTTTGATTAGCACATTTAAGACGTTAGCAATAAAATCTTTGTATTCTGCTCTCGTGAATTGAATGTCTTGGCGTTTTTTGAAAATTTCTTTGTGTGAATATTTTTCTGGGATAATCGTCATACTGTCTGTCTTTGCGTCATAGCCGAAAGATGGCCCGATAATCATACCGACATAATTCAAATCAAAGCCCTGGAGCGTGTAAATCGTCCCGACTTGCGCAATTGAAGATGTCCGCTTAGCCCAATGTGTCCGCTGCGGATTCCATTCATCCCAGGGCAGAGAAAAAGTATCCATTTCAACATTGTGGCGGCCGTCAATGCGTGGAAAACCTGAAGTTGCCACCACCCTGCTTAAGCCGACCTCCTGATTTTTTGATTTGATTTGCTCATACAAGGCACCAGCAGTTGAAAACACTTTGAAGTCAAAGTTACTGTTTGTCGGAAATGGTTTGAGAGTTTTTTCGGCAGTCAAATCATCCATCCAGCGGACTTGGTCGTCGCTAGCGACCATGCGGTACTGGAAGTCCATATTAAACAGCTGATAAGGATGATCGCCAATCGTTTGCCTTAATAATTCTTTGGACCAATACATTTTTGACTGGAAAACTTGCGCAAAATCATAAACAACCACGACAATTTTGGCTAAATTCATCAGATCTGTCAGCTGATTTTGGCCCCGATAATGCGCATAAGGCTCCGATTTGGAATAAAGCAAATGCGCCTCATCAACGAAAATGACATCGTATTTCCAATGATTTTTCTCAGCATGATTAATCAGCGGCGTTGGGCGTAAAATATCTTTTTCGGCCATGCCGGGTATGTCGTCTGCAAAATCTTGATAGGCCTTGAACAGTTCAGGATGGTTGACGACCAGTGCTGTCCTATAACGTTTATCGGTCATGTATTTCGTGACCAGACGCATTAAAACAACTGACTTGCCAGTCCCAGCAGCTCCTTCAATAATGGCAACGGCATGCTGTTTGCCACTGAGATGTTTACTGATGAAAGTATTCATGTCCGAGATAGTCTTGTTTTGGCTATCAGATAAGTGGTCAATCATAAATTGGTCTTTTAGAATTTTATTCAATGCATTTTCGCTCCTGTTTGTTGATTATTGCGCCATTAGCAAGTCTTTTAGCTGATTTGACACGCTAATTAGTTTTTCTTTTCTTTGTTCAATTCTTTTGAGCTCATGTTCTGCCTTTTGGATTTCCTTTTCGACTAAGGCTAAATTTTGCTGCCATTGTTCGCTAGTTGAACAATTGATATCATGCTGCTGCTTGATTTTTTTAATTAATTCGATTGAAAATTCAAGTTGCTTTAGTTGCATGATTTCATCGTAAGCGATAATGTCCTGGCTGGTGAAGACGTATTTACCAGCAGATTTACTTGGCGTTAGCAGATCCTCTTCAATATAAAAACGAACCGTATCACGTGTTGCGCCCACGGCAGCCATGAATTCTCTTAATTGCATGATGATTCCCTCTTGTCAGGGGGTCGACCCCTTGTGTTTCAATTATTTTATCAAAAAAGGAGTATCGCTCTTGGCAATTATAACTGACATTCTTATCTATCTGTACGCGGCACTTATGATAATCGCGACTTTCTCGGCTCGATCGAAAATGCCGATCTGGCTTTTTGGCGCAAATCTGATATCTGGGATTTTGCTGGCCTGCTTTCAATTAAATCCTATTTTTCTAAGAATCGGGCTGCTTACACTGATTGCTGTCGCAATATTAAATGGTTTACTCATGAATAAGAAAATCCATATCAGTCACTTGTTTTTGCGGCTGCTGATATCCTTACTTTTATATTTACTTTTTACAGCTTTTCATTAAATACTGTTCTATAATGATTATCATTTTGACAAATGACACTTCTTCCTACTAGAATAAGCCTCAGTATTTACTTTTAGTTAATTGTTTCGATCAAAGAAGGTGCTCAAATACGACTAGCAGAGATCATCGATCAGCTTCGATTTCTCAAAAACCGTTTTCCGGGATTTTCATTACTGCCCTTTTGCTGGGAGCGGCTCTAAATCCAATCAACGATACATTAATTTCCACAGCGCTTGTGCCAATTGCTCATAGTTTTCATATCGCAGTTGCTCAAACGGTTTTACTTGTCTCGGCACCCTACTTAGCTTGTGCTGTTGCCCAACCGACTGCCGGCAAACTGTCTGAACAAATTGGCCCGCGCAAAACATTTCTGTCAGGCGTGATCATGGTTCTCTTAGGCGGCATTTTAGGCGGACTAAGTCACAATTTGATTTCTCTGATTGTGTCCCGAGTCATTATTGGCATCGGAACATCAGCCGGTTATCCATCGGCCATGTTTATGGTTCGTGCTCGCGCTAAAAAAGCTGGTATGATCAATGCACCGGGTGGTGTTCTCGCAGCTTTGGCCGTTGTAGGCCTTACTTTTATTGCCGTTGGCCCGCCAATTGGTGGTGTGCTCGTAGCAAGTTTAGGCTGGCGCATGATTTTCTTTATTAACGTACCTTTTGCCTTGCTAACAATTCTGTTTATCTTTATTGGTGTTGAAGCAGATGAACCTTTAGGTCATCAAAGCATTAAAAACTTGTTGATGCGCATTGATATTATTGGCATTTTAGGATTTGCTGTCATGATTTCAGCCTTGCTGCTGTTTTTGATCTCAATCCCCTCACCCCAATGGATAAGTTTTATCGTTTTCTTGATTGCGGGTTTTCTGTTCGTCTTCTGGGAATTACACACGCAGACCCCATTTTTCGACATCAAAGAACTGCTTTCTAATACACAATTAATGCTGACATATTTAAGGACGATGATCGCCATGCTGGGTGCTTATATTATTTTGTACAGTCTGCCTCAGTGGCTCGAAGATGCACATGCTTATCCTGCTGATACAGCTGGTTTGATGATTGTGCCAATGGGGATTGTGTCGGCGATCGTTTCCACTTTGATTTCTAGAAAGGGTCTTGTTCTTGGGTCTTTTATCGCAACTGGTACATCTACTGTGGCTGGTGGTATTCTGCTGACTTTGTTGGGAGGCAGCAATACACTTTACTTGTCTCTGATAGTGACTGCTGTGTTCGGAATTACTTTAGGAGCTGCTATGGGCGGCGGTCAATTGGCTCTGTTCAAACAAGCGAATCCGCAACGAGTCGGCACTGCTTCTGGCTTATTAAGAACATTCACTTATTTAGGCTCGATCAGTGCGTCTTCGGTCACTGGGATTGCTTTCCATCAGGCAGTCAGTGATCCGGGGCTCCATGCAATCGGCCTAGTTGTCGCGATTTTAGGCGTTGTCATTTTGTTGATTACTTTAGCGAATCATTTGAGCCATGAGAGAGTGAGATCTTAATTTTAAACAAACGATCTTAAGAAATATGGCAACTATTGAGTCGCCATATTTCTTATGCTTTTAAAGTTTCTTTAATAGCGGTTATTGTCCTCTGCCAAACGCTCGCGTATGGATTGATGAGATCAAAATGGTTTGCATCTGAATCTAAAATCAATTTGATATTGTCGTGAAGTTTTTCGGCTTTTTCAGCATACTTTATCGTCATACCGCTTGGTACGTAATCATCTTTTAGACCCTGTACGAGAATTTGCGGAATCTGCATTGGCAGCAGATCAAAAGGAGACGCCGATTGATAGTCAACATTTTTATTGAGTGGTGTTCCTCGCATCAGGTCTGTGACAGGACTATGTTTACCTAAAACTGTATCACGTTGCCAGGCATCCTCTAAAATAGAAACAGCGGCCAGACTGACAACCATCCTAGGCTTGACTGATAAACGATGAATATTATCAGAATGGTCTAGCGCTTGATTCCGGTATCGCAGGCCAGCCCATAAAGCTAAATGGCCGCCTGCCGAGTGACCGAGAATGATGACACTCTGCTTATCGATCGGCCAGCTATGAGCCAATTCCGTCAAAAAATTAATGGCATCAATGACGTCGTTAAAAGTGCCTGGCCATCCTGCGCCTGTTTCGCCGATCCGCCGGTATTCGATATTCCAAACCGCATAACCGCGTTGATTCAGACCATTTGTTAGTGTCTGAAGCTGCGTGAGGTCAGCAAAAGATTGCCAAAAACCGCCATGAATCATAACAATTGTTGTGTATTTATCATGCTTTTCTTCTGGCAGACTCAACAAACCGAATTGTGACGGGGCCTTGCCGTAATAAATTTTTTTGCTAACGATCATAATGCCAGTGTCAAGACAATTTCTTTGGTTCTACTGCAGTAGACTGATGAATGATTTTATTAATGATAAAAGCGGCCAGTAGCCAGGTGATGACAAAACATAAATAAATGATCAAAGACTGCCAAGTCAGCGCAAAACTAATCTCCTTTGTCGCTTGGCTGCTGGCTTTTAAACCCATCAAGTTTGTAATCGTAGCCCCTTTGGTAATTTGAAAGAGCGTCACAATATAATCGACAATAAAAGCCACGAGGTATACAGTAGTCGCGATGCCTATTTTTCCGACGGTTTGCATTAAAAAACTCCCTTCTGTTTTCCAAAGCAAAATTAAAATTTTATGTTACTGTTTTTGAATCGGAGATTTCTCCTTGTAAACAATCTTAAACTTATGAGCTGTTTTTCGGATGTATCAATCCGTAAACACTTGCAGAAAATCCTTGTGCCAGAGCAGTTGTATTGGTAATTTTGGTCCGGGATCACCATCGATTCTCGTCTGTACAGGATGATCGGTATTTTTACTTGTTATCATCATGTCCCGCAATTCAAAATAAGTTAGGCTTTCTGATTCGCGAATATTGCCCGTCAGTGCAAAATAAAAATAGCTGGGACTTTTAAGCAGGCTCATGTTGTGGAGAATCGTTGCATGCAAGCCTTTTAAAGGCTGGTCGATATACTTATGTCCGCCAACATTGCTGCTGGCCGTAATCAGACACATCCAAATTTTATAATCAGCCTGAAAACTGTTACTTTTAAATTCAATCTGCTGCGACCCGGATTTATTCAGGTTTTTCATAGCTTGCCAAAAATAGACGATTTTTCCCCATTTTCTCTTGTCTTCTTGGCGGACATCGTTGGAAAGGTCGGCCAGACTGCCGAAGGTTAAAGAACTGATGATCGCTTTGTCATCACCGCAAGAACCGATACTAAAAGCCTTCGTGCGGCCTTTTAAGATAATGTTAACGGCCGATTTTTCATCATTGGGAATTTGGGCAGTTTTTGCAAAATTATTGACTGTCCCGCTTGGAATCAAGCCAACCGGAATCGTTTTCCCACCTCGCAAAAAAGCTGTAGCGACCAGATTTAATGTGCCGTCACCGCCGATAACAATAATGGCATCAACCTCGTTAGAAGCTTTTTTAATGGCTGAAATTGCATCATCGATATCTTTGCCAGTAATAAAAGCTGACTGGATATTCTGGCCGGACAAGGAAATTGCTAATCTTTGTGCAACTTGTTTGGCTTTTCCCTTACCAGCATTTGCATTGAAAAAAATACCATATTTTTTTGTCATCGTATCTTCCTCGAAAACTCGGCCAGAATCGCCAAGTGTCAGATTTATTTCCCCTTTAGAGGTAGGGTCTTTATCATAATATATTCGCTGGCAGTATCGCCATCAATTAGGCAGAACTGCTTTAATCTGGTTAATTAACAAATCAATGCCGATGCGATTACTCTTTCCTTCTGGAATAATCACGTCAGCGTAGCGCTTGGTTGGCTCGACAAATTGATGATACATTGGTTTGACGGTCTTCAAATATTGATTAATCACGGATTCAGTCGATCTGCCGCGCTCAATCATGTCCCTTTTTAGGCGGCGAATAAAACGAATATCGTCATCCGTATCGACAAAAATTTTGATATCGAGCAGATCGCGGATACGTTCATCGACGAACAACAGGACGCCTTCAACGATGATCACTTTAGCCGGCGGCATGGGCAGTGTTTTAGCTGAACGGGTATAGTTTTCATAATCATAAATCGGCAGATCAATAGTTTGATTCTGTTTCAGTTTTAGCAGATCTTCGTACAGCAAATCCATATCAAAGGCATCTGGATGATCGTAATTGACACTTTTCCGTTCCGCCATTGTCATGTCTTTTTGATCATTATAAAAAGCGTCTTGTGGAATAATGGCCACCGATTGATCTTTAAGATGTTCGTAAATATCTTGGGCAATGGACGTTTTCCCGGAACCGGAACCGCCGGAAATACCAATAATTGTGACCTTATTTTTCTCAGATGTCTGCATTACTTTACTATTGTTCTATTCTGAGCTATATCTGTCAATCATAATTGTGATCGATCGCACGATTTTGTTTTAAGATAAAAATTAAAAAAAGAGGTAAATAAATGGCATCAGCTTTAACAAATGATGATTTAAATGAATTACGAGAATCCCTGGCTCAAGACGACAGAGCTAGCGTCCTAACAAGAACAATTACAAAAAACGGCATTCGCAATAGCAGCTTTGATAATCAAGCTGCCGCACGTTTGAACAGCACCTTTTCGGTCGAGGTTGAGACTGGACAAGTGACTAATCAAAAACGCAGCGGCCGCTGCTGGGAATTTTCATTATTAAATACCCTGCGGCATCAGTTTGCCAAAAATTACAAGGTCAAAGACTTTGAGCTGTCACAGAATTATTTGTTTTTCTGGGACAAGATTGAACGAGCCAATATTTTTTATCACAATGTCGGGCAGACTGTTGATAAAGCCATGGATGACCGTTTTGTCCATATGTTGTTTAATCAGCCTGGGGAAGATGGCGGTCAATGGTCCATGGCGGCGGCGTTAGTCGAAAAGTACGGTGTTATGCCGGCTTATGCGATGCCAGAGACTTTCAATACGGATAACACGAGCGATTTTCAAGAAGCCATGAATAAAAAATTGATCAAGGATGGTTTTCAACTGCGCAATATGGCTAAGTCCGGCAGCAGCGAAGATGAATTGGATCAGGCCGAAAAGAAAATGCTGCAGGAAGTTTATCGCATGGCTGCTTATTCTTTTGGCGAACCAGCCAAGACTTTTGATTTAGAATACCGTGACGATGACAAAAAATATCATCGCGAAGCCGCTTTAACGCCACAGGATTTCTTCAAAAAATATTTTAAGGTTGATTTTGATGATTATGCCGTTGTGACCAATTCGCCTGATAAGGCATTTAACCAGTTGTACAGCCTTCCCAGTCAGAACAATGTCCTAGGCGGCCGGGATATCGAATTTTTAAATGTGCCGATTGATGTGTTGGAAAAAACAGCAGTTGCTCAGCTTCAAAGTGGTGAAACTGTTTGGTTTGGCAACGACGTTCTTCAGCAGATGGATCGTCAGAGCGGTTTATTGGATGGACATTTATTTGACGAATCTTCCCTCTTTCAAGTTGATCTGAATATGACCAAAGCGCAGAGATTAACCAGCGGTGAAGGAACGGTCTCGCATGCCATGACTTTAACTGGCGTTGATTTAATTGATGGTCAAGCAGCAAAATGGAAAGTCGAAAATAGCTGGGGAGATAAATTAGGCGATAAAGGCTACTTCGTCATGAGTCCTGATTGGTTTGAAGACTATGTCTATGAAGTTGTGGTACATAAGGATCTTCTGCCTGAGGAACTAAAAGCTGTTTTGAAACAGCAGCCAACCGTTTTGCCAGCCTGGGATCCTTTAAGCTGAAATTTGTTTATAAAAAACCTCATGATTAGATGAGGTTTTTTAATGCTTATGATAGGCGGTTAGGAAATAAAATGGCACAGCAACAACCAAAGCGCCTAATCCCCAAAAGAGCTGCTGCAGATTTGTCTGAATCAATAGCCACAGGCTGATAATCAGAGCAACAGCTGGAATCACAGGACCGAGCGGCAGTTGAAAGGCATGTGCCTGCCCTTTTTTCGTCTTGGCAAAGACAAAAACCGCGATAATTGTTGGAATGTATTGGGCAAAACGCGAGACGGCTGAAATCAGCGCCAAATTAGCAAATGTCGAGTTAAATAAGGCAATAATCAAGGAAATAGTCGTTGATACAATAATCGCGACGTAAGGGGCGTTTTTGCGATTCTTTTTAGCCAATAAAGATGGCATCATTTTGTTTTCAGCCAAGGCAACACCAGATCTTGGTGTAATAAATGACGAAGCTACCAGCAGACCACCGATTGATATCAAGGATCCGGCAGCAATTAAATCACGTCCCAATGTGCCGATTGCGTGACCAAGTGCATCCATCAAAGGTGTGGCTGAGTTTGCCAAGCCATAACCCATCATGCCGATTGCAGTCACTTGAATCAGCACATACACCAGTGTCACAACTGAAATAATCAGAATGATTGCACGCGGCAAATTTTTTTGTGGATTTTTCATCTCGCCTGCAGCGACTGAAATACCTTCAAAACCCGTGAAAGCAAAGAACATGGTCAAAGCGGCCTGTCCAAAACTGCCAGATGTATAACTGCCATTAGGAAAAAAAGGCGTGAAATTGTTTCTCTTAATAAAGAACAAACCAATTGCAACAAAGAGCAATAGTGGCAGCAGTTTGCTAATTGTGACAAAATTATTGACGATCTTAGTCAGCTGAACGCCGGAAATATTAATCAGAGCCAGTAGCAGCAACAGAACGGCCACTGTCATCATACGTGCCGTATTACTGGATAGCGCTGGTATGAAAGAGCCTAAAACGGTAGCAAAAGCAACCGCAGCTGTTGCTTCAGCAATAATTCGGATGGCCCAAGTAACAAACCCTACTTCGTAACCGACAAAATTACCAAAAGCTTCTTTTGCGTAGAGATAAGGGCCGCCGTTTTTATCGAAAAAATTCGCGTCCTGAGCAAAACAGAGTGCAATCGTGGCAACTAGTACGGCATCCAACAGCAGGACTAAAATACTAGCTACACCGATTAATTTCATGGGTGCGCTTGGCAGCAGGAAAATTCCGGACCCGATAATCCCATTAATGCCGAATAGGACGATACTCCAAAATCCTAATTTTTGTTTTTGCGTTGTTTTATCTGCCACTTCTTGTTCCTGCTTGATCTATAAAATTTTGAAATAATGCCAGTTGTTTTGGGAAACGCTGCCACATACTTTCAGGATGCCATTGGACAGCAATAATCTGATCGGAATCAAGACTTTCAATGCCTTCGATGACGCCGTCAGGTGCCTTTGCTGTCACTTTCAGGCCTGCACCGAGTTCCTTAACAGCCTGGTGATGGCGAGAGTTGACAAAACCTTCTTGGCCGAGAATTTTAGCCAATTCGCTTCCCTTTTCCATCGTGACGCGATGAGTAGGGAAAGAGCCTTCTGTCGGCGACTGACGATGTTTAATTTTCAGATCTGGATACTGAGCTGCCAAGTCCTGATAAAGATTGCCGCCTAAAGCGACGTTGATTGATTGGATACCACGGCAGATACCGAAAATTGCTTTGCCAGCTTTCACGGCTGCTTGAATCAAGCTCATTTCAAATTGATCGCGTTCATAAAATGTCCCGCCTAATTGAGGGATCGGGTCTTCTCCGAAGAATCTCGGATCAATATCGGGTCCACCTGGAATTAATAAGCCATCAAAAGCATCGACCAGCTGGCCAATATCATTTTCATGGATTGAAGTTGGCGCTGGCAGAATAGTAGCGATGCCGCCAACTTGATTAATGGCTCGTACGATATCCCTGGGTGCGTAATCAATGGCCTGATCGTTAGAAGACATTGATTGGGATCGAGAAATATCAGAAGTAATTGCAATAATTGGTTTTTTCATATTGTGAGTAATTCTAACAAAGGAAGTTTCGAAAATAAATAAAAAACACCAAATTCCTAAAAGAAATTGGTGTTTTTTAAAATTACCAGCTTGCTTTACGAACGCCAGGTAACTGACCCTTATGTGCCAGTTGACGGAAGTTCAAACGACTCAAACCGAATCCACGCATATATGCATGTGGACGACCATCGGTCAAATCGCGATTATGTGCACGCACTGGTGATGCATTACGAGGAAGCTTTGCTAATGCTTGATAGTCACCGGCAGCTTTTAATGCGGCACGCTTAGCAGCGAACTTAGCAACTGTGGCTTCGATTTTCTTTTCTTTTTCGATCTTAGACTTTTTAGCCATTACTTCACCTCCTTAAATTCAACAACTTGACGCAATTTTGGTGAATACTTCTTCAAAACGAGTCTGTCAGGCGTATTGCGACGATTCTTGCTCGTCAAATAAATGCGTTCGCCCGTCTTGTCGTTCCCAAGAACGACGTGATCTCTTTGTCCTTTTCCTGCCATTTTTTCTCCTAAAATTCTATTTAACGAAAGTCAATCAGTACAAGCAAATATTATACACAAGCTAAAATTACTTGTAAAGTGCAAGTTCAATTAATTTGCTTATTTGAACTGCTCGGTGATCGGTGGTACGACTTGTTTCTTCCGTGAAACGACACCAGGAAGATCCAATGAATTGGCCGTGAGTGTTTGACCAAAGGCGGCAGCAATTTTATCTTCATCCGAACCATAATAAAGTGCTTTGGAGTTTGAATTCAGAATATCTGTGATAACAAACAGAAAGCCGTTGTAGCCATCACTAGCAATCTCAGCTTCAATTTCCTTTTTAATGCCGTCCTTGCGTGTCAGGACTTCTGGAATATCAACTGTGTTTACTTGGCCGATTCTCAGCGTCTTGCCAGCTAGCTCAAAGCTTTTGGCATCGCCATCTATTAATTCTTTATCAGTCTTCTTAGAAAGATTTGTGCCCGCCTTCAATAAATGAATACCAAAATCATCAATATCCAAAACACCTGCCCGAGCAGCCAGCTTGCCAGTAACATTGCGGTCAACATCCGTCGTTGTCGGGCTCTTCAGCAGCAAAGTATCCGAAATTAAAGCTGACAGCATCATACCTGCAATAGGCTTTGGAATCTCAATCCCATCTCTCTCAAAGAAAGTGAACAGAATCGTCGATGTCGAACCGAGTGCTTCAGCATGATAAAACAGCGGTGCGCTCGTCTTGAAATCAATCTTATGGTGGTCAAAGACATGTGTGACTGTCAGATCAGCAATATTAGAAACTGATTGTGCTGCCTCATTATGATCAACTAAGACAACTTCTTTGGTGTCAGCCTTTTCAATCACACGTGGTGCTTGTACCTCAAAGTAATCCAGAGCGAATTTTGTTTCGTCGTTAGGTTGGCCAAGTGCGACAGCCTCTGTGTCCATCCCTTTTTTATTCAAGTAATAAGATGCTGCAATCGCGGCTGCAATTGCATCTGTATCAGGATTCTGATGCCCAAAAACTAATTCTTTCGCCATTTAATCTATAACCTCTTGTTTTAATCTCACTTTTATAATCATACTATTTTTTTCGACTTTGACTTTTCTTTTAAAGTCATCGTCTAATCCGCCCAAGTTATCGGCATTTGCAAAGAAATCAATGACCTGATTGTCGGACGTAAGCGCCTGCAGCTGTGTTTTGCCCTTATCAGCAATTGCTGCCATACCAGCGATTAAGTCCTCTGACATGAAAATCGTTTCAGCACGCTGAACTGTATCGCTTGTAGAAATCGGAATTTCCAAGGGATTTAGAATTTTCAGCTGGCCTCTGTCATTCATCAAAGCCAGGAGATCTGAGTTAGATATCAATGCCATCGCCATAATTGAATCTTTTTTACTAATCTTGGCAGGTTTGCCGCCGCTGGATTTAGCAGTCATGAATACTATTTCACTCAACGGGAACTTATACAGATAACCTTTTTGGCTGGCCATAATTACTAAGAAATCCTGTGTCGCAGCTAATTGAACCGAAACGAGTTTATTATCGCCTTTGATCGTAATCGCCTTGCTGGCACGCTTTCTATAGTATTTGGTCGGGAGAAGATCCTGCTGACTGACCTGTTTGATAAAGGCATCGCTGCTGGTCAAAACAAAGCTGCCCTGCCCTTTTAGGTCAGGCAAATCGAAAACCTGGACAATGTTTTCATCGGGAGCAAGGCCGGAAATCTCTTGAGAAAGATGCTCGCCAACGTCTTTCCACTTCGTATCGGCTAATTCATGCACCGGCCGGTAAATCATGTTGCCCTTATTCGTGAAAATGAATAAATGACTCAAGGTATTTACTTTAGCCAGGTAAACAGCATAATCGTCATCAGTCAGTCCATTTTCATCACTTGCCTTGTAAGAACGAAAGGAAGCACGTTTGGCATAACCGTTCTTTGTGATTTGAACCACGACATCTTCATCAGCAATCATAACCGAGGTCTTGATTTTGAGCTGTGCAACTTCTGCTTGAACTTCACTCTTTCGCGGATTGCTATAGCTTTTATCGATCTCCTGCAGCTCTTTTTTCAGAACTTTATTGAGTTCGCGCGGTTCATTTAAGATCAGATTAAACTCGTTGATCTGCTCAGTTAGTTGATCGTGTTCCTGCTGCAAAGCCGTCACATCAGTATTTGTTAAACGATAAAGCTGCAAAGTGACAATTGCTTCCGCTTGAGCCTGAGAAAAATCGAATTTTTTAACTAGATTATCTTTAGCGTCTTTGCGGCTTTCTGAAGCACGAATTGTGGCCACGACTTCATCCAAAATACTCAGCATTTTGATCAGGCCTTCGACAATATGCTGCCGTGTCTGGGCCTTTTTCAGATCAAAATCAGTCCGGCGATAGATAACCTCTTTTCGAAATTCTAGAAAAGCCGCCAAAGCCTGTTTTAATCCAACAGAGACAGGGCGCTGATGCGCAATAGCTGTCATATTAAAGTTATAAGCAACCTGCAAATCGGTTTTCTTAAACAAGTAGTTTAAAATGCCGTTCGCATCAGCATCCTTGGCCAATTCAATGACAATTAAAAGTCCTTCTCGACTGGTATCATCACGAACCTCGCTAATGCCATTGACATCTTTGTTGACGCGGATTTCATCAATTTTAGCGACTAATGCCGATTTGTTGACTTCGTAGGGCAATTCGGTAATTTCAATCTGCTGTTTGCTGGCCTTCAATTTTTTGATCTCGGTCCGAGCACGAATATAAATTTTGCCATGGCCGGTTGTATAGGCATCTTTAATCCCGTCCAAGCCCTGAATAATTCCGCCAGTTGGGAAATCGGGACCCTTGACAAATTGCATTAAATCTTCCAATGAAGCTGCGGGATGCGCCAGTAAATAAATCAAAGCACTGATGATTTCACCTAAATTGTGTGGTGGAATTTCCGTTGCATAGCCCGCAGAGATACCAGAAGCGCCATTGACTAGCAGATTTGGGACACGGCTGGGCAAAACAGTCGGCTCGTAGCGCGTATCATCAAAATTTAAGACCATATCGACAGCCTGCCGATCCAAGTCAGACAGCATTTCGCCAGCAATTTTAGATAAACGTGCCTCGGTATAACGCATGGCGGCTGGCGGGTCATTATCGATTGACCCATTATTACCGTTCATGTCGATTAAAGGTTCGCGCATTTTCCAGCTTTGACTCATACGGACCAAAGCATCATAAATTGACGAATCACCGTGGGGATGATAATTACCCATCACGTTGCCGACGGCCTTAGCAGATTTTCGATAAGCATGCTCAAAGGTGTTGCCATCCTCATTCATGGCAAACAAAATTCGCCGCTGGACTGGTTTTAAGCCATCGCGGATGTCGGGTAAGGCACGTTCTTGAATAATGTATTTGGAATAACGGCCGAAGCGTTCGCCCATGACATCTTCGAGGCTTAATTCTTGAATTCGGCTTTCATCTGCCATTAAATAGGCTCCTTTTCGTTAAGCTCCGGGTGGTAGGTTCCATCGTTGCCATTGACTGTATCTAGAATTGACCCAGCTTCGTCCAAAGAAAAAGCGACATTATCTTCAATCCATTTTCTTCTCGGTGCTACTTGGTCTCCCATTAACACCGTGACCCGCTTTTCAGCTAAAGCAGCATCTTCAATCCTGACACGGATCAAGGTACGATGGTCAGGATCCATTGTTGTTTCCCAAAGCAGGCTGGCATCCATTTCGCCTAATCCTTTATAACGTGTGATTGCATAACCACGGGCAGCTTTTTTTGTCAGGCCGGCTAATTGTTCGTTGGTCCAGGCAAAATCTTCAGTTTTGCGTTTGCCACTACCGGCTGTGACTTTATATAAAGGCGGCAGCGCAATGTAAACACGGCCAGCTTCGACAAGCGGCCGCATATATTTATAAAAGAAAGTCAGCAGCAGGGTCTGAATATGAGCACCATCATCATCGGCATCGGTCATAATAATCACTTTATTATAGGCAGCGTCTTTCAAACTGAAATCAGACCCGACACCCGCACCGATTGTATAAATCATTGTGCTGATTTCTTCATTCTTCAGCAATTCATCCAGACTGGCTTTTTCTGTATTCAGAACTTTACCTCTTAAAGGCAGCACGGCCTGAAATTTACGAGCCCGTCCTTGTTTGGCTGAACCGCCGGCTGAATCTCCTTCGACGAGAAAAAGTTCGTTTTTAGAGGCATCTTTAGATTGAGCAGGTGTTAATTTACCAGACAGCAAATGTTCCTTGCCTTTTTTCTTTTTGCCGCTGCGTGATTCATCACGTGCTTTTCGTGCGGCTTGTCTAGCTTCACGAGCACGCAGCGCTTTTCGGACGAGATTTTGAGCAAAATCGCCGTTCTCCATCAGATAACGGCCTAATTGTTCAGATAACACAGAATCAACGGCCGAGCGGGCTTCCATCGTGCCTAATTTCTCTTTGGTCTGACCTTCAAATTGTAAAATATCTTCAGGGATACGAAGATTAATCACGACTGCAAGCCCTTCACGGACGTCCGAACCTTCAAAATTGGCATCTTTTTCTTTTAAAAGACCAATTTTACGGGCGTAGTCATTAAAAGCTTTTGTCCAAGCTGTTCTAAAACCAGTCTCATGAGTTCCGCCATCCGGTGTGTGGACATTATTGACAAAAGAAAGCAGTGTTTCGGAATAACCATCATTATATTGAGCAGCAACTTCGACTTCGATTCCTTGCTGGCTGCCATCGAAATACATCATGTTGCCGATAACCGACTTTCCTTCATTTAAATAACTGACAAATTCTTTAATACCGTCCTTATAGCAGAATTCTTCTACCGTTGCTGGCTCTGTTCGTTCATCAGTCAGAACGATACGGATACCCTTTAGCAAAAAAGCTGACTCGCGCAAACGGTCAGAAATTGTTTGAAACTTGTATGTGGTTGTCGAAAAAATCTTTGGATCTGGTTTGAAAGTGATTGTCGTGCCGGTCTGGTCGCGTGTTTTACCAATCTTTTTCAGGCTGCCGTCCGGATGCCCGCCATTAATAAAGTGTTCACGATACTTGTAGCCATCACGATTAATTTCCACGGTGAGACTTTCAGATAAGGCATTCACGACAGAAGAACCGACACCATGCAGGCCGCCGGATGTTTTGTAGCCGCCTTGGCCGAATTTTCCGCCAGCATGCAAAACAGTCAAAATGACTTCGGGCGTCGGCTGGCCCGATGCATGCATCCCTACTGGCATACCACGACCGTGATCAACAACCGTGATCGAATTGTCCTTATGTATTGTGACTTGAATACTGTCGCCAAAACCAGCCAGGATTTCATCAACAGCGTTGTCAACAATTTCCCATACTAAATGATGCAGGCCTCGGCTGTCAGTCGAGCCGATATACATGCCGGGCCGGACACGAACAGCCTCTAGGCCCTCTAAAATTTTAATATCTGATTCGTCGTATGTGTTTGTGTTTTTTTGCGTCATAGCCACCCGTGCGAACATTCATTCGCTATCAGTTTGTAAAGATACACTATTTGAGTTATTTTTTGCAAGTCAAACAAAAAGCACGCTATACTTATTGAGTGATTTTCAAAGCAATAATCTATATAATCCTAGCCTATTTGATTGGTTCTATCATGTCCGGCTATTGGATTGGAAAAATTTTTTATCATGAGGACATCCGCGATATGGGATCCGGAAATATTGGGACAACAAACGCCTTCCGTACTTTAGGAATCAAAGCTGGCATCGTTGTCATGATTTTAGACATTGCAAAGGGAACTATTGCGACTTTATTGCCAGGGATGCTGGGTTTTCATGGCGTCAATCCGTTAATTTTCGGTCTCGTTGCCGTACTTGGACACTGTTTCTCTATTTTTATGAATTTTCATGGCGGCAAGGCCGTTGCAACTACTGCAGGTGTTATGCTGGGCTATAATTGGCAATTCTTGCTGGTTTGCGCTGTGATTTTGCTTCTCACACTCCTACTGACATCAACCATGAGCCTTGCATCAATCACGAGTTTTGTTCTAGGCACAGTTTATTCGTTTTTTATTGGCGATCTGTTTCTATCAGTTATTTGTGTGATTGCCTGTGCTGTCACAATTTATGCACATCGGGAAAATATCAAACGCATCAAATGCGGGACTGAATCTAAAATACCCTTCGGTTTCCCCTTCTGGTCATCAAAGAAAACTCATTGAATAATGGAAAAGCTGTTTTTCACCTGCTGGCAGTTTTTTGATTGCTAACTTGTGATCAATCTGCTGATCACTGTCAGTTGTGTCTGCCACTCCCCACCATGGTTCCAAAGCCACAAAATTCGCTCCTTGTGAACTTTTTGACCATATTCCGAAGAAATCAACATTTTCAGCCGCAACGGCGATCCGCGCACTTCTTTGGCTTGGGTCCTCTTTTTTCATATTTGCCTGTAAAAACAACTCGGTATAAGGTTTATCGGCTTTTAAAATGATCGCGTCATTAATGAAATCGGATCTTTGAATTTTGTGAACGGATGAAAAACTAAATTTGCCAATCGGCTGAGGATTCAAATAATTGCCAGCCAATACGTAACGTGTAAAGGTCTGCTCATTAGCGGTCACACTTGTCTGTGCATCGTTGAAATCGGCATTGAAGGCAGGATGCCCGCCAATAGAAAAAGGCATGAGGCGGTCACTGCGATTAGCGACCTGATAAGAGACTCGCAACTGAAAACCGGCCAGCTCATAATGAGCTTCCAGTGCAAAATCAAAGGGATATTTTACCAATGTTTCGGGGTTCGATTGAAAACCTAAGGTTAAACTTTCATCGTCTTGCGCTATAAGCTGCCAGTCAAAATCACGCGCAAAGCCATGCTGGGACATATGATATCGTTTGCCTTCATAAAGGTAGCTGTCATCTTGAAGGCGTCCAACAATCGGAAACAAAATAGGTGCGTGCCGCTTCCAAACTTTCGGATCTGCCTGCCATAAATACTCGTAACCGCCATTGGCAGCTTTGACGGAAGTGACTTCGGCACCAGCCGAGGAAATTGTCACCTTGAGAAAATTGTTAGATAGTTTATATTCAGTCATCATGTTTTATTTTAGCCCGATCGAAAAATTTTTCGTAGCTTTCCTGCAGGTTTTTTGTCGTGATGTGTGTATAGATTTGTGTTGTCGACAGGCTAGCATGCCCCAGCAGCTCTTGGACAGTTCGGATATCAGCACCATTGTTCAACATATGCGTTGCAAAGGAATGGCGCAGCATGTGGGGATGAACTGAGCCGGTGAGTGTCGATCTTTGAGAAATTTGTTTGAGAATATATTCAGCACCCGTTTCAGTCATCTGCCGGCCTCGAGTATTAATGAAGACAAAATCGTGCTGCTGGCCGAATCTTGCCATTTGTTCCTGCCGCCAGGGAAAATATTTTTGAAGCGCTTGAGCGGCCGGCTTTCCAAAAGGAATAATCCGTTGTTTGTTCCCTTTTCCGATAATATTCAGCATGCGATTTGCCAAATCAATTTGCGAAAATGTCAAATTCGTCAGCTCAAAGATTCGCATGCCGCTCGCATATAAAAGTTCTACCAATGCCAGATCCCGCAAATGCTGCGAATCCTTAGGACTGCCGGCACTGCGCAAGTAATCCAATATTTCATTGGGGTACAGGAATTGAGGCAGTTTTTTATTTTTTGATCTAAATTCAATTCCAAAAAAGGGATTTTGAGTTAGAAAATCATTATCAAGTAAAAAACCGTAAAATGTGCGCAGACTTGATATCTTTCGTGCGATTGTGCTTTTAGCAAGATGCATTTCATACAAGTGATTCAAAAAAATACGGACATCAAATCTATCGATCTTGGAAAACTGCTTAAATCCCCCATTTTGATCAAAAAAATGGACAAATTCTTGAATATCAGAAAGATAAGCCTGTGCGGTTTTCTTTGAATATTGACGTTCTGACAATAGATAGTCGCGGTAAAGCGTCATTTGTTCTGCATAATCCGTCATTGAGACTATTATAAATGCCAGTTTGTTATTGTGCGTTTTTGTCCCGTTATCTTATGAATTAGTAAAAGTCATTAAGCGTTTTTAATTGGCCTTTATGGATTGGACATACACCGATAAGATTCTGTTAGAGGCTTAATCATGACAGAAATTTCATCAATTAATCCAGTAGAAAACATTCGTTTAAGCAGCGAATTGTGGAAAAATAGCGCACTTAAAAAGCTGCATTTTTTTCGGAAAAAGACTGTTGACCTATATGACCATTGCCTGATCGCACAAGTGAATTTTACGGATCGGATGAAACATAATGCACAATTAGCTGCCGCTACCCAGGTATCTGCGCCAGCTTTTGCAGCCCTACCGATGACTGTCACGAGTTTTTCAGCCTTTTGGGCAAGATCGGCATATTTTAAAAACAGTCTGGCAAATATCGCTAGACAAATTAATCTCTTTGCCTCTTGGGCTTCAGTCCACACAAAAGCATTGAGCAGCACACTCGCCCTAATCGAAAAACACCTTGCCATCCAACTTGAACCGGCAGTCAAAAAACAATTGTCAATCCTTGATTCATTTGTCAATCAAAATATGACGCAGCCAGTAGCAAGGGCAGCACGACACTCGATCAGGATTTTAGTTGTCACTCTGTTTACAGGCTTGACGATCTATGTTGTCATTACTGCGACACAAGCCTTTGTAAACAGCAACTGGTGATCACGCACCATGTCTGCTAGAAAAAACCTCTCATTTAAAAATGAAAGGTTTTTAATTACTGCTTTTTACTTCTGTCTGTGTGTCATCACTATCTTCAGCCGGTTTTGGTTTTGTCCAGCTTGCAAAGTCGCATTCCGGATAACGTGAACAACCATAAAAGACACGTCCGCGTTTTGTGTGTTTGACGACCACATCGCCAATACCGCATTTCGGACATTTCATGCCAATTTGTTCAACAATCGATTTAGTGCCATGACAATCAGGAAAACGTGCACAAGCATAAAACTCGCCTCGCCTTGATCGCCGAATGACCATCAAACCGCCGCAGTTATCACACAATTCCGGCGCGATCCGGTCATAGATTGGGACTTTTTCTAAGTTTTCAACAGCTGCATCAACTTCTTTACTGAAGGGTCGATAGAATTCATCAATCACTTTTTGCCATTTTGCACTGCCAGTCTCGACTTTATCCAACTCGCTCTCAATCTTGGAGGTGAATTTTTTATCAGTCACTTCTGGAAAAGATTTAACGACCACACCTTGAACGATGTCACCCAAATCGGTTGGCACAATTTTCTTCTGATCAAAACCAATATAACCGCGCCTTTGCAGCGTATCCATTGTTGGCGCATAAGTCGAAGGACGGCCGACGCCAAGTTCCTCTAGAGCGCGAATCAAAGTTGCTTCAGTATATCTCGCCGGTGGCTGAGTAAAGTGCTGTTCAGGCAGATTGGAAACCATTTGAACGTGATCACCGATTTTTAAAGCTGGCAGAATATTATTTTTCGTCGATGACGTCTTCATCACTTTCGTCCAGCCGTCAAATAGAACCTTAATGCCAGTTGCTCGCCATGTTGCTTGTTTTTGGACAATCATAAGTGATTGATTTTCAAGTTTTTGTTCGCTCATTTGGCTAGCGACAAAGCGTGACCAGATAAGATTGTAAAGGCGGTATTGGTCGCGCGTGAGAATCGTTTTCAAAGACTCCGGCGTGCGCTTAACATCTGTCGGCCGGACAGCTTCGTGGGCATCCTGAATCGAATCTGATTTTTTGACCAAGTTATGGCGATGATAATAATTTTCACCGAATTCCGCCAAAATGAAGTCCTTCGCCATTTCCTGTGCCGTTTGCGACAAGCGAGTAGAATCGGTACGCATATACGTAATCAGGCCCACGTGACCGATTTTCGGCAAACTGATTCCTTCGTACAAGCCCTGTGCAATCTGCATGGTTTTCCGGGCATGAAAATTCAACTGCGAGTTAGCTGTCTGCTGCAAAGTTGAAGTTGTAAACGGATTTGGTGCATTCCTTTTCGACTCTTTGGTTTGCAGGTCGCTAATTTCAAAATCTTTTTTTGTATCAATCTGTTTGAGAACTTCAGCGACAGCAGACTGTCTTTCTAATTTGGTTTTTTTGCCATTCAAACCATAGAAATCAGCTGAAAATTCTTGTCTGCCTGCTTTAAATATTGCCGCTAGACTCCAATATTCCTCAGGTACGAATGCTGAAATCTCTTTCTCTTTATCGAGAATTAATCCCAGCGCAACTGATTGCACGCGACCCGCTGATAAACCACGTTTAACTTTCTGCCAAAGGATCGGACTGATCGAATAACCGACTAAACGGTCCAAGACACGTCGCGCCTGCTGCGCATCAACCAAATCATGTTCGATACTGCGGGGATGCTTAAAGGCCTCTTTAACGGCAGGCTTTGTAATTTCGTTAAAAGTGACACGATTCTTGCCATCCTCAGGAAGACCAAGGATATGTCCTAAATGCCAAGCGATTGCTTCGCCTTCACGATCCGGGTCAGAAGCCACGTAAACGGTAGAGGCAGCCTTAGCAGCTTTTTTCAACGAATTGATCAGCGGCGCTTTGCCGCGAATATTAATATATCTCGGTTCATAGTTATTGTTCGTATCGACGCCAAGCTGAGATTTAGGAAGATCACGAATATGCCCCATTGAGGCCAAAACCTCGTAGTCTTTGCCTAGATAATTCTCAATCGTGCGTGCCTTGGCCGGGCTTTCAACGATGACTAGTTTTTTTGCTTTTGTTTTTTTAGTTGCCACGAATATCAGTCTACACTAGCTGTCAAGTATCTAAATTAGTAACAGATAATTTCATTTAAAATATCGTCAAGTTTTAAAGCGGGACGCGCACCAGCCGCAATTAGCTGATTAGTTCCGGCAGAACAGCCGCCATTAATGTTGCCAGGGACTGCTAGTACGTTCCTATTTTCCTGTGTCGCATATGCGGCCGTGATCAGGCTGCCGGAACGTTCTTGTGCTTCGATGACGAGGGTTGCAGATGACAAAGCTGCCAAAATACGGTTTCTAGCGGGGAAATGGTGTTGTTTAGGTCTGACCTCCGGAAAATATTCCGAAAGTAATAACCCCTTTTCACCAATTTGATGCTGCAGGCTGCGATTTTCAGCAGGATAACAGATGTCTAAACCGTTTCCGATCACTGCGATAGTCCTGCCATTTTCAGCTATTGCCAACTGTTGCGCATAAGCTTCAACGCCCTTTGCCAGTCCCGAAACGATTGTGACACCGGCAGCAGTTAATTCCGGAATAAATGCCTCTAATGTTTTTCGCCCGTAGTCCGACATGGTTCTAGTGCCGACAATCGTCAGCAAAGGCGCAGACAGATATGCAAGATCACCTTGATAAAACAGAATGACAGGTGCTTCGTAGGATTCTCTCAATTGTCGGGGATATTGACTATCACAGATGGCTAGAAATGGTAATTGTGCATATTTCTCTTTGAAATTCACAAAATTTTCAGCTAACGTCATGTAATCATTCACGACAGATGTTTGCAAAAAATGATAGTTGTCATATTTCATTAATAAATCTGTAAATTCGGTCCGCCTCAGCGGCAAATCTTTCTCCGCGATCTGATTATTAACGAGATAGTCATAAATAAAATGTTCCTGCTTCGGCGTCGTTAAAACAGTATGCAAAAGCAGCAGGTATTCTCTGAGTTTCATGTTGCCTCCTGCTATGTATTACGTTTTATTTCAATAGATTTGAAACTGGTGCAAATGTTTTTCTATGTATTGGCGTGATTCCGTACTCTAAAAGCGCTTTCCTGCCTTCCTTTGTCAAATACCCAACATTACGTTCAAAACCGTAACCAGGGTATTTTTCAGCCATTTTGGCCATGATTTGGTCTCTATGACCCTTTGCAAGGATCGAAGCCGCTGCAATCGAATTAGATAATCGGTCGCCATGGATGATTTTGACTTGTTTAAGGGGCAAATCGACAGACATTGCATCAATCACTAAAGCGGATGGTTCAGTGTGCAGTGCCAAAACAGCTTTTTTCATCGCCAGCCTAGCTGCTTGATAAATATTAATTCGATCAATTTCAGCGGCCGGTACCTCACCAAATGCAAAGTCCGAAACCGACTTTTTCAGCTCCGCTTCAATCGCAAGACGCCTAATTTTAGTGAGGCTCTTTGAGTCAAAAGTTTCGGACAGTGAAAAATCGGCCGGAAGAATGCAGGCACAGGCAATCACCGGCCCCGCAACACAACCGCGGCCAACTTCATCAATTCCGGCAATGATTGGAAAACCAGCCATCCTTAATTCATTTTCAAATTGAAAACGCGCTGGAAAATCAGCGCGTATATCGGCTATCTTCATTTACTCAATTCTCAATATAATCATCACCGTAAAAATCAAGTGAAATTTGGTCAAACTTGCCAGAACGAAAATCATTAATAATTTTTAGGCTGGCTTTTTCAAAATCTTGGCGCATGCCTAGCTGACTCGTAATTGACATGAGCGCAGCGATCGGATTATCAAGTGGAAAATGACTGATTTTGTACCTTGTCGCAATAGCAGTCGGATAATTTTTCTGGATAAAAGAAATCAACCACAGAGCCAAATCATCCGGCGCTAATAACGTATCTTTGATACCGCCGAGAATGCCGATTTTGGTGCCAATTTCCTGATTTTCGAATTTTGGCCATAATAGACCTGGTGTATCCAAAAAATCAAGATCATATTTAGTTCTAATCCAATACAGAAAACGCGTCACGCCTGGCGTGTTGGCCGTACGGGCGATATTTTTGCCAGCTAAATGATTGATAAAAGTGGATTTTCCAACGTTTGGTGTTCCAACAACCAGCGCTTTTAGACTGGCGGTTTTTTTATTTTCAACCATTTTGGCATAGATTGGATTCGTTTTGAGCTGACGAAGAAAGTCTTTTGATAATAAGCCCATTTTTGCATCGGTAGTCAAAATGCCGGCAAACTTGTTTTTGTTGGCAGCAACGAATTTGTGGACCTGGCGAGCATCGGCCAAGTCAATCTTATTTAAAATCAAAAAAACCGGTTTAACAGAGATTGAATCCATAATCCGAGGGTTTTGTGTTGATTCAGGCGCACGAGCGTCAACAATTTCCAAACTAAAATCAACCAGCTTCATCTGTTCGCCGATTTCACGGATCGTCTTGGCCATATGACCGGGAAACCACTGAATTTGTTGTGTCATAATTCCTCCTCTGATGCCAAAAAACGATGCCACGCTTCGTCGAAAATCTGCATACTCATCAAATAACTGCCATTTTCTTCCAGGTATTTGGAAATCTCATCAAAATCCTGTGATTGTTTTGGAAAAGCCGTATCATAAAAAGCCGCGTTGGCAAATTCCTGTACTTCATCGGCGTCCTCTGGCTTTCTTTGCGTCATTAACCATTGATAAAAACTCCGACTTCTCATTTTAGATCACCTTGAAAAATAATTTTGTCCTTCTTTAAATCGATTGTTTTAGCTTTGAAAGCCAAAAGTTTACCAGTCTTCATCCTGCTAACATCAATTCTAATGGTTTTCTTAGTGGCATTGATGTTCACAAATTTTGGTAAATTGGCTGCTGAATCAATATAACGCAATACAAAAGAAATTGGTAAAGGCATCGATCCAGCTACCAGCCTTTTGGCTCTTAAAAGGATACTGCCGTCTGCTGCCACGCTTGGAGTGAATGCAACACCAACATTGATGTTGCTTCCCAAAAATTTAACACTGCCATAGAGGTCTGCCTGCTGTGTACCAACATCTAAAGATAAATTCTTGATTTTCTGCTCTTTTAAAAATTTCGCAGAAATAGCATTGACCTGCGTCCGTGTCAGTACAACATCAAAACTAGCCTGGCTTTGTGTAAGCGGCTGGCTTGAAAATCCGCTTTGATCTCCGGCACGGAAAAGTGCCGTTAGAACAAGTACGATTGATAGCAGCAGTGTCAGTAATAAGACCCAAAAAGCCCAAAACCAAGCACCTCTTCTTTTTTTTACTTCTTTTGCCATTGATTATAATCTCGCATCGAATTAAATAGCGTCTTTGACATATAATCGTACCCCAAGTTATTTGGGTGAAAATGGTCAGCAGACGAAATGTAATTATTTTTTATTTTATCTTTGCCCCTTAATAAAGCAGACTGAAGCGGATTGGCCAACTGCCCATTGTAAATACGGTCCTCTTTAGCCAATTGCCTGATTTGTGTCCTGCTTTGATATTGACCGTAGGTCAATTGCCGGAAAACTGAGAGATAATGACCATCCCGCTGCGACTCAACTAATTTTTTGTTGATCGAATTATAGCCCTGAACATCCTGATTAATATCACTTCGGCTGGCAGTATTCACGAAGATCGGATTGTAATTTCCAAATAGAAACAAAGGCGTTTGCGTTCGTAAATCATGGATGCGGTTCAACAAACGAGACAGTGATTGCTCGTAGTTTTCCTGCCCCTTTTGAATGTCTCGACTCAGTTTATTTGGGTCCTCAGCATTCGCATATCGCAGAAATTGCTGTCTTAAATCATTACCACCAACTGTCATAACCAGCACATCGGCTTTTTTGACTGCTGCTTGTTGTTGAACCGAACCATTCAGGCGCTTTAAAATTTGATCTGATCGATCACCAGGTTTGCCAAAATTCTCGAAGCTGAAACGATATTCTGGAAAAGTCTTTTCCAATAATTTGATCGTTCTGCCTGTATAGCCTTGTTCTCCAGCTTGATCGCCGACACCATAAGTTAATGAGTCACCTAAAAAAACGACAAAAATATGTTGCTTATCATTGCTGCGTATTGAATTATCAGTCTGATTTTTGGATACGAAAAAAAAGCCCAACACTGTAATGACCAAAATTCCAAAAAAGAAAGCCAGACAAATTTTTAAAAAATGCCGCAATTACTCACCATAATACAGAATGCAAAGTGTGCCGATACCGGTATGCGTCGCAATAATTGGTGCGGTGCCCATTTTCACAATCGGTGTGTCGGGAAACAAATTGTGCAAACGTTTGGCCATTTCGCTGGCTTTAATATCAGCATCGACGTGTGAAATACCAATTTCAGAAATTTTGTGCAATTTCTGCATGCCTGCAATAACCTGGTCAAAAAACTGATTGATGGACTTTTCACCTCGGCCCTTAGAAATCGTCTTAATGGAATCATCGATAAATTCAATTCCGACTTTGATATTTAAAAGTGAACCGACTAAACCGCTGGCACGGCTGATCCGACCACCGGCAATCAAATTTTTCAACGATTCTAGGCTGAGATAAATACGTGTCTGGTTCTTAATCTTCGCAAGCGCCTGTTCGATTTCTGAAATTGTTTTGCCTTCCTCGGCCATTTTTGCGGCTGTCAAAACCTGAAATGATAAACCGCGATCAATCGAATGCGAGTCCAAAAAAGTAACTTTCCCCGGAAAATCTTTGGCGACGGCCGCAGCTGTCTGGCCGGTTCCTGATAAACCCAGGCTCATGTGAATACTCAATATCTGAGCGCTGGGATAGCGATTTAAAATATTTTCGTAAGCATCATAAAAATTAATAACAGCTGGTTGGCTTGACTTAGGAAGCTTTTTTTCAGTCTCCATTTTTTTGAAAAACGCTTCGCGGGTAATATCAACACCCTCTAAATAATTTTCATCATCAATTGTTACTTGAAGCGGCACAACGCTGATATCGTACTTTTGTATTTCTTCATCTGTTAATGCAGCAGATGAATCCGTCACAATTTTAATCATTGGCATATAGAAAATTATACTTGATCAGATGCCTCTTTCCGTAAATACGTTAGAAAATCAAAAGAATACGCGTGTTTGTTATCAATATCATGATGCTTTTGTGATGCTAAATAAAATATTTCGGGATCCACTTGAGGCGCGAAGGTATCTCCAGCAATTTCCGTGTTAACCAGAGTGACAAGCAAACAATCAGTCTGTTCTAAAAAAGTCTGGTAAACAGCCGCACCACCAATCACATATAAAGGCAGATTTGCTTTTTTGGCAAGCTCTATAGCCTCTTTGGGAGAATGCACAATTTTGATTTTGTCATCAGCCACAGAGAAATTTTGGTTATGTGTCAAGATAATATTCAAACGATTTGGCAATGCCCTGGAACCAAATGACTCAAAAGTTTTTCTCCCCATCACAATTGCCTTGCCTGTTGTCTGCTGTTTGAAGAATTTTAAATCATCCGGCAGCGACCAAGGCAGTTTTCCCTGATTACCAATCACGTTATTTTTCGATTGTGCCCAAATCGCTGTAATCATGTAATGCCTCTTCTAGTAAAATTTCCCGTGTATTTTTAATTTCGGACAAAAGAACTTTATTCTTCAGATCGGAAAGAATTTGCCCATAGACTGGACCCTTTGGAATCTTTAAAGTCATCAAATCTTGACCATCCAGCTGTAACTCATTATCTTTGTGCATGGGCAAATTCGCAAAACGATCTAATAATTGTTGAGAATCAGGTCTAGGAACCGCCCGCAGTGCAATGTGAATTGTTTTGCCTATTTCATAGAGATCTAGATTATCAATATCTTTTTTGGACAAAAAATTGATTGAAGCAAGTATTTGTGTCTCCAAATGGCGGCTCATTTTCCATTGCTTGAGATAATGAACTAATTTATTTGATTTTAAATGACTGAGGTAAATGAATTTTACCCAATTAACTGCATCTTCACTCTGTCCGCTGCCCGGATAGTTGGTAAACACACCTTGAGTCGACTCTAGCAATTGATGGCCTGGCAGAAAATTTACGATGCCGATTTGAAACATTTGCGATAGTGATCGGCCCGGATTGGTACCGGAAAGAAGCTTTGTGAATTCTGAGTATATACGCTCGACTGCAATCGTCTGAAGATTGGCTTTCATATCCCCTGCCGCAGCCAAAGTTGACGGGTCAATAGCAAAATTAAGCTGGCTGGAAAAACGAAATGCCCTCAGAATGCGGAGCGCATCTTCCGAGAATCGCTGGTCAGCTTCTCCCACGGTTTTAATTGTCTGATTTGCAAGATCGGTGAGCCCGTCAAAATAATCAAACACTTGACCCTGCTGATTCATCGCAAATGCGTTGATTGTGAAATCTCGTCTAGCAAGGTCATCGACTAATTTTCTAGTAAAGAAGACTTTGTCTGGATGCCGATTATCCAAATACTGACCGTCAACTCGGAAAGTCGTGATTTCATAATTTTCATGCTGAAAAAAAACAAGATCAGTCCCGTGTTTTTCACCCGCATAGTGATCGGCCGTTTTAAAGATTTCTTTCATCTCTGATGGGGTCGCATCAGTCGTAATGTCAATATCATTGATTAGACGTCCCAAAATGGCATCTCGAACAGATCCGCCAACAAAAAAAGCCTGGTAGCCATGTTTTTCTAATTCATCGAGAACCGGGACAGCTCGTTTGAATTTTTCTGATAATTCAAGTTTCATTCGGCTAAATAATTCTCCATATCAAAATCATCAGGAACAAGTTTTAGATATTTTGCCAAAAACTTTTGAGAACGCTGCAAATCAGTATTTCTGAATACAAAGAAAGCATCTTTCAAAAAACCAGCCTGATCATCAAAATAGTCCGACACCTGGAGGAGATTTTTTTCAGCCTGCTGCTGCTGGTCTGTGTTGAAATAGGCCATACCAAGATACCAAAAATAATGCTGATCGATTTCTTCGTCCTCCAGATGCTGATTTAGCAGAGAAATCACCTCTGAGTATCGTTTTATCTCTAGTAGGTTGCTTGCTAACAAACTGATCGCTTCCGTCTTTGAGGGGTCTTTTTTAATGATTTCTGACAGCTCTTTGTCGGCGTCATCAAAGTGCCCCAAATGGCTTTGTGCCAGAGCCAAGCGAAAACGCGTCTGTAGATCATATGGATCGATGGATTTGGCCAACTGCAGTGTACGAATCTGCTGCTCATAATCTGCCCGCTGCTCATATATATCCGAGAGATTCAAATAATCAGCTAAAGTTGCTTCCTCATTCTCCATATTCTCTTTTAAAACAGCCTCTGCTTTATCGGGCTCTTTAGTCTGCATATAAGCTTGGGCTAAATTGCTAAGTTCTTTAGCAGAAAGATTTTTCACACCGATTTTTTCAAATTCAGAAACGGCCTCTTCAAATTCACCATTCGAAGTTAGCGCCACTGCTAAGCGCGCATGTAGATTAATGTCGGCAATCTGATTTTGTCCTTGATTGATCAGATAATCGTATAACTGTACCGATTTGCCGCTCTCTCCTTCTGCATCATAAAATTCCGCAAGAGCAAAACGGACCAAAGGATTGTCGCTCGTTGTCTGTAAATCCAACAAAACACCCTCCGCCGATTCGGTCAGGCCTTCTGATTCATAAAGATCCGCCTTATCAATTTGGGCTGAAAGATATAAATCACTATTTTTATTTATCAGTTCCAGCAGGGACAATGCCTGATCATCATCGCCGTCTTCGATATAGATTTCTGCGAGATTTAAATTTATCTGATCATTACCTCTGTGATTTTGTTTTAAATTTTCCAAAACAAAACGTGCATCATCAGTAAAACCCTGTTCAATCAGCTCGCTCGTTAGCTCTGACAAGGTATCCAGCGAGTCAGCCTGCAGCGCTTTTTCCATGAGCGGTCGGTTATCAAACTTGGCGTTTGCGATATTGTCTAAAATTTGTTTGGAAAAATTTGTCATAAATTAATTCTATAATAAAAAACCAGCCGATCGGCTGGTTTGAGTTTTTACTTAACAGTATCTTTCAGTGCCTTACCAGGCTTGAAAGCTGGAACTTTTGATGCAGGAATTTTAATCTCCGCACCAGTTTGCGGGTTGCGGCCTGTACGAGCTGCGCGGTCACGAACTTCAAAATTGCCAAAGCCGATCAATTGAACTTTTTCGCCTTGTTTCAAAAAACTTGCGATTGAATCAAAGACTGCATCAACAGCAGCGGTTGCATCTTTTTTAGTGAGGTCGGTTGCTTTTGCAACTGAATCGACTAATTCTTGCTTATTTGCCATAGTTTCTCCTGTTTATAAATTTAGTAAAATTCACGACTACCATGCATTTCACTATTAAGAATTTAACACAAAATAGCTGTCAAATATCAAGAGACGGTCTGAAAAGCCCGTCATAGCGCGAATTGTAACCAATTTGTCATAGAAAACGAAGGAAAATGCGATTCATTTTCTCGCACGAATTCGCAAACGAATCGGTGTACCCGCAAAATCAAAATTTTCTCGAATCTGATTTTCTAAATATCTCTCATAGCTAAAATGCATTAATTTTGGATCATTAACAAAAATTGCAAAAGTCGGTGGTGCAACAGCAACTTGTGTTGCATAGTATACGCGAAGTCGTTTACCGTTTTTAGTAGGTGTCGGATGCAGCGCTAAGGCGTCCAAAATAGTCTGATTCAAAATTGAGGATTGGATGCGCATTTTGTGATTATTATCGACTTGGACAACCATATCCGGAATCTGTTGGATTCGCTGCTTTGTTTTGGCAGAAACGAAAAGAATCGGTGCATAATCCAAGAATTTAAATTCTTCTCGAATGGACGCTGTGAATTCCTGCATGGAATGGTCATCCTTTTCGATCGCATCCCACTTATTGACAACGATGATGACGGCACGTCCTTCATCAGTCGCTAAGCCGGCAATATGCTTGTCTTGGTCCTGAATACCGGCAGACGCATCAATCACCACTAAAATAACGTCTGCGTTCTCAACAGCCATTTGAGCTCTCAAAACAGCATATTTTTCAGTACTTTCAATAATCTTGCCCGATTTTCTGATACCGGCTGTATCCGTGATGGCAAAACGCTGACCCTGATCATCTTGAAACTGTGCGTCAACAGCATCACGTGTCGTACCTTGAACATCGCTGACAATCGCTCGGTTCTGCTGAATTAAGTCATTAAAAATAGAGGACTTACCAACATTCGGCCGGCCAATAATTGCGATTCGAATTTGATCATCGTCATCAGTTGGCGCCGTAGTACTGTTATCGCTTTGCTTGAAATCATCAATAATTTGATCCAAAAGATCGCCGACACCGTTTCCGTGGACAGCCGAAACAGGATACGGATCGCCTAAACCAAGTGCATAGAAATCGTAAATATAATCGTGCTGTTCAGCATTATCTAGATGATTGACAACTAGATAAACTTTTTGCTTAGACCGATAAAGGATTTTGGCAACCAGCTGATCGTCCTGTGTCAGGCTGCTATGGCCATCTACAACGAAAATAATGGCATCCGCTTCTGCAATGGCTAATTCAGCCTGTTCCTTGATCTCCCGAACAAAAACGTCTTCAGATGCAGAAATACCGCCTGTATCAATTAGCGAAAACTGGACACCATTCCACTCTGCTTTTTCGTATAAACGATCGCGGGTAACGCCAGAGATATCGTTAACGATCGCTTTTCGGCTGCCAACGATTCGATTGAAAAGAGTGGATTTGCCAACGTTAGGGCGACCAACGATCGCAATTGTATATTTTTTACTCATCTATATAAGCATACAGAAAACACGCGCCTATGCACGTGTTTTAATAATTTGAGAAATTTTTTCGACAACTTGATCGATCGACAGAGTGCTTGTATCAATCTCAATAGCATCTGCAGCCTTTCTTAATGGGCTGATTAAACGATGAGAATCTTTATAATCCCGTGCGATAATTTCCTGTTTTAAATCCTCGAGGCTAGTTGGCATGCCCTTTGCCTGATTCTCTTTAAAACGCCGTCTTGCACGTTCATCCACGCTAGCCACTAAGAAAATTTTAATTTGTGCCTTTGGCAGGACAGTTGTTCCTATATCACGGCCATCCATGACAACTGAGGCATTTTCACTCATCTGGCGCTGTCGTTCGGTCATCTCCTCGCGCACTTTTGCATACGAAGAGACAAGTGAAACATTATTTGTAATCTCTTCTGACCGGATGTCTGCTGTGACATCCCTGCCATCTAAGATGACTCGTTGAACTGGATCTGCTGGTACGAAAGTTAAGGCGATTGTGCCCACTAATTCGGCAATGCGCTGCTCATCCTCAAATGCAATTTGATTTAATTTAGCAAAAAGCGTTACTGCGCGATACATAGCACCGGTATCGACATAAATGTAATTAAATTTCGACGCAATAATTTTGGCAATTGTTGATTTGCCAGATCCAGCTGGTCCATCAATAGCAATTTGTATTTTAGTTGCCATTGACCTTCAAAACCTGTCCCGGCTGCAAGGTCGCACCTGCAGCCAACCCATTTAATTGGTAAAGTTCGGCTACTGTCATATTATTCGCTTTTGCAATCGCATAAGGCGTATCGCCTGCCTTAACGGTATATGAACTCGTGGTAGTTGCAGCACTACTGCTAGTGCTAGTTTGAGCAGCTGACGAACTTGAGCTTGCCGGAGCAGATGAACTAGCTGTAGAAGAGCTGCTCGTAGTTTGACTGCTTGTTGAACTGCTGCTGGAGTTGGTCACAACTGAAGGTGTACCAGTATCATTATTTGCTTTACGTCCACCAACAACTGAACCGATTACCGGAATCGCCAGCAGAATAATTAGAGTAGCAATGACGAGAGCAACCACAGAATTACGGCTCAGGCGAGATGCAGCCCCTTTGGGAATTGGATTTGTATTGCGGGAAGCAGTCTGCCTTGATCGCTGATTTGGTTGATTACCGCTGTAATTATTTGGATTATAGCTATTAACAGGCCGGCCGAAATCATGATCGTTCTCTTGTGCATCGAACTGCGAATATGGCTCCTGCTGGCCGTTAGTAAACCCTTGATTCGGCTGTTCATATCCTCTAAAAGAATCCGGGGCTTGACTCGTCGCTGGTTCGGAATGCTGAAAATATGTTTCCGATGGCTTGTCTGTATCAAAATCCGAAGCAGACTGCTGAAAAGGCGATCCTGCTGATGGCTGATCAAAAGATTGAAAACTATCGGAACTCGATGCTTTTTCAGCCGCACTAAAATCAAAGCTGTCATCACCTTGCTGACTAGAAAAACTAGTTGGTGAAAACGGCTGAAAACTTTGCGAATTTTCGTTGGCAGTGCTATCCGGAAAACGGTCATTTAATGGCTGAAAGGGCGCAGCACTGCTCTGCCTTTTCCGCTTATTTTGACCGTTTTCACTATTATCTTCATTTGGATCATATGGTTGAAAGTCGCTCATGTCTACCTCGTACAGAATTTATTCTATCATAGCCGATTCTTGAAAATTTTTGTAAAGAAATGTTCAATGGGATAATAAATAGCACTCCACACCAAGCCTTGAATGATATTAAATGGTACAACCATTAGCAAAATGTACTGCCAAAAGCCCAAAATTTTATTAATATCAAAATTCATAAATCGTGCATACAATGGAATCGCAAAGACGACGTTTACAATGACCGCAACAATTGTCAAAGCTGCCGTGGCAGTGATGACTGCCAGCCAAATATTCTGTTTTCTCAACCATACAAAAACTAGCATAAAAGCAAGCACAGCTGCGATATTGGTTGTCAATCCGATCCAAGTTGCAACGCCTTTATTCAATAAAATTAAATGGAGCAAAGAACGTAAAATCAAACCGAAAAGACCATATTTAAGGCCAACAAAATAGCTTAAAAGAAGTAGAGGAATAATTGAAAGCTCCAATTCCAAAAAACTAGCCTGGGGAATAATCGGTATTTGCGGAAACACCATCAAAATAAAACTTGCAGCGGAAAACAGCACTGTAATCATTAATTTTCTAAGTTCGCTTCTATTATTCGTCATTGCTTTAATTTCTCAATCTCTTTCTGAGTTAGCGTTCGGTACTTCCCGGATTCTAATTGACCCAAAGATATGCCGGCAAACATTTTGCGATGCAATTTGATGACCGGATGGCCGATATGCTGCAGGATTTTTTTTATTTCATGATTTTTTCCTTCGGCAACAGTCACTTCCAATAGGCTTTGTGTCGGATTAATCTGCTCGATGATTTTGCCTGATTGCGGGAAAAAAATTTCATTGTCAAATCTCATTGGTTTGGTCAAATCCGCTAACTCGCTTTCGGTCGGCACACCTTTAACTAATGCTTCGTAAATTCGCTTAATACGGTGTTTTGGATGTGTTAATTTCTGAGTCAGTGATCCATCATTTGTAAGGAGAAGCACACCTGTCGTGTCCTGGTCCAGCCGTCCGACTGAAAATAAGCGTGATTGGCTGTTAATCAAACCGATAACACTAGGCTGATTCGGATAGCTTTTATTTGAAGAAACATAACCAGCGGGTTTATTGAGCAGATAATATTCAAACTTTTCGCTATTAATGACTTGGCCATTCACGGAAATAATGTCCTGATCCGTAACCTTTCGCCCTAGCTTAGTTAACGTTTTGCCATTGACTGCTACTTGGCCATCAATGATTAACTGTTCAGCCTTGCGTCGCGAGGCAATACCAGCCTGCGCGATACGTTTTTGAACTCTTTGCGGTTCATTCATTCATTTTTTCCCTTCTTCAAAAAATTTTCGTTGAGAAAATAGATTAGCTTGATCTTCAATATCCAGATCATCGGGATTTTGAAGGTCTGGCAGAGCTGGCAGGTCGCTTAGATTCTTTAAACCAAAATAGTCTAGAAAAAAAACGGTTGTTGTGTATAAAATCGGCCGGCCGATCTCATTTTTTCGGCCCGATTCCTGAATTAAGTCTCGAAAAAGCAGACGCGAGATAGCACCGGACGAATTGACACCACGAATTTTATCGACCTCTAGTCGTGTGACCGGCTGCTTATAAGCAATAATGGTTAGTGCTTCGAGACTAGCCTTGGATAAGCTGCTAGCAACTGGCGATTGATAATATTTGCTTAATAAAGGTGCAAAGTCTGCCTTAGTGATTAAACGGTAAGTATCCTCATTTTTGACTAACCGCAACGGGTTTTTGGAATCCGCTGCCATATTCTCTTCTGACGAAGCCAATAAATCTTGAATTGCTGAGCGGTCAAACCCAGTGACATCGCTTAAATCTGTTAAACTGATGCCGTCATCTCCTGCGACAAAGATCAAGGCCTTTAATGCGGCTGTCTCATCAAAATACGTCATTCAGCCAGCCTCTTAGCAATGTATATTTCTTGCGTCTCATTCTGGCTGATGTGCAGAAAATGATCTTTGGCCAATTCTAAAATTGCTAAAAAAGTCGTAATCATTTCATCCGGATCCTGCTTAGCTTTGAAAAGCTGGTCAAAGGCGACCTGAAAATCTGAGAGTCGATCTCGAAACAGCTCTTTAATTTGATGAATTTTATCTGAGATAGAAAATGTTTCCCTTTCGATTCGCCTTTTTTTTGGATTCTCTTGTAAACGACGCTGCCAAATGCTTAAAAAAGCATGCTGAAGATCCTGCAGGGTCACTCCGGGAGATAAGGGCGCTACCGTAATGCCGCTTGGTATTTGTGCAACAGGCCGTGTGTAAGAAAGCGCACGATGCTGCTGGAGTTCAGACATCTGGCCAACGACATCTTGATAACGCTGATATTCAAGCAGTGTTTGAACAAGTTCCAAACGAGGATCATTCTCAGCTTCTTGGTCCGCCTCCTGATTGACTGTTGGAAGCAAAAAACGCGACTTGATTTTGATTAAGTTGGCTGCCATGTATAGATACTCGCCTGCTGAGTCTAACGAAGGAGTCAATTGCTGATGAATAAACTGTAAAAATTGATCAGTCACCTTTGCAATCGGTAAGTCAAAAATATCCAACTCCTGCGTGCGGATCAGGTGAAGCAGCAGGTCCAATGGACCATTAAAATCGCTGAGTGAGATTGTTAGTTTTTCCTGAGGCACAAACATCATTTTATCATCATTAATCAGGTCAATTAGCGCGCGGATGAAATTTATTGTACTGATCGCGCAAATGTTTTTCGCTGACCTGCGTATAAATTTGCGTAGTGCTAATATCCGAATGCCCAAGTAATTCCTGTACAATTCTTAAATCGGCACCATTTTCCAGTAAATGAGTAGCAAAAGAGTGCCGAAGCGTATGCGGACTAATGTCTTTAGTGATACCAGCCTGATTTGCAAACTGCTTCATCAATTTAAAAACGCCTTGACGCGAAAGCTGTGAACCGTGATTATTAACAAATAAGTAAGGACTCTCCTTTTTGGCCGTCAGCAGCGGGCGTGATTCTTTTAAATATTTAGAAATATAGAGCAGTGAAATTTCGCCAATCGGCACAATGCGTTGTTTTTCACCTTTTCCAACCGTCGTGACCAAGCCCAAATCAGCATGAAGATCAGCCATTTCCAGGTTGCAAATTTCAGAAACACGAAAACCAGTTGCGTACATAGTTTCAAGCATAGCGCGATTTCTTAGGCCGAGCTTCGTTGAAATATCCGGCACTGCCAATAACTTTTCTATTTCTTCAGCGGAAAGTACCTGTGGCAGATGACTGCTCTTTTTGGGCGTGGTAACTTTTTCCATTGGATTTTGTGCCAAATGTTTGTCTAAAGTTAGGTAGGCAAAAAATTTTCTCAATGAACTGACCATGTGGACAATCGAATTATTTGATTTACCAGCTTTTTTTTGCTCGTTTAACCAATTTAGAATTGTAAAACGATCAACCGAATTCAAACTCAAATGCTGACGACATAAAAAATCAGTAAATTCTGAGAGATCTTGATGGTAGCTTTTGACAGAATTTTCCAGCAGGCCCCGTTCACTGCGAAGATACGCACTATAGTCGTTTAATAAATCACTCATCGCTTTATTGTTAGTTGACATAATCTCATCATACAGTCTAAACAATATTAAAAACTCTTAATTCAATGCCCTTTTGTAGATCGATAGTCGGCAGTCTCCTGCAGTTGGTCATTTATTTTGCCGTAATTCAATCCGGACGAGACGAATCTGAAGGAAGATAAACGAATGATTGCATACAACTTTAAACAGATCTTGTATTCAAAAAAAGAGTGGCTAGAAAGTCTAACCACTCTTTTTAATATGTGATCAAAAGAAAAATTCTTTCGTCAGCAATTTTAAAGTTTGACAACGTGAATTAAGTTGGTAGTTCCCGGCGTCTTAATAGGCAAACCAGCTGTAACAACGATTGTGTCGCCCTTTTTAGCTAATTTCTTGTCGTGAGCCGTTTTCTTGGCTAATTCAATCATATCGTCGGTCGTCTCAGGTGCTTCTTCGACAACTGGATAAACCGCGTAATTGATTGTCAATGAACGGGCAGTCAATTCATCATAAGTGATGGCCAGAATCGGCATGTCTGGACGATACTTAGAAATCAAACGTGCTGTATATCCAGAGGCAGTCGAAGCCACAATGGCCTTAGCACCAGCCTCGCGAGCTGCATCGACAGCGGCTTGAGCCAAAACTTCAGTGTCGCTTGTTTTTGGTTCATTGTGCAAATCAATACGGTTACCATCATCATGAACATGGTCTTCGGCATATTCATCAGATGTCGCCATCGTTTTAACAGCTTCTACAGGCCATGAACCGTTAGCAGATTCACCAGAAAGCATGGTCGCATCAGTGCCATCCCAAACAGCGTTTTCGACATCGTTGATCTCAGCACGAGTAGCACGAGGATTCTCAATCATAGAATCCAGCATCTGAGTTGCTGTGATGACAGGTTTGCCCAAACGATTCAGATAACGAATCATTTTCTTTTGAATGACAGGCACTTCTTCATAAGGAATTTCAACACCCATGTCGCCACGAGGAACCATTAACCCATCAGAAACTTCAATGATTGATTCAAAATTATCAATACCTTCCTGAGATTCAATCTTAGGGAAGATCATGACATGCTTTTCTTGATGATGCTTCTTCAGCAGTTTGCGGATATCAAGAACATCTTCGGCTTTACGCACGAACGAAGCAGCGATAAAGTCAATGCCCTGCTCCAGACCAAATTCGATATCTGATTTGTCTTTTTCAGTGATACCAGGCAGGTTGATAGCAACACCGGGTGCGTTCACACCTTTTCTGCCACCAAGAACGCCATCGTTATCAACTTCGACGATCAGCTCTCTTTTCTCAACATCCTTGTCTGTGACAGTCATTTCAATAATTCCGTCATCAAACAAAACTTTTCCGCCAACTTTGACATCGTCGTACAATCCCTTATAAGTAACGGCGATTTTGTCTTTGGTACCCTTTAATTTCTCATTCATTGAAATGCGCAGCTTATCGCCTTGCTTGAATTCGATTTTTCCGGTTGGTGTGTCCTGGACAGTTGTTCTGATTTCAGCACCCTTCGTGTCGAGCATGAAACCGATCAATTTACCAGTCCTTTTTTCAGCCTCGTGAACCAAAGCCATTCGGCTGGCATGTTCATCATGGTCACCATGGCTGAAGTTAAAACGGGCAACATTAATCCCATTATTAATCAACGCGGAAATAGTCTTAAGATCATTTGAAGCAGGTCCTAAGGTGGAAACAATTTTTGTCTTTTTCATTTAATGCTCCTATTTTGATTTTCATTTGACAAAACACTTTTTATCTTAACATTTTCTTCACAAATCAGTCGCCGATCTGCTTGATTTTATTTGCAATAATGTTAATTTCATCCCGTCTAAGCTGCGTTTTTCCTATAAATGCAATTAAAGCGCCATTCTTTAAAATTGGTGCGGCTTTCGCATATTCACGAGCAAAAACAGTTAAGGAACTTTCGCCGCTGCCATCTGAAATAGAGACAAAAGCCATTTGATTACCATTCTTATCGCGAGTAGTTCTGATAGAATCCACCATGACCGCCATCTTCACTTCGGTGTCTGCCTTTAAGTCGCTAACCTGCGTGTAGCCCTTAGCAAGAATTTCTTTTCTCAAACTATCAATTGGATGACCAGAAATCGAAAAACCCAAAACAGCTTTCTCTTGCTGTAAACGCTGCAATAGAGGCATTTCTTTTGCGGCGTTCAATTTCGTCTCACTGAGAAGACTGCCGCCAAACTGCATGGCCGTAATCAGAGAAGCAGCATTTTCGACGAGTTCTTGACGTGTATAGCCAAAATGGTCCAAAGACCCGGCATAGGCCAGCTGTATGATATCGTTTTCACTCAAATCACTGCCCGACATCCGCTGCAAAAAATCAATTAAGGTTGGGAAAGGACCACCGTTGTCACGTTCGTTTAAAATCTGCTCGACAACTTTTCTGTTCAACCCCTTAATTTTGCCCAGCCCGGTGTAAATCACATTGTCGCCGCTGGAAAAGCCGCTTTGAGCATGATTGATGTCTGGACCGGCAAGCGGAATGCCACTATTTTTAACATCCTGCAGGTAGGCCGTTTTACTATCAAAGTTCAGCAATACAGAGAAAAATTCTAATGGGAAATAGGCTTTGACAAAAGCCATTTCAAAAGCGAGTTTGCTGTAAGCAACCGCGTGGCTTTTGTTAAAACCATAATTAGCAAAACGCTCGATATAAGCGAAAATTTCTTCTGCCTGCCGACTCTCATGACCTTTTTTTAGGGCACCAGCAACAAAAGCATCGTGCTGAGCCATCAGAACGCTCTCATTCTTGTGCCCGATTGCTGCTCGAAAAACGTCGGCCTCCCCCAAAGAAAAACCAGCATAAACTTGTGCAATCTGCATGACCTGCTCTTGATAAATAATCACACCATAAGTCGGCTGTAGAATATTTCGCAAACTTTCATCGATAATATGAATTTCTCTTGAATCGGCCTTGCCCTTTGCATAAGCCGGGATATTTTCCGACGGCCCTGGCCGATTCAATGCATTAACTGCTACAATATCATCAAAACTGCTGACAGATACCTGTTTTAAAGCGCTTTTGGCCGAATCAGACTCAAATTGGAAAATGCCATTTGTCTGCAGTGTCCTAAAAATGGTCAGCACTTTAATATCATCCAACGGCACATGGTCCAGATTAATTCGCCGACCAGTATTTTTTCTGATTAGCGCACGCATATCGGCAATCATATCGAGGTTAGTTAAACGCAGCAAATCAAATTTAACTAAGCCGATTGCCTCGACATCATCTTTATCAAATTGTGTCACCGTCGTATCGGAAACACGATTTAAAGGGACATAATTAACTAATTTTTCCGGACTTAAAACAATTCCGGCGGCATGAATACCGATGTGACGCGGTAGTCCGGATATCTTTTTAGCCAGTGCAATAATTTCTTTTGCATGAGGCAAATCAGAAATACCGTCTGGTAGATTTTCTGGATCCGCATTCTCTAAAGCATCATCATTTGAAGCCATAAATCTAGAAAAACGTTTCAAACTCCCTTCACTGCTGGCAAAAATCCGTGCACTATCTCGAACCGCCAGCCTCCTTTTGAAAGTGTCGAAAGTACCGATTTGAGAAAAATGATCGATTGAATACTTGCCTTGCAGATATTCAACAATTTCTTGACGGCGATTGCCCGGTACATCAATATCAATATCTGGAAGCTGTACACGTTTTGGATTCAAAAAACGTTCGAAATAGAGATCATACTCGATTGGATCAATCGTTGTGATATATAAAGCGTAAGCAACTAATGACCCGACAGCCGACCCTCGACCAGCACCAAGCTGGATGTTGTGGTGACGAGCAAAATTGATGATGTCCCAGACCACCAAAAAATAATCTGCCAGACCAAGCTGGAAAATAACTTTCAATTCATAATCAATTCGCTCTTTATAATTGTCGGGGATTTTCCGATTTAAAAAGCGGTTTTGCAAACCTAATTTGACTAATTCTGAAAGATACTTTTTAGGATCCGTCTCGCCTTGCGGCAATGGAAAAATGGGAAGGTGCTTCACATTTTCAGGCCAGTCGTTCCGCACAGAATTGAAAAAATTGATATTATTTTGCAAAATATCCGAAGGCAGTTGAGACACATAAAAGTCTGCATCCTGGAGGCTATGGCCAGTCAATTCTGCCTGTCCATTGAAGTTCAGGGCATTTTCATCGATATGCCGAAGCGCCGTGGCAACAATCGCATCTGTTTCATTGACCCAATCAATTGGAAAATAACCGAGCTCTTTTCTCGTAAAACAGTCCGCATTGGATAAAGACGCTTTATGCTGATCGTCTTCAAAAATCAAAGCAATATCTGTCAGTGACAGGCTGCTATCTTTCAGTTCAAATGTCTCATCTGGATGAAAAGCTAGATAACTGCTGATTTTCATTAGATTCTGATAACCGTGAAAATTTTTTGCAATCGCAATAAGTTCGCCAAAATCAGTTTGACTGATTGTCAACCCGATTATTGGCTTGATTCCAGCTAAAATCGCTGCTTGACGAAATTTTTCAGCACCATAAAGGTAATTATGGTTTGCCAAAACTGCCGCCTTAAATCCTTTATTTTTTAAAGCACTAATGAGCAGGTCGGTCTTATTGGGATTTCTCAACAGATCGTATTCGCTAAAAACTTGTAAAGGTGTATAGCTCACAAGTAAATAATATCGCGAATGTGCGAAACTTTGTTCGTATATTTGTATTTTTTACGCAACAGTCTTACACTTTGTTCATGAAATATATTGCAGTGGGTATTTGGTCGGTTATTTTAGGTAATGTTTTGGGCTTTATTGTTGGCGAACTTTCAAAACAGGCTTATATACCGTGGAAAATTTCAATTATCTTTCTAGTTATTGGTGAAGCAGCCGCGTTTCTTATCACGACAATTTCTCAATCAGCCGACAATTCGAAAAAAAACACCGATCAATAATAAATCGGTGTTTTTATTTAGACTGCAACGCGATGATCTTGAGGATCACGTCAACAGCCAATTCCATGTCCTGAACCGAGGCAAATTCAAATGGGCCATGCAGGTTCTCAGCTCCGGTAAAGATATTCGGTGTCGGCATACCCAAAAATGTGATTTTAGAACCATCGGTACCACCGCGGACTGGTGCCTCATTGGGTGCGATGCCTAATTCTTTATAAGCTGCTTCTGCCAATTTGACCGACTCCAGATGATCCTTTAAAATATCAGCCATATTGTAGTATTGATCGTATTGATTCAGATCCAAAACAGGATGTGAATATTGTGCATTTACCTGTTTAACAGCATCTGCAAGAATTTGTTTGCGCTGTTTTAGGCCATCGCGCTTAAAATCGCGAATAATCAAATGTGCCTCAGCTGAATCGCCATCGCCATTAAGATCCAACAGATAATAGTAGCCTTCATCGCCGCGTGTATTTTCCGGCCGCTCATTTGGCAGTAGATTAAAGGCATCAATAATGGCAACAATCGGATTAATTAGTTTGCCATAGCCTGATGAGGGGTGAACCTGTGTACCCTTAGCCTTGATTGTCGCCGCAGAGGCAGAGAAAGTCGCCCACTGCAATTCCCCCTTGATTGAACCATCGACTGTGTAGGCAAATTCGGCGCCAAAATTTTTCGTATCGAAGTGATCAGCGCCGATACCTATTTCTTCATCAGGCCCAAAAGCAATCTCGATTTCACCATGCGAAATCTCTGGATGATTCAGCAAATAAGACATAGCTGTGATAATTTCAGCCACCCCCGCTTTATCGTCCGCGCCCAATAAAGTTGTGCCGTCTGTCGTAATCAGCGTATGGCCCTTATAGTTGTGAAGGTTAGGAAAAACAGCCGGATCCAAACTGACACTATCGCTGAGTTTAATCGCTGATTGACCATCATAATTTTCATGAATTTGCGGCTGAATATTTTCAGAATTAAAATCGGCTGTATCGACATGCGAAATAAATCCAATTGGTGTAACCGTTTCTTTGCCTTTGCTTGCTGGTAATTTAGCAAAGACGTAGACATCAGGCATTGTACGGACATCAGATAGGCCGATTTGTGTTAATTCTTCGGCTAGTTTCTTTAAAAAAGCAACTTCTTTTGGATCACTTGGAACCGTCTTTGACGCTTCATTAGATCGTGTATTTATCTTGGCATAGCCAATAAAACGGTCTACTAATTTTTCGTACTTCACATCAATACCTCATCAATCTCTTTTATTTCTTCTTGCAAACTATCGTATCGCAAACTTCCCTGCTGCTTTGATTCTTCGAGAATTTTTTTAATATTGGCTAAATGCTCACGTTTCTTTTGCCATTTTCGACGAAAAATAGCCGAATTTTGTTCTAGGAGAAAGGGCCCGAATTTAATCTGACGGTTCGTTAAAGTTTTGGGCTTGTCAGTAGCACAGGAAACAATAATCTCATAAAAATGTCGGCCTTCCTGAATAATTTTTTCATCAATGATGGTACGTTTTTGCTGAATAATCGCTTCTCTGACTGTGTATTCTTCGTTATTCGCCTGCAAAATTAGAAGACTGTCTGTCAAAAATGTCGGTACCTTTTCAATTAATTTAGCAATGAGCTCGCCACCCATACCGGCCATGACAATCGTGTCAATATCATCATCTTCTTTGAGCACACTAAGTCCGCTTCCAAGGCGGAGCTCAATCTGCTGAGGACTATCTAAATCTGCCAGATCAATCTGTTCTTGGGCTGAAAACAAAGGACCCTTTCTCAAATCAGAAGCAATAATAAAAGATGATTTAGCTGTTTCCAAAAGCGCAATCGGAATTGCTGCATGATCCGTGCCAATATCAGCAACACGAGCGCCATTTGGGATCAAACGATAGATTGCCATTAAGCGATCCGACAATTTTGCCATAAACAAATCCTTTCAAGAAAATAATAAAAAACCGAACGCTGAGTTCAGTTTTTAAAATCATGAGAAACTTTATTCTTCCATGAAATCTTTTAACTGCTTGGAACGGCTCGGATGACGCAGCTTGCGCAAAGCCTTGGCTTCAATCTGCCTAATTCTCTCACGAGTGACACCAAAGACACGGCCGACTTCTTCCAAAGTCCGAGTCTTACCGTCTTCCAAACCAAAACGCAAACGCAGCACGTTCTCTTCGCGCTCCGTCAAAGTACCCAAGACTTCTTCTAACTGGTCCTTAAGCATTTGATCAGAAGTGGACTCAATTGGCGATTCGCCTTCATTATCTTCGATAAAGTCGCCCAAATGGGAGTCATCCTCTTCTCCGATAGGTGTTTCCAAAGAAACCGGCTCTTGAGCAATTTTTTGAATTTCACGCACTTTATCAGCTGTTAATTCCATTTCCGCACCAATTTCTTCAGGCATTGGGTCACGGCCAAGGTCTTGGATGAGCGTACGCTGAATCCTGATCAGCTTATTAATTGTCTCGACCATATGAACAGGAATTCTAATTGTTCTTGCCTGATCGGCAATGGCACGTGTAATCGCTTGACGAATCCACCAAGTGGCATAAGTGGAGAATTTAAAGCCCTTGGTATAATCAAACTTCTCAACAGCCTTCATCAAACCCATGTTGCCCTCTTGGATTAAATCAAGGAAATGCATACCGCGACCGACATAACGCTTTGCGATTGACACAACTAAACGCAGGTTGGCTTCGGCCAGCTCCTGACGAGCCCTTTGGCCGTCTGCGCCGCCTTTTTCGATTCTCTTAGCAATCTCGACTTCTTGAGTGGCATTTAACAGTGAAACACGTCCGATTTCCTTCAAATACATACGTACAGGATCATTGATTTTAACACCCTTAGGTGCTGAAGAAGCCGCTGATAGTTCTTCTTTGCTTGGATTATTCGTCTTCGTATTCAGAGACTTTTCAGAAGGGTTGCCATCTTCATCAACAATTGAAATACCGGCATCTTCAACTTTTTCAATCAATTTATCAATTTTCTCAGCATCCAGAGAAAACGGTTTGGCCATCTTTTCTTCTAATTCGTCATAAACAACTTGGCCTGCTTTTTTGTTCTTTTTGATAAAGGCTTTTAAGGCTTTTTCATAGGCTTTTTCATCAAAATCTGCAGAGGCTTGAGCCTGATTTAGGCCAGCGGGCTGATCGGCAATTTTCACAATTTTGTTTTTGTCTGCTGCAGTATGAGTCTTTTTTTCTGCACGGTCTGCCTTTTGATTGTTTTTCTGAGCCAAGTGCAATAAAACCGCTTTTTTATCCTTTTTCAAAAAATTGACATCGGCTTGAGTTAAAGCCTCTTGAATTTCTGCAACAGTATTTTTCTCTGAAACAACAATTTTTTTAGTCATATTTGTTCTCCGCCTTTTTTTTCATTAATTTTGCCAATTTAACATTCAATTCTTTGATCTGGTCGCTTTGATTTAAATTGATTGCCGTCTGTATTTGCGATTTTAGACTCAAAATCTGTTTCTCAAAGGGAATTCTCACGGTCAGCTGCCAGATATAATCATCGATCGCATCAATGTTAGCTGTCGAGTAAAGGGCTAATTGATGACTGATCAGGGGCGCAAATTTTTCTTGTTCTGCTGCAGTCATATTCTCCATCAGTGCCGATCCAATTGATTCTATCCCTGGGTGTCTGCTGCGAAAGCCCTTAATAAGGAAATAATAAAGCTGATTTTCAGGATTTTGAAAGGTAAAATCCTGATTCTTCTCGATCTCTTTAAACACGGATTCATGATAAACAGCCGATACAATCATTTTTCTTTCGATCATCGATTGCTGCCCGCTGATTGGATCACGTACCGTCGTTGTGGTGCCTACCGGCATCGAGCCAGATCCAAGCTCAGGCTCGGCAAATCGTTGTAGATTGATGATCCGAGTTTTCGGACTATTCTTGGTGAGCTGTGTGAGGGATTGATCCAGCACAGATCTGCTAAGCCCGAACTGGTCAGACAGTTTTTTTAACGTTAGATCATTAGCAATCGGATCAGGATGGTCTGACAAAAAGGTCAGCAAATCAGTCGTATAAGCACTTAAGTCAGCTGTATTACTCAAATTACGATTGCGTTTTAAATATTCCAACGCAAAATCATTGATGGAACTACTGTCTTGCTCGAAAATTTGTTTGAGTGCTTCTGGTCCCTTCTCCTGCAAATATTCATCGGGGTCTTTGCCAGCAGGAATCGTGACAATATCGACTTGAAGATGAGGAAATTGCCTAGTCTCGGAAATCACACGCCAAGTTGCGTTCTGTCCGGCTGAGTCACCATCATAGGCGATTGTCAATTTAGGACTATTGCGAGAAATTAATTGCAGCTGTTCTTTAGTCAGGCTTGTACCCATCGACGCAATACCATAATCAATCCCGGCTTTGTGTGCCGCGATCACATCCAAATAGCCTTCCAGCAATAAGAAACGCTGAGAAAGTTTGGCTGCCTGCTTTGCCTGGTCAAAATGATAGAGCAACCTGGATTTTTTGAAGATCGCTGTTTCTTTGGAATTAATATATTTGGCAGAGTTAGTCGAGTCTAGTGTACGGCCTGAAAAACCAACAACATTGCCATAACTATCTTTTAGTGGAAACATGACGCGGTTAGCAAAGACATCGTGAAAACTGCCATCGTCATACTGAGAAATCAACCCTGAAGTCAGTTGTTCCTCCATTGGAATCTTCTTTTCATCAAAAAAATGATGTAAAGACCAATCTGAAGGGAGATAACCGAGCTGAAAATCAGTCATCGTCTGACGGTCAAGATGGCGATCTTTTTCAAGATAATGCAATGCTTGTCCAGACAAGTCTGTATTTAAAAGCAGGTGATTAAAAATCTCAGCTGCCTGCTTATTGAGATCAATCAGGCGCTGCTCTTGTTCGCTAAAACGGCTACCAGCATTTTCTGTATATTTTTGGTCAATATGAATACCTAGGCCAGAAGCAACTTCCATCACAGCTTGAGGGAAAGATAGGCCCTTTTTTTCAGATAAAAAGTCAAAAACATTGCCGCTGCGACCGCAGGAATAGCACTTATACCGCTGCCCTTCTTCATCCACTGTGAAACTGGCCGTATTCTCAGTTACAAAAGGGCAAAGTCCCCAATAATATTTACCTTTTTTCTTCAAATCCACATATTGGCCAACAATGTCAACGATATCAGCGGCATCTTTAACCTGTTCAATTGTCTCTTTAGGAATTAAAGCTGCCATTAGATCGAGACTAAATTATATGCTGAATACTTGACTTTGTCAAGTAAACAAAAACGCGCTACCACGGGCGCTCAGCAGCTTATTTAAGTGAAAATACCAGATTATGTAAACTCAAAATGATCTGGCTGACAACCTTATTTCGTGACAATTTTTCTAAAATCACCAAAAGTGGAGATCTGCTCATTTAATAAATGGATCTGCGCAAGTCGGTTCTTTTTAATCTGCGGGTCCTTGTCCAAAATCATATTACTGTCAAAATAATCGTTGATCGGGTCTTTCAAAGAAGCAAAGTAATTATAAACAGCTTGATCATCTAATTGCGAAATTTGATCAGCGAAATATGCTTGGCTGGCAGAATATAAGGCCTTCTCCGAGTCATTAACAAACAAGTCCGGATCGACTTTTTCTTGACTAGGATTCTTTTCTGCCAAACTCTGTACACGCGCTAAAGCTTCGACGACTGCTTTGAAATTCGTATCGTCGGCGTGGCTAGCCAAAAAACTAATCCGTCTTAAAATCAATTCCACGTCACCTTGTTCGATCTTACTGGTTGCAGCATCTAGCAAATCATAACGGCTGCCATCGGAAAGCTGGCGAATTCGGTCAACAATAAAAGCGTTAAGCTGTCCATTAATTCGGGTTAAATTCTGATCTTGTATTTCCGCAAAAGCTCCCTGTTTAGCAAGGACTAAGCCGCTTAAATCCGTGAGAAGTTCTTTCAAAGAAAAACGCCACTTTTGATCGGCGATAATCCGAACTAAGCCTAAAGCTGCTCGCCGCAAGCCATAGGGGTCGTTGGAGCCAGAGGGAATCAAGCCGCAAGCAAAAAAGGAAAAGAGACTGTCTAACTTATCAGATAGTGCCAATAAAGCACCCACTCGGCTTTGTGGCAGGCTGCCTTCAGAAGAGCTCGGTAAATATTGTTCAGAAAGTGCTTGTGAAACAACGGCATTCTCACCGAAGAGTCCAGCGTAAATTCCCGCCATTGTTCCCTGAAGTTCGGAAAATTCGCCTACCATTGCGGTAGTGAGATCAAATTTATAGATTTGACTAGCTCGCTGCAAGTCTTGCGTCTCTGACTCGGAAAAACCCATTTTGTCAGCCAACAAGGCTGCAATTTTGGAAACACGCGCCATATGCTGGACGACAATGCCGATTTTTGCGTGAAAAATCAAATGGTTCGCCTTCGCCATGAAGAAATCAATTGAATGTTTCTGATCCTCTTGGAAGAAAAACTTTGCATCCTCCAAACGGGCGATTAACACCTTCTCATTACCAGAAATGACGTTATCCAAGTGGTCGCCATTGCCATTTCTGACAGAAATAAAGTGCGGCAGCAGCTGACCTTGCTCATCTGTTAAATAGAAGAAACGCTGATTGTCACGCATACTGGTGATCAAAACTATATCTGGCAGCGAGAGGTATTTTTCAGAAAAACTACCCGCAAAAGCTGTTGGATATTCAACAATATTATTGACTTCCTCCAGCAAATCTTGATCAATGTGCAAATGCCAGCCATGCTGATCAGCCAATTCATGGATCTGTTTTCTAATCGTTTCTTTTCGGGTTTGGGCATTGGCAATCACAAAAGCGTCGGCTAAATCCTTTTCATAATCATCAGCTTGTGCAATTATCACCTCACCAGTATTTAGGAAACGGTGACCGCGTGTCACACGTCCAGCCTGCACATCCAGAACCGTGAATGGAACAACGGCCTTATCTAGCAACGACACAAGCCAACGAATGGGACGCACATATTCCAATTTATAGTCAGCCCAGCGCATATAAGTCGAGAACTTCATTTGTTCAACAACTTCAGTCGCGATACTCTTCAGGATTTCAGACGCAGCAACGCCGTCTATGTGCTTTGTGAGATAGACATAGCCATCCCGCTCCGTGAAATCATCAGGCGACATTTTCTGGCCGCGAGCAAAGCCTTGTGCCGCTTTGGTCCAAGCGCCATCAGAATCTTTAGCGACCTTCAAGGAAGGGCCGCGATGTTCTTCATCTGTTGAATCAGAAAAATCAGCTAAATTTCTAACCAAAATAGCTAATCGTCTCGGTGTAGAAAAAGCCTGCACGCGATCATAGTGCAACAGATGTTTTTTAAGAAAATCCTCGCTGCGGGAAACGAGCTGATCTTCGGCACTTGTAACAAGATGAGCCGGTATTTCTTCCAGACCAATTTCTAATAAATAATCAGCCATTGTTTATTCTTCCTCCTTAAGCTGCACAATTTGACCCATCTGGGCACGGATTGGCGCGTCAATCACAATGCCATTAGCCGCGATATGGTCATCTAAATAAAAATCACCTATTTTTTCTGATTGAAGCAAGTCATTTTTTGTTAAGGCAAAAACGGTAATGTCGGGATCATAAAAATGTTTGGCAAAGGGTTCTTGCGACCACTCTTTTAATTTAGCCAAATCAGTGAAAACCGGAATCCAATTGCTCTCATCTGCACCATTGTGCAAAGTGAGGTATGAATGGTGCTCCTGCTCCTGTTCTTCAAAAAGATGCCCAGGAACAATAAAACTTAAACGATTGATCGCGTTTTCCGTCAAAGCCGTACCGTCATTAATGCCAAGCTGCTTTAAAATGGCGTCGTTGTGGAGACTTTTTTCCAATAAGTCCGCCCTTGGCAGGATAGACGTTTCGTAATCCTCTGCTGTTAGACTGTAATCAATCAGCGTGTGATCAAAAATGATACCGTTCAAACCTTCGTTTTTGACAATCTGAATTGCCTGATCAAGCATTAATTCTTTAGTAAGCGGGAAATTCAGGTTAAAATCATCCTTTAAAACGCGTTTGGCAAGCTGCTCACTTGTAAAAAGCAGCAAATAACTTCTTCCAGCAGCCGTTTTATATCGAAAATTAACTTCCAAAAAGAAATGGCCGAACAGCAAGGCAGCTAATAGATCTTGTTTAGTAAACCAATCCTGTTTGGACGGATGATCAACATTATGCCTGATAAGCGCAGCTAATTGTTCAGCACTGAAACGACTCTCATTTTCCACCATGGTGCTGCTCCTGACTGGCTCTTTTGGCTAACTTTTTTGTATAAATACCCTTTTTACCGATGTACTTTTCTCTCAAATCCTGATCTTTTAACAGTGGAAAAGACAGCTTGGCCCGTGCCAAAATAAATTCATTGGCAACACTGTGGGCCATGCTGCGGATTCGGTGCAGGTAACTGGCCCTTTCGGTAACGGAAATAGCCCCTCTGGCATCAAGCAGATTAAACGTATGACTGCACTTTAAAATATAGTCATAAGCCGGATGAACTAGTCCCAAGTCCAACAGGCGTTTAGCCTCTTTTTCGAATTGATCAAAATTGGTCAGCAGCATTTTTTCATCAGACTGTTCAAAGGAATAAACTGAATGTTCATATTCTGGTTCTTTAAAAATATCGCCATACAAAACACCGTTTCCCCATTCCAAATCATAAACAGATGGGACGTCCTGAATGTATGAGACCAGCCTTTCCAGACCATAAGTAATTTCAGCTGTCACTGAATCCACGGGAATTGACCCGACCTGCTGAAAATAGGTAAATTGACTGACTTCTTGGCCATCGAGCCAGACTTCCCAACCAATTCCTGCAGCACCCATGGACGGGTTTTCCCAGTTATCCTCAACAAAACGAATATCATGCTCCAAAGGATTGATCGTTAATTTTTCCAGGCTTTGTAAATAAAGCTCTTGGATATTTTCCGGAGAAGGTTTCATCACGACTTGAAATTGGTGATGCTGAAATAAGCGATTAGGATTTTGGCCATACCGGCCATCAGCAGGACGTCTCGAAGGCTGCACATAAGCGGCGTGCCAAGGCTCCGGCCCGTTTGCCCTTAAAAATGTATAGGGGCTTTGTGTCCCTGCACCAACTTCATTATCATAAGCCTGCATGAGGTTTGCGCCTTGACTTGCCCAATATCCTTGAAGTGTGAGAATTACATCCTGCATTGATAATTTTTTTGTCATTAACGATTACTCCTCGTTCAATTATGATGCCAGCGGCTGACTTTGAAAACAAAAAAAATCCCGACAGCACATTGATGCTGCCAGGACGCTTGCACGCGGTTCCACCTGACTTCCGCCAAAAATGACGACACTTTACTTCCAAACACACTCAACAATCGCCACAATGCCTCAACACATGTTTGAATACAAACAAATAATACTATTTTCAAAAAATTAAAACAATGGTGAATAGCAGCCTAATAAGCCCTACAGCCAATTTATTGACATCGTTTTTATGAATGTAGTAGGCAGCTAAGTCTGCAACATTTCCCGTTTGAACCTTGATGGCGAAAAACAAGATTATCCCGTGTTCTAGTCTTGGCTTGACGCGCTTGGAAGCGTAGAGTCAAACATGAAACGACATTTTGATCAAGGGAGGATCGATTTCATGAAAATTGAAGAAGGCTACATGCCCTTTCACGGATTCAAGACTTACTACCGCATAGTCGGCGAAACCAACGGCAAGGCACCCTTGCTGCTGATTCACGGCGGCCCCGGGTCCTCGCATAACTATTTCGAACTGCTGGACGACTACGCTGAAACTAGTGACCGGCAACTGATCATGTACGACCAAGTCGGCTGCGGCAAGTCTTCATTGCCGGAGGATGAATCCGTCTATGTCAAAGAGACATGGGTCCAAGAACTGATTGCCCTGCGCAAATACCTGCATCTAGATGAATTACATATGCTGGGGCAATCCTGGGGCGGGATGCTGGAAATGCTCTACCTCGCTCAGTACGACCAGACTGGCGTCAAGAGTGTCATGATTGATGGCTCGCCAGCTTCTATCAAACTTTGGACGCAAGAACAACATAGATTAATTTCCTACTTGAGCTACGAAGACCGCCAAGCGATTGCCCAAGCCGAACGGACTGGTAACTTTTCTGGGCCAAAATATCTGGCTGCCAACGAACGTTACATGGAACGTTATTGTTGGGATGACCCGGATGAAAATTCACCGGAACCGCTCCGCCGAAAAACTAACGGGAAACGTGCCAGCCTGATTGCTGAAGGTCCCAACGAATTTACGGAAAACGGCACTATCAGCGACTATGATGTGACCGATGACTTGCATAAAATTCACGTACCAGTACTAGTCACAAATGGAACAGATGATTTGTGCACGCCACTGATTGCTAAGTCTGTTTACGACCATATTCCCGGAGCGAAGTGGCATTTGTTCGCAAACAGCCGTCACTTAGCATTATTGGATCAGCACGATGAATTTATTTCTGTGCTGGATAATTGGTTAAAAGCAAACGATTAGAGATTATTGAAAACCCACGATCTGCAATGAACGGATTGTGGGCTTTTTGATTCTTTAAGGGTCGTTGTTTCATGATTTATTTAGTGTTTTATTGCAAATAATCTATAGCGATTTTTTCATATATGGCAGCCGCCTGGAGATAAACTTTCAAATCCAAATGCTCATCAACAGCATGGGCACAATCATCGGATTCCGGACCGAAAATCAAAATTGGGAATTTGGCATTTCCCTTGATGTATTCAGAGGCTTCATTAGCACCCGAACCAGCTACCAAACTCCCAGGAAAACCGCTGATTTCCTGAATCACTTTTTGAGCTAAACGTGTAAAATCACTTACCTTCTGAACCGGCAAAGGCAGTTCCGGAAAAACAATTTCTAATTTCAGCTTTGCAGCTGAAGTCTGATTCAACTGGTCGATAATTTTGTCTAGTGACTGAATAATCTCATCATTGCTGACTTCAGGAATTGTCCGCATATTGCCGCCTAGAACAGCAGAATCAGGAATCTGGTTCAACTGTTTGCCACCTTCGATCGTTGTAAAGGCATTTGTAAATGAACCTAAAATCTCATTTTTTTGTGTCAAACTCTTAAAGTATGTATCGAATCGATCCATTACTTGGCGTAAAGCGTTAATGGCATTGATGCCATTTTCAGGTCTGGAAGAATGAGCGCTTTTTCCAGTGGCAAAGACACGATAATCGATCACGCCCTTGTTTGTGTAGCCGATCTGAAATTCCTTACGCGGTTCACCGAGAATTAAAGCCGTCACATCATCTAAGGCACCGCTTTGCGTGACTTGTTTGGCACCAATTTCGCTAGTCTCCTCACCAACTGTCCCGATTAATTTAAGGCTGCCGCTAAAATTCGATCCGGCTGTGACAATCGCTAAAGCAGCAGATGTCAATGCCGACAATCCACCTTTCATATCATCGGCACCACGGCCATACAAGATATTCTCCTGAATTTCAGCCTTAAATGGGTCATGTGTCCAAGTCGACAAATCACCAGCCGAGACCGTATCCTCGTGGCCGGAAAATGCCAGTACCTTGTTGCCGGGTTTTTTACCTTTAATCGTCAAAACCAATGACTTTCTGCCTGTATCAGCCTGGATAAAATGACTTTGGACATTATCATAGCCTGAAAATAAGTCGCTAATGTAGGAAGCCACAGCTGCTTCGTTTCTGTTATCCGTTTTGAACTGAACAATTTTTTGAAAAATCTCAATTTTTTTTGAATCTGCTAAAACCATATAATAATTCCCTTCATTTTCAGATTATTGTATCAGTTCAGTCATTATTTGTGCGTTTAATCTCTAAGCCGTTCATTTGTTCGATAAAACTGCGAGCCCGTGTTTTCAAGCCGATTTGACGATCATAAATTAAATTAATCACACGCTGCAGGCTACGCTTAATCTTGTCCGAAACTTTGATTGAATGGATTTTTTCAAGGTCCAAACGAGAAAACAGCCTTAGATAGTAAATAGCAGCTGGATCGGCATGCAAACGATGCTCATCCATAGCAAAATGCTGTTTGGCCAATATGCCATTATATTTTTCTGAGAAGTCGAATTCGCCTTGTCGAGTATGATCAATTGGGTCATCAACCAGATTGGGTTGAACGCCAAAAACAGTCAACAATTGAATTTCAAAAATATTAGCCATGATTTGAGGATCCAAACCTGAATTAATCTTTTCAAGACCGGCGACGAGCATTTGGTACCAATGATCAATTGGATCGTGCTCCTCAAAAGCAGCCGTCAGCAGTTCGGCAATATGGCTGGCATAGGCGTTTAAAAGAATATCTAATGAAATCTGTTGGTACAAACCGGCTTGATCAATCGAGTTTAAGTAACCAAGACCCTTATTTTTGGGTAATCTGCCAAAAAAAACACCGTGCGCAAAAAGTTGAGTCACAATTTTCATTTGGCTCTTGGCTTTTTTGCTGCCGCGGCAGAGATAGGTATTGATACCGATCCCTGGACTGATGATTCTGATGAGCGAATCATTTTCCGAATAGTCGCGCACGCCAATAACGATGCCGGAAAATCTATCATCCATTAGTTGTCTTGTTTGGAATTATAGCCCAGTTCCTGTAGTGCTTGTGGCCGTTCGCGCCAACGGGGTTCGACTTTAACCCAAGTTTCCAGATAAACTTTATCACCAAGCAATAATTCGATATCTTTTCTAGCAAGTTGACCAATTCTTTTAATCATGCGTCCCTGCTTGCCGATAATAATATTCTTTTGCGAAGCACGTTCAACAATAATTGAAGCTTGAATGTGCAGTTTGGCATTTTCACCATCTTTTTTCATCGAATCAATCACAACCGCAATTGAATGAGGGACTTCTTGTTCTGTGAGCTGCAGAATTTTTTCTCGGATTAATTCTGAAACTAAAAACCTTTCCGGATGATCAGTGACTTGGTCTTTATCAAAATACTGTGGTCCGGGATTCAATTTGCTAATAATATTTTCAACCAAATCCGGAACCTGTTCGCCGGATAAAGCCGAAATAGGATAGACTTCTGACCAATCGATCGCATTAACGTTGTAGCTGTTAATCGTGTTAAACAGATCATTCTTATTCTTGATGAGGTCGATTTTATTGACCAATAAGTAAATCGGTGTGTTCTTAATTTGTTTTAAACGATTAATAATAAAGTCATCGCCAAGACCGCGTTTCTCAGACGCGTCTACCACAAACAAAACCGCATCAGCCTCGTTCAGCGCACCAAGACTTGCCTTCTCCATATACTGGTCTAGGCTGTTATGTGGCTTATGAATACCTGGTGTATCCAAAAATACAACTTGAGCACTGTCGGTTGTATAAATGCCGGCTATTTTATTGCGTGTCGTTTGTGCCTTGCTTGAAATAATGGCAATCTTTTGTCCAACGATATAATTTAGTAAAGTTGATTTGCCGACATTCGGTCTGCCGATAATTGCCACAAAGCCAGATTTAAAGTCTTTTTCCAAATTAGTCTCCATTTAATAATTAAATAAATTATGTATGCCAAGCCAATGCCAGAGATAAGGCTGCAAAATAATGGCCAAGATTGCAAATTCAATGATAACGGCAAACACAACACCAGCTGCTGCGACATCTTTGGCTAATTTTGCAAGATCATCATAACGGTCGCCTACAGTTAAATCAACAATTGCCTCAATGATTGTATTCAAAATTTCTGCAATGATCGCAAAAGAGACGGCAATCGTCACCCACAGCCAGTCTGAACGTGATAGATGAAACTGAATACCAATCCACAAAACAGCAAGTGCAATCACGATATGAATACGAAAATTCCGTTCCCGGCTCAGCATGATCCAGATCCCGTTAAATGCATTAAAAAGCGCAGCAAAAAAATTCTTGTTGCGTTGATATGTTTTTCTGTTTGGCCACAACGGTTTTTTATCTTGTAAGCCCATATTCCTCTAAAATCGCATCCTGTAAACCGAACATTTCGTCTTCTGCTGCCTGGCTTTTAGTATGATCATAACCTAAAAGATGTAAAAAACCATGTACCGCCAAATAAGCCAACTCTCGATTGTAACTGTGACCATATTCTTCTGATTGATGTTTAGCATGATCCAAACTTATGAAAAGATCGCCAAGTTCCTCGGGGACACCTTCGATGTGAATGCGGTCCGCCTCTTCTAGAGCAAAAGAGATCACATCTGTGGCGCGGTCGGTATCACGATATTGTTTATTAATTTTGTGAATTTCTTCATCGTTGACAAAGTTCACAGACATCTCATAATCGTGATCCAATTTCATAAAGACTGCTGCATGCTGCAAAACATCCTTCACGAGAGCCGCATCATCATTGTTCACTTCTTCTTGTTTGTCGTCTAGCACAACAACATCAAGCATCTTTTTTCTGTTCCCTTCTCTTTTCATCTCGCTCATAGGCATCAACAATTAATCCTACCAATGGGTGACGCACAACATCATCATGCGTAAATTCAACCATGCCGATTGATTTAACACCTTCTAAGATCCGACGAGCCTGAATCAGACCAGACTGTTTTGACCCCTTAGGCAAATCAATTTGTGAGATATCACCATTAATCAGCATACGCGAATTAAATCCGAGCCGCGTGAGGAACATTTTCATTTGTGCCGGCGTCGTATTTTGCGCCTCATCCAAAATAATAAAAGCATTGTCCAAGGTACGGCCACGCATATAGGCTAGGGGTGCTACTTCAACAATCCCCCTCTCTAATAAACGGCTGCTTTGTTCAGATCCGATGATAGCGTCCATAGCATCATAAATCGGGCGAAGATAGGGATCGACTTTTTCCTTTAAATCACCAGGCAAAAAGCCTAAGGATTCCCCCGCCTCAACAGCTGGACGCGTGATAATGATGCGGTCAACATCTCCTTTTTTCAAAGATGAAATTGCCATAACAACAGCTAGATAGGTCTTACCTGTTCCAGCCGGTCCGATGCCGAAAGTAATCTCATTCTTTTTAATCGATTGAATATACTGACGCTGTCCAATGTTTTTGACACGGACCGGACGATTTCTCGCATCGTTAATTAACGTATCCGAATAAAGCTCTGTGAAATACTCCAAAGTGCCCTTTTTCTGCATAGTGATAGCACTGGCAATATCTGATGGCCCGATCTGAATATGCCGTTTTATCAATTTGACCAAAACTAAAATCACGTCTTGTGCGGCTTGGACGTGTTCCTCTGGTCCCTTAACAATAATTGAATTGGCTCGCTGACTGATTTCGACATTAAAGCCCTCTTCTAAAATCGTGAGAAACTTGTCTTGATTGCCGACGATACTTTGCAGTTGTTCGGGACTTTCTAAAGGAAATTCGCGGTTAATTATCTGACTCATTGAGCTCCTAATTTTGTTTTCACGAGCGATGCAACTTTAGCACCGTCTGCGCGACCCTTAGTCTTAGTTGAAAGGGCGCCCATTACTTTACCCATATCTCGCAAACCAGTCGCATTCAGCTGTTGAATTGTTTGAGAAACAAGATTATCTAATTCTGCCTCAGTTAATTGTACAGGCATATACTTGGCCAGAACTTTAATTTCATTTTCAGTTTTTTCGACTAAATCCTGCCGTTTGCCCTTTTTAAAATCGGTAATTGAATCATTTCTAGACTTGACTTCACTTGCCAGAACGGCCAAAGTCTCGTCATCAGACAGGTCATGCCCTAATTCGATCTGTTTATTTGAAATTGCAGCCTTAGTCATTCGTAAAACGCTGAGCGTTTCCTTATCCTTGGCTTTCATGGCTGTAATGATGGCTGCTTGAATATCGCTTGTTAAACTCATTTCACTCCTAGTTATTAGTAATTATATTAAAAAAGGCCTTGCGGCCGTTTCCAAATTAATGATCGTTGCGAGCACGCTTACGAGCACGCTTTTGTGCGGCCTCGCTCTTTAACTTGCGAGCCACAGAAGGCTTGACATAAAACTCACGCTTGCGAACTTCCTGAAGGGTACCGTCTTTTGCGACACCGCGCTTGAAACGACGAAGTGCATCATCAAACGATTCATTATGACGAACAATAATACTTGCCATGTTATATCCCCCTCCTTTCGTGTCCGATTTACTTGCGTATGACCTAATAATTATGACATTTTTGAGCTTAAATGGCAAACAAATCCATTTGGTTGGCATCTGTCATGCCATCCAGCATATGATTCTGATCCATGAAATCAATCAAAGTCTTGTTAACAGAGCCGCGTTTAGCCAAATCTTCTTTAGAAATAAAGTCGTGTTCGGCTCTAGCTGCAACGATGGCTTTAGCCACGTTATCGCCCAGGCCAGGCAATGTGATAAATGGCAGAATAATTTGGTTTCCCTTGATTTTCCAATCAAAAGCTTCAGATTCGTAGAGATCAACCATTTTAAACTCGATGCCGCGCTGCCAGGCTTCATTGGCAATCTCATAAATGGCAAGTGTTTTCGATTCTTCTTTATTCAAATCATTGTAACGGCTGCGGTAGCTTTTCACGAGCGCTTGAACTTTGTTTTTCCCTTGCGTAATCCCGACAGCATCCAGCGTCTTATCTTTAGCGCGGACAGAGAAATAAGCTGCGTAATAAATAGCCGGGAAATAGACCTTAAAGTAAGCGATACGCAGCGCCGAGGTCACATAGGCTGCGGCATGTGCACGAGGAAACATGTATTGAATCTTCTGCATCGATTCGATATACCAGTTTGGTACTTTTGGATGTGCTTTTAAAATGGCCATGTGTTCATCGGAAATGCCCTTGCCTTTACGCACTTTTTCCATAATCTGAAAGGCATCAGACGAGTCGAGGCCAAAGGACATTAAATCAGTCATGATCTTATCACGGGTTCCGATAACAGTACCGATGTTGGCCTGCCCGGCTTTAATCAATTCATCAGCATTACCATTCCAAACGTTGGTTCCGTGAGACAATCCGGAAATCTGCAGTAGTTCACCAAAATTATGCGGTTTTGTCTGCTCAAGCATACCGCGAACAAAGTTGGTTCCAAATTCTGGAATACCCAAAGTGCCTGTGTTGGACATAATTTCCTCTGCAGTCACGCCAAGTGCTTTTGTCGATGTAAACAAAGATAGAACGCCTGAATCATTAACAGGAATCGTTTTTGGATCAATGCCGGACATATCCTGTAATGCTCGCAGTAAGGTTGGATCATCATGACCCAGAATATCCATTTTCAAAACATTATCATGAATGGAATGGTAATCCAGATGGGTCGTCTTCCAGTTAGACTTTGTGTCATCAGCTGGGAACTGAATTGGCGTGAAATCATAGACGTCATGATTAGCTGGAATAATGATAATACCACCGGCATGCTGGCCAGTTGTTCGTTTAACACCCGTAATACCGTCAGATAAGCGGTCTTCTTCAGCCTTACGGTAATGAATCTGCTCCGATTCCTCATAATTTTTCACCATGCCATAAGCTGTTTTTTCAGCAACGGTACCAATTGTCCCGGCACGAAAAACATTGTTTTCACCAAACATGACTTTTGTATAGTTATGTGCGATTGGCTGATAATCGCCAGAGAAATTCAAATCAATATCTGGGACTTTGTCGCCTTTAAAACCTAGGAAGGTCTCAAATGGAATATTCTGCCCATCGCCAATTAGGAGTGTCCCATCAATTGGATTGCGCTTTTCCGGCAAATCAAAACCTGATGAAATCGTATCATCATCAACGAACTCAGTATAATTACCATTTCTGGAACGATAATGCGGTGGTAGAGGATTGACTTCAGTAATACCCATCATCGTCGCAACCAGTGACGAGCCAACCGATCCACGCGAACCGACGATATAGCCATCTTTATTAGACTTATCGACCAAACGCTGACAAATGACATAAATAACCGCGTAACCGTTACCAATAATCGCGTTCAACTCACGATCCAGTCGTTTTTGGATAATATCCGGCAATGGATCGCCATACATTTCTTTGGCACGCGCAAAAGTCTTTTGTCTCAGAATTTCTTCTGACCCCTCAATTTTCGGTGTTGACAGCCCCTTTTTCAAAGGCTGAACATCATCGATACTATCGGCAATCTTGTGGCTATTCTCGACAACAATCTCATACGCCTTGTTTTCACCAAGAAAACTAAATTCATCTAACAGATGCTGCGTTTTTTTCATCGATAAATCGGCTAAGCGATAGCGTGTTTCACCGCCTGCTGATGACCGAGCAATTTTGGAATTCAGCAGAATTGTCCGATAAATGCGGTCTTTCTCGCCAACATAATGTACATCGCCGGTAACAACTAATGGCTTTTTCAACATATCAGCTAATTTGACATAATCACGAATAATTTGCCGTAGCGTCTCATCATCCTTAATAAATCCCGACTCAATCCGCGGCTGATAATTCTCCAAGGGTTGTACTTCGATATAATCAAAACCGATCCGGTCAGCTAGTTCACTAGCCTTGTCAAGTCCTTCACGCGCAAGCGTATCAAACAATTCTCCAGAAACATCACCTGACCCAACCAACAGTCCTTCATGATATTTTGTCAACAGGCTTTTAGGCACACGTGAGACACGATAATAGTAATTGACATTCGACTCGGAAACCAATTTATATAAATTTTTCAAGCCGGTCTGATTTTGAACAAGAATTGACAAATGAGTCGGCCGTGTTTGACGCCAGCTGTCATGATCATCTGTATGCTCGTTTAATTGTTCATCGTAGACGACATCGTACTTCTCTTCGGCTTCTTTTAAAAACAGGTGCAGCAGCATGCCAGTAGCCGTTGAATCGTCGATCGCACGATGATGGTGTTCCAAATTAACATTGAATTTTTTGGACAAGAAATCTAGGGTGTAGCGACCGAAATTTGGATACAGCCAACGAGCCAGATTCAAAGTATCCAAAACCAGGGCGTCAATTTTAGGCAGCTGATGTTGGGCTAAGGCGTGATTAACAAAGCCATAATCAAAACGGATAACATTGTGTCCAGCTAAGATGGTCCCTTTATAAAAATCCTGGAACAAGCGCAGTACTTCGGCCTCGGGTTTGCTGTCCTTAACAAGATCATCAGTAATTCCTGTCAGATTGATTGTTTGTTCAGATAAAGGAAAACCCGGGTTGATGAATTCGTCAAAAGTATCCAACACGGTACCGTGTTTCATTTTGACCGCAGATAACTGAATAATTTTATCTGAAACAGCCGACAAACCAGTTGTTTCAATATCGAAAATGGTATATTCCGAATCGTCTAATTTTTCATGCTGCGTATTAATTGCGATTGGTTCACCATCAGCAACAAAATTAGCTTCCAAACCATAAATTGCCTTAACACCAGTCTTGGCGCTGGCCGCAGCTGCTTCAGGAAAAGCTTGTACATCCGCATTGTCCGTAATAGCCAAAGCAGGTTGATGCCATTGTGCAGCCTGGTCAAATAATTGACTAGCTGAATTGACAGCGTTTAAAGCCGTCATTGTCGTATGGGCATGCAACTCAATACGATGCTCTTTTCCTTCTGGAATGGGGTCACTGTCGGCTTCTTTTTTAACAGTTTGTAAATCGTTAATATTCAAAGATAGCTCACCGCCCATAAAATCATCCACGGCAACACGACCACGAATTTTCACCCAGATCTGTGAAGGAATATTTTTCAATACTGCATTATCTTTTGCATTCCGCGAGAAGACTTTTGCTGAAATCGAATTCGTATAATCTGTCACTTCAATCGTTAAAATTGCGCCGCCGCGTCGCGTCTCACGATAATCCGATTTATAAACGTACCCTTCGACAACAACATTATCCCCGTCGGATACTTGATCGATGGGTGTCAATTTACTCGAATTTGGGATGGCATTGCCTAAAAGGACGTTCGTACTTATTTGCGGTGCCGCTGATTGTGCAACTGAGGCGGCCGATTCGTGTATTTCAGCGGCCTGAGATGTTTCGAACTGTTCTTGAATTTCAGCCTGCATTTCACTATCAACATTAAAAGTGAAAGGAAGATCTACACCTAATTTCTTATAGGTATCGATAATATCTGCATGCAAATTTCTAAAGTAGGATACGCCAGCTTGTGTCGTTAGCAGTGCTTCAATACCACTCCCAGTATCTGCAAAATTGATACCAGCTGAAATTTCGTTTGTGAAAGGCGTATTTTTATCCAAAATAGAAAGGACAAGATGCCAATATTCGCCCAACTGGGCCAAGCCAACTTTCTCCGCAACTTTGAATTGAAAAATACAATGTATATTTTCTTTCAGAAAAATATCCTTGGTATCGATAATCAGACGGCCTAAAACTGTGGGAAGCAGAAAATGGTCACAAGTAAAAATAAAAACCCACTGTCGTTCATCTGGATCAACTAAAACACTTTGAAGTGCTGCGCCATCTAATTTCTCAGATAGCTGATCTTCGCCATGTCCGATTTGTTTCAAAAGGATTTTTAATTTAGAGTCATTTTCATTCATGCTGTTATTTTAGTTCACTAAATTTATTTTTTAGATACAAAACAAGATCATTTGCAGAAATTTTTTCGGAGGTTTCCTCGCTTCTTGCCTTAACTTCAACAAATTTATCAGGCGCATCGCGGCCTACTACAACTCTGATTGGGATGCCGATTAAATCTGAATCAGCAAATTTAACACCTGGCCGTTCTTTGCGATCGTCCACCAATACCTCAAATCCGGCTGCTTGTATCTTTGTTTCAATTTCTGCACTTAGCGCTTGTTGATTCGCATCTTTCGTATTCATAATAATGACATGTACATCAAAAGGTGCTACGGATTTTGGCCAAATAAAGCCTTTGTCGTCATTTGATTGTTCAGAAATTGCTGACAAGAGACGTGAAACACCAATACCATATGAACCCATGATCATATCAGTTAACTTTCCTTGGTCGTTTTGAATTTGGCCACCCATTTTGCTTGTATAAAATGTACCAAGTTTGAAAATATGTCCGATTTCAATTCCCTTTGTGAAAATTAACTTGCCCTTCCCATCAGGCGCAAGTTCACCTTCCTTAGCAGTCCGAAAACTGCCGATCTCAAAATTCGTTAAATCTCGGTCGAGATTGAAATTAGCATAGTGCTTGCCGTCTTGGTTCGCTCCAACAAACCAATTTGCCTCATTGCCGATTGTTTGATCAACCAGAATACGTAATTTTGTGGAAGTTACGCCTATTGGGCCAAGCGAACCAAAATGAGCTCCAAACGTCTTCAATACATCTTCTTCACTTGCCTCAACCAAAGAATCTGCATTCAAGAAATTCTTAACCTTAATCTCATTAGCCTCGTCATCTCCCGGCAGCAAAACTGCCGCCAATTGATCATCAGCCTTGAAAACGATCATCTTAGCAATTTTATGCTCAGAGACCTGCAGCAGTTTAGCATCATCGCTAACCGTCCGAGTATTCGGGGTATCGACCAAGTGAAGTTCTCCAGCTGCTTCAGACGGTTTTTTGCTTTCAAAAAAAGTTTCCGCCATTTCAATATTTGCCGCATAGTTGCCTTGATCGGAATAAGCAATAACATCTTCACCAGTGTCAGCAATTGCCTGAAATTCAGCCGACGCTTTACCGCCCATATCACCAGCATCAGCAATGATCTCACGATAGTTTAACCCTACGCGTTTGAAAATCGTCTTGTAAGCCGCTTCCATTGCATCGTAAGCCTGATCCAAACCCGCTTGATCAGCCGAAAAAGAATAGGCATCTTTCATAATGAATTCACGGCCTCTTAGCAAACCGTTTTTTGGACGCAGCTCATCTCGGAACTTTTGTTGAATCTGATACACAATCAAAGGCAATTTCTTGTAAGATTTGATCTCATCAGCAAAAATCCGTGTAAACGTCTCTTCGTGTGTTGGTGCCATGATAAAGTCACGAGCCTGCCGATCCTTGAGTTGATACATTTGAGGACCATATGTATAAAATCGACCCGAGCTCTTCCACAACTCAGCCGGAATCATTTCCGGCATCAGCATTTCATTGGCATCGATTTTGTCCATTTCCTGCCGGATAATGGTTTCAATTTTGTTAATCACGCGGTCTGCTAATGGCAGATAAGCAAATATGCCACCTGCTAACTGTCGAATAAATCCGGCACGAAGCATCAAGATATGGCTTTGCACTTGTGCGTCACTGGGAACTTCTTTCTCAGTGGGTATAAACATTTTGGATTGTTTCATTTCTTTACCTCAATAAATCATTAATCGTAACTGCGATCATTAATAAAATTATAAATACAACACCCGAGATCATGACAACTTGATTAGTCTTCTCAGACAGAGGTTTTCTGCGAATAGCTTGAATTAAATTCAGCAGAAGTTTCCCGCCATCTAAGACTGGAATTGGGATCAAATTAAAAATGCCAATGTTCAAACTTAGAAACGCCGTGAGACTTACAACGCTTAGGAATCCAGCGGCAGCCGCACTACTGGTCGTTTGTGCAATTGCCACAGGACCTCCTAACTGGTCTAAGCTAGGATGTGTGATCAAGTGCAAAAATGCAGATCCAATCGTTGTTGCTCCTTGGTAAAAACTTGAAAAAGCATAATTAACTCGCTGCGTTAAGCTTGATCCTGTATCCTGCTCCACACCCAGCAGATATCTTGTCTGTCCCGATTCAACCGCCCGGCGAGGCTGGATAGACACAGTCAGCTGTTGATTGCCCCTTCTAAAAGTCACCTTAATAGGTCGATCTCCCACTGACGTTACTGCTTGTGTCAATTGATTCCAACTATGTACTGATCGAGTATTGATTCGCGTAATCACATCACCCTTTTTGAGGCCCTGTTTTGCAGCAGGATAACCAGCCATTGGATTAATTTGTCCATTGGATAATGGCACACGAGGCAATGCAGCTGATAAACCAATAAATAAAACAAAAGCAAGCAAAAAATTCATCAAAGGTCCAGCAAAATTAACAATTGCTTGTTTCCAGATTGCGATATTTGGCAATTGTCGATTTCTGGGAGCTAATTCGAATATACGATCTTCAGAAATTTTGATTTGTGTTTCTTCGGCCAAATGGTAGCTCGCATCTAAATTTTGGCTCTCATTGATAGTTCCGGAAATAACAAAAGCCTGGTTAATATCCAGTTCCTTAATTCTCATCAGCTGCGTACTAGAATCAGCTGGCGAATCCGAAATATCGATTTGATTAACTATTTGTTGTGTATCATCAGAAAATCTAAGTTTCACTAATTTTCCTGGTCGTAAATCCTCAAGATACTCATTTTGCTGATCAGCACCTGCCATTAAAACATACCCGCCAACAGGCAAAATCCGCAAGACATAGTTGGTGCCATGCCAATTTTTTCCAAAAATTTTGGGACCCATGCCTATTGAAAACTCGTAAACTACAACACCAAATTTTTTTGCAGCAAAGAAATGACCAAATTCATGAACAGTGACAATCAGTCCAAAAACTAAGATAAAAGCAACAATCGAAGTTAAATTCATGCTGTTAGTCCAATCAAAACGATAATCGGCATGACGATCAGCATGGAATCAAAACGATCGAGAATACCGCCGTGACCCGGCAAGAGAGTACCGGAATCTTTGACACCAAAATACCGTTTTAAGGCTGATTCAATCAAATCTCCAAATTGGCCTGCAATCGAAAGAATGAGAGTAGCCAGTACAATTTCAAACAGTGAAAAATGAGTTGCAAAATGGGTACTTTCTGCAAAAATAATTGCCACAATCGTTGCTACAGCAGTTCCCCCAATAGAACCTTCCCAAGTCTTGTTAGGACTAATTTTAGGTATCAGTTTGTGTCTGCCTAATTTCCTGCCAATTATGTACGCGAAACTATCCGTCAGCCAAACGATAATCAGTCCAAAAACGAATGCCATCCAATTTTCAGCCCTTGCCTGTAAAAAGAAATGAAAACCAAAACCTATATATAAAACACCCAGTGACAAAGCACCAGCGTCATCAAAACTTAACTTGTTGTTTGACAAGACCGTTGTCAACAGTAATAAGAAAATAAACAAATATATTAAAGTTCTTGGATTTAAGAAAGTCGGAGCGGGTAGCAAGCGCCAGAAACTATTCGGTAAAATAGTGACCACAACAGCTACAAATGAGACCAGGGCCTCAAAGCTGACAAGCAGCCGTTTTTTCATGAATAGCAGTTCGCCTACTGCAATTACGCCTAATAAGGAAATCAGGATAGTTAGAGGAATACCCCCGTAAACAACGAAAGGAACGAAAATGGCCAGAGCAACAATTGCTGTAATAATTCGAGTTCTCATGATTCTTTTATCTTACCAAAGCGCCGATCACGTTTTCCAAAACTGGCCAATGCTAATTTAAAATCCTCCCCAGAAAAATCTGGCCACAATTTTTCTGAAAAAACAAATTCAGAGTAGGCCGCCTGCCAAAGCAGAAAGTTGCTAATTCTTTTCTCTCCGGATGTTCGGATAATTAAATCAGGATTAGCCAAATCTCCCAATTGGCTCGTTAAGAGATTTTCTTGGAACAGTTGATCGTTAATCTGGTCCGGTTGAATAAGCCCTTTTTGGACTTGGCGTGCAATTGATTGTGCGGCATCCACAATTTCTCTTCTGCCACCGTAATTAAAAGCGAAATTTAAAATCATGCCAGTGTTTTGTGAGGTGTCTACAATGGCTTTTTCGACAGCTAACCGTGTTTTGTCAGGTAGGCCATCAACTTCACCGATCACTTCAACCTTGATATTATTTTCAATTAGCTCGGGTACAAATAGATTAAAAAAATCTATTGGCAAGCGCATTAAATAGTTCACCTCTGTAGCCGGCCTGCCCCAATTTTCCGTCGAAAATGCAAAAAGAGTCAATACTTTGACTCCCAGTTGATTAGCAACAAGCGCAATCTTCTTCACATTTTCCATACCGGCTTTATGTCCGAAAACTCTCGCCTGATGTTGACGTTTAGCCCAGCGCCCATTACCGTCCATAATAATTGCAACGTGCTTGGGAATCAGCTGATCGTTTTCCTTAGAACTCGCTGCATTAAAAAAAACCATCAAATCTCCATTAATTCTTTTTCTTTGTTATCCGCAATTTGATCAATATCTTTTATTTCAGAATCGGCTACTTTTTGGACATCCTCTTCAGCTTTATGGCGCTGATCTTCGGACAAATCCTTGTCTTTTTTTAAATCATTCATAAAGTCTCGACGAATATTTCGACTGGCAACTTTTGCTTTTTCAGCCTCTGCTTTGACTTGTTTGACCAAATCTTTACGGCCATCTTCAGTCAGAATAGGGATCGTCAAACGGATCACATTGCCATCGTTTTGGGGTGTTAGACCGAGATCGCTGGCAAAAATAGCCTGTTCAATGGATTTTAATGAGCTTTTGTCATAAGGGGTAATCAGTAATATCCGCGCTTCCGGAACTTGTATGCTAGCGAGTTGATTTAATGGCGTCGGGGCACCATAATATTCAACTTGGATTTTATTAAGCATATTTGGATTTGCTCTACCGGCACGAATGTTGACCAACTCATTTTGAAAAGCTTTACTGGCCTTTGCCATTCTATTTTTTAAATCTGCTAGATCAATCATTATCTGGATCCTTTAATTACTGTTCCGATATTTTGTCCTTCAATGGCCTTCTTAATATTGCCAGGCTCGTTTAAATTAAATACAACCAAAGGCATATCGGTATCCTTGGCCATAGCACCAGCGGTCGAATCCATAACCTTGAGGCCTCTTTGCAAAACTTCATCATAGGTTAACTCGCTGAACTTCACTGCATCGGCAAACTTGCGCGGATCAGCATTATAAACGCCATCAACCCCATTTTTGCCCATTAAGATCGCATCAGCATTAATTTCGGCGGCTCGAAGCGCTGCTGTTGTATCTGTTGAAAAATACGGCGATCCGGTCCCAGCACCAAAAATGACAATTCGGCCTTTTTCTAAGTGACGAATTGCACGTCCGCGAATGTAAGGCTCAGCAATTTGTCTCATTTCGATTGCTGTCAAAACACGCGTATCCACACCTGCCTGTTCCAAACTATCAGCTAAAGATAAGGCATTCATGACTGTACCCAGCATACCAATATAATCGGCTCTTGCCCGATCCATACCGGCTTCAGCAGCTGGTTCCCCACGCCACAAATTGCCACCACCATTGACAATCGCAATTTGGATTTCCGGATATGTCCTCTTAATATCAGCTAATTCGTTTGCAACACGTCGAACTGTTGGCAAATCAATCCCGATTCCTGATTGACCGGCTAGAGCTTCCCCTGAAAGTTTGAGCAATACACGATGAAATTCTACTTCAGCCATAGAATTACCCGTTTATCTGTTTAGCAATTTCTTCAGCTAAACTCGTTTCTTGTTTCTCAATGCCTTCTCCAACTTGGTAACGGACAAAAGATTCAACTTGAGCACCTTGCTGCTTTAAATACTCTGCAACTGTTTCGCCATCACCTTTGACGAAGGGCTGGTTCAGCAATGCAAGCTCATCCAAAAACTTGCCCAAACGGCCTTCAACAATCTTTTCTTTGATGCTGTCAGGTTTGCTGCCCAAATCATCGGCCTTCATTTGGATTGCCTTTTCGTGTTCAACAACCTCGCTTGGCACATCTTCTCTGCTAAGATACTTCGGTGCAATAGCTGCGATATGCATCGCAATATCTTTTGCAACTGCAGCGTTACCGCCCTTTAACAAAGCAATGACTGAAATCTGACCGCCAAGATGTGAATAATTACCAAAAACTTCGTCATCTTTTTTCTCGATCAAGCTAAAGCGACGAAGCGTAATCTTTTCGCCAGTGTGTGCAGAAGTCTGTACGATTTCGTCATTAAGCGTCCCACCGTTAAGCGGCAGGGCCAAAGCCGTTTTTAGATCTGCCGGCTTATTTTTGAGAATCGTTGCTGCTACCGTGTGCAGAAGTGCCAAAAATTGATCATTGCTGGCAACGAAATCAGTTTCCGAATTCAATTCAACAATCGCTGAACGATTGTCTTCTTCGGCAACATAGGTCATGCCTTCAGCAGCCACACGATCCGCTTTTTTTGCTGCCTTAGCCACGCCCCGCTCTTTCAATAGATCGATAGCTTTTGTCATATCGCCATCAGCCTGAACGAGTGCTTTTTTTGCATCCATGATGCCTGCGCTGGTTTTTTCGCGCAGTTCTTTAACTTGTGCTGCAGTAATTTGTGCCATTTTCTTTACCTCATAAAAAATCGCCTAAAAAGGCGACTTATTTTTAGTTGTTTGATGAAACTTCTTTGTCTTCTGTATCAACAGGCTGACTTGAAGCCGCCTGCTCGTCAGCAGCATCAGCAAAGCCTTCTTCAACGGAAGCCTCGCCAGCATCTTGTCCCTGGCGACCTTCAATAATGGCGTCTGCCATCTTTGAAGTGATTAATTTAACCGCACGAATCGCATCATCGTTGGCAGGGATCTTAACGTCAACTAAATCTGGGTTTCCATTAGTATCAATCATTGCTACGACTGGAATATTTAACGTGCGTGCTTCTTTAACAGCGATTTCTTCTGTTTTTGGGTCAACCACAAACATAACATCAGGAATGTCTTCCATGTCTGCAATACCACCAAGGAACTTTTCCAACTTTGCTTTTTGTTTACCCAACTGAGAAGCCTCTTTCTTAGGAAGCTTGTCAAATGAACCATCTTCTTCAGCAGCTCTCAGTTCCTTTAACCGGTTAATACGTGTTTTGATCGTATTCCAGTTAGTCAGAGTACCACCGAGCCAACGATGATTAACGTAGGCAACGCCGGCGCGCTTTGCTTCTTCTTCGATTGCTTCGGTAGCTTGTTTTTTAGTCCCGACAAACAAGAAGTTTGCGCCATCGGCTGCCTCGCCTTTGACCCAGTTATAGGCATCATCTGCCATACGTAAAGTTTTTTGTAAATCGATGATATGAATACCATTACGAGAGGTAAAGATATATTCATCCATCCTTGGATCCCAGCGCCTAGTCTGATGACCGAAGTGCGCGCCGGCCTCTAAAAGTTCTTTCATTGAAATTGCAGCCATTTTGGCCTCCTAATGTTTTTGTCCTTGCAGAAACTTCTACTGCTTTGCCGACTCCTAAGAGCAACAGGCAAAGCATCTATTCCCGCTGTGTATTGGCGAATGCCGTTTAATAGTTTACCTGAATAGCGGGGTAATTACAAGCCTATATACCGTTCCTTCTCCGCCCGGGTAAAGCGTTTAAAGCGGCTTTCAAAGCTCAGGGCTTCGTGTTTGCTTGAAAACCTCTCGCGATAGACCAAAGTCAAAGGGTGGTGTTTATCAACTTTGGTAAATTTTGCGCCTTTCTTTGCCTGGTGAGCAGCGAAACGGCGGTCAACATCATCGCTCGTTCCTGCGTAAAGATAATTATCTGCAGTCTGAATCACGTAAAAATAGTAGTCTCTTTTTTGAAGCAGCTCCTTAATTTCAGGCACGTAATTATCCCGTTGAGTATAAATAACAAGCGGTTTCTCAATTTGAATTTTCGCATTGCTGGCCTGTTTGATAGCTTTAACAAGAATCATTTTGGCTGGACTGTCGGCCTTGCCATAGACAAAACGCATTTTGCTAATGCCGAATCCGTTTTCAATTGCCACACTAAAAATATCAGCCATTTTTTCAGCACGGTATATAAAATATAGTTTGCCCTTTGATTTCAAATATTTTTTTGACTGTGTAAAAAGCGTTTGTAAATTAAAGTTGTAACCGTGTCTTGCAAGGGATCGGGACGGATCGGGACTTTTAGAGGCATAGTTTCTCTCGTCAAAATACGGTGGATTGGACATAATCAAATCCAGCGAATTCAGTTGAAAAATGTCAGCAAGCTGGTTGACATCCGCTCGGAAACTTTGAACCCGATCTTCAAGATTATTCAATTGGACTGATCTTTTTTCTAACTCGCATAATTCTGAATCAATTTCAATCAAAGAAATTTTGCCGCTGCTTTTGCGTGCATAAGCCAACCCGATGATGCCGCTGCCGGATCCAAAGTCAGCAGCTTTCTGCTTTTGAGAATGGCTTCCATCAATAAAATCAGCCAGAATCAAAGCATCAATCCCGAACTTAGGCAGAGAATTGTTCTGAATAATTTTGAGTGAATCTGTGACGTTTTCAATTTTTTCCTGTGATTGTAAGATGTTTTTTGCCATTTCTCTATATAATAATAGTCATGTACGTGTTCCTTTTTCGAATCATTCAAGCTATTCGCTGGATAATAAATGGCAAACTGAACATTCAAGGCCGCGCCAATATCCCTGAAAATGAACAATTCATTCTTGTCGCACCACATCGCACATGGTGGGATCCCTTGTGGTTTGCGATCGCTCTTTTGCCCAAGAAATTTATTTTCATGGGGAAGAAGGAGCTTTTTAAAAACAAACTTTTCGCTTGGGCTCTTAAAAAAGTTGGCGTATTCTCCGTTGACCGACAAAATCCAGGCCCATCAGCGATTAAAATTCCCGTCAAAGAATTGAAAAGCGGCAGTCGCAATTTCATGATTTTCCCTTCGGGTTCCAGACACTCATCTCAGCTAGAAGGTGGAGCGGTACTAATCGCAAAGATGTCCGGTAAAAGTCTTCTGCCAGTTGTCTACCAAGGACCGTTAAGCTTTAAAGGCCTCTTTCGGCGGGGATCAACGACGATTGCCTTCGGACCAGTTATCAAGGTCGGCCGAAAAGATTCAATTGAAGAAACAATTCCGAAAATGCAGGCTGCGTTTGCCCAACTTGATCAGCAAATTGATAAAGATTGGCATTATGTTGACCAGCATCCGGAAAAAAAGAATCAAGAATAAAAAAACAAACCTCAAACTGGGTTTGTTTTTTTAATAATTTTTTTTCATTTGCGCCATCATCTGGTTGATCTGCTTTTGGCTCAAATTTCTGCCCATCGAAGCACCCAACTGACGAAGCATCTGCTCATTGATTGGTGGATTCTTTTTAAGATAACTTTTCAGTGTAAAACGAGAAACAATCATTCCCGCTGCAAAACCAATAACCAGTCCAATCAGTACAAACCATATCCAGTCCATTTTCTATCTCAATCCTTTCTTTTTTTGAATATCAATTACCTTTTTAGGAGTAACTTCTTTACCATTCTTATCGAAAATCTGCATCATTTCAACCTGAGATCGAAAAGCTTTACGAAAATTTGCCAAAAAAGCTGCTCGAAGTGTTTTCTGCTCTTCTTTCTCTGACTCAGTCAATCCTTGAGCCGTCTTTTGCTTTGCAGCCAATTCGTTAATTCTCGCTCTCAAAGCCTCATTTGCAGCCTGCTCATCTTCGTCAACGATGAATTTCGGTTCATTATGTTCCTCTTCGGATCTTGAATTATCTGTCATCAGAAATCTCCATACTTGCATTATACAAAAAATAATGATTTTCTTAAATTTAACGAACATGTGTTTGTTTTACTTGAAATGTTTGGTTATAATTGCATATAGCAATATCTTAGCAGGAAGGGATTCAAATGACTGAAACAAAACAACTCGGTGTGCTCCGCTATATATACGAAAAACAGAACGAAAAAGGGTATCCCCCTACTGTGCGTGAAATCGGCGAAGCGGTTGGGCTTTCATCTACTTCAACTGTTCACGGTCATATCGAACGTCTGGAAAAGCATGGGTTGTTACACAAAGATCCAACCAAACCGCGTGCTATCGAAATTACCGAAAAGGGCCTTAGGGCTCTCGGTGTCCCCGTAACACCCGGTAAAGTACCGGTTATCGGAATTGTGACCGCTGGTATGCCTATCCTGGCCGTCGAACAAAATGCCACCGAGTTTCTCCCCCTTCCGGATGATCTTGAACGTTTTGAAGGTGATCTTTTTGTTTTGCGAGTTTCAGGAACGTCGATGATCAATATCGGTATCTTAGATGGCGATATGGTTTTCGTCCGCAAACAAGATTATGCAGACAATGGTGATATTGTTGTGGCCATGACCAGTGACTTTGGTAATGGCGAAGGCGAAGCCACAGTCAAGCGTTTCTTTAAAGAAGCTGGGCACTATCGCTTACAGCCTGAAAATGACACGATGGCGCCGATTATTGTTCATAACGTTGCCATTTTGGGCAAAGTTGTTGGTCTGTATCGTAATTCAATTTATTAAACTTTATTGCTGAAAAAGCCGCTTATTTGTTAGAATGGTTTTTGTAGCTCGGAGATATGGCAGAGCGGTAATGCAGCGGACTCGAAATCCGCCGAACCGATGTAGAGTCGGCGCCGGGGTTCGAATCCCCGTGTCTCCTTCCAATTTCTCTCAAACAGACAAATCAGATATTATTTGAGCCAATATTTGTCTATTACTTAAAAAGGGAGCAATGCACTGAAGTGAAAAGTAAAAGAGACGTACTCTTAAAATCCTTTTTAATTTTTTTCTCGACGATTATTTCTTTGATCCTTGGTTCAATCCTGGGCTCAATTCTTATTTCTGTTTACCGCTTGTTATTTTATAACAGTACGCTTGCGGTAAATCGGGATCCTTTTTTGTTAAGCTGGTTGGCAATTCTAGGCGAGTCATTTGCCATTCTGTTCATTTTCTTGTTTAATCATTTCTTTTTTAAAATCAGAGTTTCTTTTTTTAATCACAGTTTCTTTCTTGGACTAAAAGTAGCTTCCCCTAGTATCTTATTCGTTTTGATAAACTTGCTCGTGTTTTCAAGCCAAAGTCACCATTTAAGCCCCTTCGAACTTTTTACTGCCCTAGCAGTTTCGCTCTCGGTCGGCATTTTTGAAGAGTATGCCGCGCGTGGACTAATGCTGGGAAACCTGTTATCTCAAGGAAGCCGTACATTTAGTTTCTTAGCAGCCAATTTATTGTCAGCGATGTTTTTTGCTGGCCTGCATTTGATTAATCTTTTTTCGGCCAGTATAGCCGTGACAGCAATTCAAATGATTTATGTGTTTGCACTCGGGCTCATTTTCGCCTCCGCCTACATATTCAGTAAGAATCTATCAGTCACGATCCTGATACACGCTCTTATCGATGGTTTAGCTTTTGCAGCCAATCCGCAAGCCATTTTCGGCTTGGGTAATCCCAAAGTAACCGCGACTCAGTTTGCTTTTCAAGCCATACTACTGATCATTTTTCTGTACTACACATTTCGCCTATTCAAGAAGGAGAATCTGAACGAGATATCTAAAAAATGGTTCTAAACATTGTTTGAAAGAAACATTTCAAATAACATCGTTGGATCTAATGTTGTCGACTTGAGTCGAAAATCAATTTTAGCTAAATCCAAGTAGGCATTCGACAATTGCGGCATCGTTTGGACACTGACAGCTTGATTAGCTAATTTTGCCCTATACGGATGTATTTTAAGTTTTTGAGCAAGTTGTGTGTCATTGATTGATAGAGCTTTAGCCTGAATCAAAAGGCGGTACTGGGACTGAAGCAGCGCATTGATTCGAATAGGTGCCTCTCCTCGATCAATAAGATTAACGTACAGTTGCAAGGCTTTATCCAAATGGCGCCGGTTAATCTCAGTGACGAGATCAAAAGCAGATTCATTCAATTCAGCAGTGACTAATTGATCAATCTCCTCTTGCCCAATTGCTTTCCCTGAAACACCAAAAAGTATTAGTTTGTCCAAATTAGTCATGACCAATCGCAGGTCAAAGGCTAAGCGGCGCAGATAGTAGTTAATAACATCGTCAGCCATTAAAACATGAGCTAGTGACAAATGCCGTTTGACAATTTTAAAAACCTCTCTCTCAGGCAATGGCTCAAAATTAACCTTTTCCCCGCTTTTGAGAAGAGCTTTGACAATTTTTTTTCGTTTATCAATATCGATACCGACTGTATTGACGATTAACGTATTTTCCGATTCAGGATTCTGAAGATAATTCAAAAAATTTTTTTCATCCTGTTTTTCCAAACTGCCTTTAGAAGACAAAAAAACAGGTTGATCCATGATAACGAAACGCCGTTCACCGCTAAAAGACATCGTCGAGACATCTTGCAAAACAACCGGCACAGACTGATCTCTCATATCACTTCTAACAAAATCCCAAGCTCGAAAATTTGTCTCAATTGACTGCTCGACTTTTTTAAGACTTTGCTGGGCTAAAAAAACCTCCTGGCCAGAAAACAAAAGAACAGCTGGAAGAATGCCTTGTTTTTTTAATTGTGTACTAAAATCATTCGGTGTCATCAAAATCTCTCGTAAAAGTCTCAAAAAAGCCCTTATGCTCAGTATAACGAAAACGGATTGCACCATTAGTCTGGGTGTTAAAAACATGAACATGAAGTCTATCCATCAAAGAAATGACCTCTGCTTTGGGGTGACCATAGCGATTATGCCGACCCGCTGAAATCAAGCCGTAGCTCACTTGCCATTTTTTCAGGACCTGCGCATCACTGGAGGTATTGGAACCGTGATGCCCCAATTTTAGCAGATCAACTTTTAGTCCCGGAAACTTTTCATCGATCTGAATCTCACCTTCTTTCGGTAAATCTCCAGCAGTGAAGAATCTTAGCGGACCCAAAGTCGTCCACAGTGCGATGGAATCCTCATTCTCAGCTTTACCTTGCCCAAAGGGATGCAATATTTTAAAAGGAAACCCTGACAGATTGGATAAATTGGTTACTTCAATAACTTCTGTTCCCTTTTTAATAAAAGGCTGAAGCTGAATTTTAAAGGGATCAGTACTCCGCATTCCAGCCGGAATCAGTAAACGCTTAACAGCCATTAATTTCAAAATGTCTTTTGCATTACCGATATGATCCATGTCCCCATGACTCAGCACCAAATAGTCCAGATGGCCGACGCCAATTGACTGCAGATAATTGACAATGATAGATTGCCCCTGGTTAACGCCACCCTTTGTAATCTGCCAGGGTTTTTTAGGCAAGCCAACTCGACCGCCCGTATCAATGAGAACAGTCTGCCGATTACGAGGCGTGCGAAGAAATGCAGAATCCCCTTGGCCGATATCAAAAGTCATTAATTCACCCTCTTTAGGCAAATGAATGATAAGGAAACTAGTGACTAGAATTGCGGAAAACAGCGCTGTCGCGATGCGCCGACGAATCTTTTTCTCGTCAAAAAGTACGAATATCAAGCAGATTAACGGAATAACTAAAAAGTCAGCTAGTTTGCCAAAATATATTTGACCTGGCAAAAGTGCCAGCCATTCGACACTCTCAGTAAAAAGCTGAATCACAAAATTCAAGCAGCCTAAAGCGGCCGGAAAAATAATTTGTACCAGCATAGCTAAAAAGATTAGTGGCAGAATGAAGATCCCAAAAAGAGGAATAGCAATAAAATTTGCCGGCATACTAAGAAGATGCCAAGAATATTTTGCAGCCAACACAATTGGCATACTAACTAAGCTCATAAATAGACTCGTTTTAAAAGATCCAAGCCGATAGGTGTACATCAATGCAAAACTGAGCAAGTAAGAAAGCTGACCGCCAATATTGAACAAAATCATCGGCGATACGAAAAGTCCGATCATCAATGTGCCAGACCAAATAAGCTCTTTGCTTACGCGTACTTTCATCAAAGTCGCCCCCAAAGATAATTCAGCTGAGGCAACGGGGCGAACCAAGGATTGAACTCCTCCAGCAAAAATAAAAAATATCGGTAGGGAAAAAGCAGTCATGATTGTATTGTGATCTTTAGTCATATGGAGTTTTCTCAAAAATTTTTTTAAAAGAACTGCAAAATAACTGACCTGAAAGCCGGAAATACTAAATAAATGAATCAGGCCCAGGTTCGTGACGCCTGGATAGCGATCATAAAAATCACTATCTAAATCACCTATCAAAAGTGCCTTAGCATAATCCGACAATGGGCTGGGGAGCTGGTTCAACTGATTAATGAGTAATTTTCGCAGATGATGTGTGGTCGAAATAATCCAGTCAAATGGATTGGCCGACCGAAAAACAGATATTTTTTCAAAACGAGTCCTACTGATCTGATTGCTGATCGACTGTGTATGAAAGTAACTGCGAACATCAAATTGCCGAAAATTAGTTGACCGCATGGGTTTAGAAATTCGTCCATTAACCAAACAATTCAAATTTTTTTGGTTGGCTTCCCAAAAATGTTTTTCATCCTCAGATCCAACAGTTACATAAAGCAGAATCTTTTGTTTATGCTGCTGATCAAAGGCTCTTGCCCTAAGCTGGTCGCCATCAATGGTTATGTCATCAGCGAAAATACGTAAACGTAAGCTTGCTTGATCACTATTAGGCAATGTTTTCGCTTCAAAAGCGGATTGAAAACAAGAAAATCGCAGCAAAAATAATAGAGAAACTAATAAAGCTGCAATCACTGTTTGCACAGATTTTCCCATCAGAATTCTAACAATAACAGCTAATAACAATCCAACAGTTAAAAGACAACAATTGAAAAAAACACCACTTATTGCAGCAAGCAGTAATGACAAAATCAAGCCATTTTGCAGAACTGATTTACTGAACCGTGACATAGTCTTTCAATTTTTCAACAGTCTTATCGCCAAAACCAGCAACATTTTTCAAATCCTCAACCGTCTTGAAACGACCATGTTCATCACGATATTTGATAATATCATCAGCTTTTTTCTCACCGATTCCGCTAATAGTTTGCAAACGTTCGGCATCAGCCTGATTTAAATCAATTTTGGTATCACTCGAATTTCTAGCATTTACTTCCAAAGATCCTGCACTGGCAGAGGCATTGGAATTAACAGATGAGGCTGCAAACTGTTCCGGTATCTCCTCGCCCTTCTTTGGAACATAGATGACCTGCCCAGCAACAACTGCTGCAGCTAAATTCAACTGATTCAAATCAGCATCTGCATTGGCACCGCCAGCTCGATTAATGGCCGATTGGATAATTTCCCCGCTTGTCATTCTGACTACCTGTGAATGCAAAACCGCGCCTTTAACATCAACAAAGAAAACCAATCGATCCTGAACTGGCTGCTTCTTTTCATTTTTTCGCTGGACCTCGGCTGAGTTAGTACTTGAGCTCAGCGCGGAATATGCCTGCGCCGAGCTCGATGATATCATCACAGAGTCATGTTCAGCTTTAGAATTCGGAATCAGATAAAACAAAAAACACGTACTAAAGACTAAAACTAGCCCAGTACATGTCCATAGAATTTTAGGGTTTATCCCTTTGATTTTAGTGATATATGTTTTTAAAAAATCGCTCATACTTATTTGTACGAGTTGAGATGTGTTTTTATGAATTAATTAGCGAAGCGCCCCTGTGTGTAAGGCAGATTGTCCGGTACTTTGGTGGGTGTTTCTGGGTCGAACGATCGTAAATAATTAACGAAATCGTCAAAGCGCTCAGGATAAGCATTAACACCATAAATTAGTTGTTCGCCCTTTAAGTTTCGTGAGTGAAAACGAATACCCCACTCGACATTCTTATCGGAATTATAATCGACTGGCGCACGATAATCAGCTTCCCAAGGCTCTATAAAACCTAGTACTACATCTGAATAGTGATCCCAAACACGGCTTAAATCCGTGAATTTTTCGTCATATTTCCAGTTAAAAGCTGCATGTGTATCCTCAGCGATATGCGGATTATAGAAATCAAAATTTTCGTCCAAAATATCTGCAATCTCTTCTTGCGGCTGTCGGCGGACATAAAAAGCGTGCCCATTAATTCTTTTTGTGTACACATAGTCAAAACCATAACTAATGTTGCCAATATAAAATACTAAATAATCTAATCTAATAGTCATGTTAGTTCTCGATTGTGATTAAGTCGCGTGTAATACCGCCAGTGAGGTTTTCAAAGCCGTTTTTGGTAACTAGAATATCATCCTCAATACGCACGCCGCCTAGTCCGGAAAGATATATTCCTGGTTCAATTGTCAGCATCTGGCCGATCACGGCTTCGTCTGTCGACCTAGGAGACACTGCCGGGCCTTCGTGAATATCAAGTCCTGCGCCATGGCCGCCACCGTGATTATATTCTTTATCAAACCCCCTTGACGAGATGTAAGCACGAGCAGCCAAGTCAACATCACTGAGTGAAACATCAGGTTTAACTGCTGCAATAGCACGTTTTTGGGCCTCTTTAACAATTTCGTAAATGTTTCGCAATTTGTCGTTGATGGGTCCTACGGCCAGTGTTCTTGTGATATCAGAAGTGTAATGGTGATAGTAGTAGCCAAAATCAATTGTCAGCAAATCACCCTGTCTAATTCGACGTTCGTTAGCGGTGCCGTGAGGCTTGGCAGAATTTTCCCCGGAAGCAACGATTGTATCGAAACTAGTTTTTTCAAGCCCCTCTTTACGCGCAAAGTAATCCAGTTGGTTTGCAATTTCTCTTTCAGTTTGTCCCGTCTTGATCCAATTTAGTAATTGGTTAAACGCAGCTACCGATCGCCGAGTCGCCTGACGAAGATTTTCAATCTCATCAGCATCCTTGATTTCGCGCAAAGCTTCTATTGGCGCAGGTGTTGGGACGAAATTAGAATCTAATTCGCTATCCAGAAAATCAAAAACGTTGAAGGGAAGATTCTCTTCGAAACCTACCGTGTCTGCTTGCCACTTGTTCAGTGCTTTAGCAGTATCACCGTAATAATCTCTCGTAATTTTTAGGTCAACCCCATCAGGCAAATTTCCGGTCAAGGCTTCTTCGTAACGGCCATCAGTAACAAGCAGCGCGTGCGTCCGGTCCAAGCTGAACATGCCCTCGCCTGAGCCTGCATCAAAGCCTGTCAGATATTCAATATTAGTGCCCTGATAAATTGTCATGGCATCTACCTTCAACACATCGAATAACTTTCTTAATTTCTCTATTCTTTTCTCAAAATCATATTTCATAGATACCTGCCTAAAAAAAATAGCGGTAAACCGCTACTCACAAAAAATTTTAATCAACTGCTTCTAATTTTGACTGATATTCTTCTCTAGAATAAACAGATGCTTGTCTCTGTGCCTTGCCCTTGCGTTCAAAACGAACAACGCCATCTGTTAAAGCATAAAGAGTATCATCATCACCGCGACCAACATTATTACCTGGGTAAATATGTGTACCACGTTGACGGTAAATGATTGTGCCGGCCAAAACATCCTGTCCATCAGCACGCTTTGCACCAAGACGACGTCCTGCAGAATCGCGACCGTTGGAAGATGATCCGCCTCCCTTATGGTGGGCTAATTTAATTAGATTTTCTAACTTCTCAAACATGTCGTCCTCCTTAAACGCTCTCGATCAATACTTTAGAATATGGTTGACGGTGACCTTTTTTAACATGGCCGTGCTTTTTAGCCTTGTACTTAAAGGTAACAACTTTTTTCTCTTTGCCCTGTTTAGCAACAGTGCCAGTAACCTGTGCACCAGCTACATATGGATCGCCAAATTCGCCATTTGCGAGCAAAACTTTATCAAAAACAACTTTATCGCCTTCGTTGGCTTCAAGTTTCTCGATGAAGATAGCGTCCCCTGCTTCTACACGATACTGCTTGCCGCCAGTCTCGATAACTGCGTACTTATTAGCCATTAACGGCCTCCTCTTATACTCACCGTGGCGGTGGACTAGGTCTCTTAATTACCGCTTTAGAGTGGTTGAAGCTTTGCAACAACTCGTTCATTGTATCAAAAAAGACCCTTTCAGGTCAACGTTTAGCTCTTGATCCCTAACTTATAAAGCCGGGAATCGACACTCAAATCTTTTTGAATCTGTGAAGCAACTTGGGCCGCCTGTGAATCCGACTCGGTCGCAGATTTAGCGGATTGCTGAACAATCACGGAAAATTTAGCGTGGAGTACCGATGCAATATCACCGTCAATCAAATACCGGCCTTTTTGAGCCGCTTCAATTGTGGCCAGTATACCACCTTTGTCACCCGCAGCAGCCTCTAATTTATCAAAATCCGCAGTCGATAAGTTTTGGCCGTTTTCAGAGATCAGGCGATCAACATCTTGCTTAATTTTTGTGACCGTCGAGCTTTGAGTTGGCCGATATTTGCCAAGATCCGTCAGTAAGGTATCAATATTTTCCTTTGAACGCTGAACCTGTCTGTACTGTTTCTCAGACATCTGAACACCGCCAAAAGAAGCCCGCGGATACAAAAAATACGCTGCAACCAGCAGAACCACAACAACCGATGCTAAAATCCAAAAACTTTTTTTCATAATTTAATGCGGAAGGTGGGACTCGAACCCACAACCTGCGGATTAGAACTCCGATGCTCTATCCAGTTGAGCCACTTCCGCGTACTTTTAGTATAGTCAAAAATGCGACCATTTCACACTAACCCAAGAAAAACTCATCGCGATAGGCAATTTGCAAATCCTGAATATTATCCCAATACCAATTCCGAAACCAAGCATATTTTAACAAGACAGATAAAAATGTCTCAGAATCATCCTTATCGGATACTCGAAACCGCCACTGGGCATGGCCAATGCGATCAACAACTTCTGTAAAATATAATTTCAAGCTGCTGTTCAAGTTTAACAAAAAACCGTCATCCAACGCAACAATATCTACCTGATTTGCTTGTGCTAAAATAAAAAGTTTGTCGCTGACGGCAACTGGCAAATCCGCTTTATTTATTTCCAGCTGGGCATCATTCTCCATCTGAATTAAATTTAAATCCAGCACGAACTGGTCTTCGAGCAATACTTCTGCCAGATCATTCAACGTTTGGATGGTTAACCCCAGCTGTCTAGTACTGAGCCCTTGACCAATCTCGGATGTAAAAAGAGCCAAAAGACCATTAGGCTCGATAAAGAGACGCTGATGGCAAATATCAAAATATAGAATTCTGATCTGTAAATTGGCCTCTTGCAGATAAAAACCCCCAGCCGCTATTGCAGCCGGCACAAAGATAAATTCAAAATTTGGCAAAATACGAGAACGCAAACCGACCGATAACTTATTTTGGCCATCCAGTGTCGAAAAAAAATCATTGTCTTTAAAAGAAAGCAGTTTGATAAATAGTTCGGACAGCCAAAAACCATCGTCAAATCGAAACAAAGGTGCAAATTCAGCCAATGGGCCGAACTGGAGCTGTACCTGCATCAGATCTCTGATCGTGCGAATGTTGTCAACCGGGTTCTGTGCACTTAAAAAGCGTTTCAAAGCATGGCTCAAAGCAGCAACACGACTGCTGTCAAGGTCAAGATGCTGCTGAAATATTGCTAATTGTGCGAACGAATTATCCTGATTTGCCATTAATTTTCCTTATTCAAGAAATTCAGATAGTCAACATACAGATGGCCTGCCTGCTCTAAAAAGTGCGAAAAACTGCCAAAATGTTTCTCAATCTGTTCCTGCTCAAGTTCCAAAACTGCCTGAGTCTTTTGCAGGCGTAAAATTTCGGTCTGATTTTCCTGCATACTCTGTTCGGAAACAATCCCCGGCTTGCCTGCATAAATCCGGTTCGCCCGATGAAGCTCCTTCAATTGGTCATCCCTATTTTGAACAAAAGACGGGTCATCCATGAAATCTCGCAATTCATTTATGACCGGGTCGTTAAAGATGAACTCAATCCGAATAACATCCAAAATACCAAAAGTGCGCGCCGATGGCCACCTGCCAAATAAGATCTCATAAACGCCGGTCTTGACCTCTCTAAAGAAGAAGAAGGGAAAATAAATCTGCAGATAAGCAAGCAGTTTAGGAACCAAAAATTCGGCCAATTCAGGTTGAATTGTTTCGGTCATGTTGCTCAAAAAATAATTTGGATCCGCGTGCTGCCAATGTCTAATTTTCTCGTTAAAACGCGCCGAATCAAGTAACTCATAAATTGACAAATAATCACTTTCAGAGATTGCTTTTTTAATTGATGTCAAATAATCAATCTTGTTATTAATGAGATTATTCAAAAGTGGAATTTTATTTTCCGCTACTAAATGAAGATTCAACTGTTTTGTCATACCCTAATTTTTGCAAAGAAAAACGCCTTTGAACAGACGTTTAATAAATATTATTTTCTTTTAAACAATCAGAACGTTTCCAGATACTGATCGATTTCCCACTTCGAGACAGATGCGCGATAGGACTGATATTCGAGCTTCTTAGCTTCGACAAAAGTATCTGCAATACGCTTGGAAATAGCAGCTGTAACAACTTCATCCTGCTCTAAATTCTGTACGGCCGCAAGCAAAGTATCCGGCAAATCTTTAATCCCGGCCTTTTGTCGTTCATCGGCATCCATGCGGAAAATATTTTTATCAACAGAATGCTCAGGCGTAATTTTCTTTTCAATACCGTCAAGGCCAGAAGCCAAAACGACTGCAAAAGCCAAATATGGATTGGCTGTTGGATCTACCATTCGTAATTCCAGACGTGTGGCTGCACCACGAGATGCTGGAATACGAACCATCGGTGAACGGTTAGAAGCGGACCAAGCGATATAAACGGGTGCTTCAAATCCTGGTGTTAGACGCTTGAAAGAATTGACTGTCGGATTGGTAATCGCGACAAAATTCTCAGCATGAGTCAACAGGCCGCCTAAGAAATGATAAGCAGTCTCAGACAAACCTAATTTATCTGTGGGATCATCAAAAACGTTTTTGCCGTCTTTTGAGAGACTCATATTCGTGTGCATACCATTACCATTAATACCTGCAATTGGCTTTGGCATAAAAGTAGCATAATAGCCGTATTTACGTGCGACTGTCTTGACGATGAGCTTGAAAAGCTGGATATGATCGGCAGCTGTGACAGCATCTGCATATCTGAAATCAACTTCATGCTGTCCTGGAGCAACTTCGTGATGAGCAGCTTCAACTTCGAATCCCATCTTTTCCAAAGTCAGGACAATTTCACGACGGACATGTTCCCCAAGATCAAGAGGTGCCAAATCGAAATAACCGCCGTTATCATTGAGCTCCATCGTTGGTTTGCCGTCTTCACCGACTTTAAACAAGAAGAACTCTGGCTCAGTACCAACATTGAAATCAGAAAAGCCGTCTGCTTTCATCTCACGAAGCACACGAATCAAATTATTACGCGGATCGCCCTCAAACACTTCACGACTGCTTGTGTAAACATTTGCGACAATCATCGCAACCTTGCCATCATGCTCGCCAGTCATTGTGTCCGGCAAAATCTTAAAGGTATCCAAATCGGGATACAAGTACATATCAGACTCTTCAATTCGAACAAAACCATCGATAGAAGATCCATCAAACAATAAATTGTTGTCAAGAACCGTGTCAAGTTCGCTGACGGGAATTTCAACATTTTTAATCATGCCGAAGACATCTGTGAACATGACTCTTAAGAAATCGACACCTTCTTCCTTAACTGCCTCTTTTATTGCTGCTTTCGTTAATTTTGCCATTAATGCTTTTCCAACCTTCCGATTTTCAAAAATTCGTTTTCCAAAGAATGAACAAAATCTTTCTTCTCATCACGCCGGCTATTCACGCGGTTCGTCTCATAAAGACTATGAATATCCTTCAGGCTATCCCCAGACTCCATCATCGTACGAATCTCGATTAAACGCTCGACGTCATTTAAAGAAAAACGCCTTTGTCCACCTTTACCTCTTTTCGTAGTAAGCAAATCCTGACTTTCGTAATAGCGAATTTGTCTATCAGAAAGGTTCGTCAGTGCGCGAACCGTACTGATCGGCAAAATCGCTAAATCTTTTTTTAATCGCTCATCAATCATTTCTTACTAAGAATATCTAACTAAAATTATAGCTGCCTTTCGGGAAAAATGTTAGGAAAACTGACATTGGTCTATGACTGGTTGAATTTTTTAACAAGATCAATGATTTTTTGGCTATTTTTGGCAGTTTGTACCGCATCAAACCATTGAATATCCGGAAACTGGTTCTTAAAAAAAGTTAATTGCCGTTTGGCATAATGGCGTGTATTTTGTTTAATCAATTCTTTTGTCCGGTCCAGGGACTGGTTTCCGAAAAAATAATCCTTGAACTCGCGATAACCAATCGCTTTTTTCGACTGAAAATCCCCCGGCTGTATCAGCAGCTTCTCAGCTTCTTGAGAAAGCCCTTGCTGAAACATCAAATCGACACGCCGATTAATGTGGTCATATAAAATTTCTCTCGGCATTGTCAACCCAATCAGTAAGGCCTGATAGAGGCGATTCTCAATGCCGGCTTTTGGCGGGACTATCGGATGATCTTGATCAGCCAAGCGCCGATCACCAATTACTGTTTGTACAAAAAAGCCGGAACCGCCGACTAGGATGGGAAGCTGTCCATTTCTCGAAAGTGCCGCAATTTTTTGTCGCGCGTCAATCATAAATTCGTGCGCGTTATAACTTTCATCTGCATTCTTAATATTGATGAAGGAATGTTTAACTTCGGACAGTTCTTCAGCTGTTGGTTTGGCACTGCCGATGTCAAGTCCACGAAAAATCTGAACCGCATCTGTCGAAATAATCTCTGTTTTTAGAGCTTGAGCGATTTTGATACCAAGGGACGTCTTTCCGCTAGCAGTAGGCCCTAAAACAACGACAATCTTTTGTTTGCTGTCAGGATTCATATATTCCCTGGATTTTATCCCGTAATAAAGTTGCACGGGCAACTTGGTTCGTAATAACTGCTGATAGGGGCTGCCTAAAGGCTCTTTCAAGATAACGCTGATCGTCCACTACCCACGGTACGAACTTTTGGCCCTTATTAAAATACTTCAGAAGCAAGCGATTCAGTGCAAAACGCAGGTCCAAATTGATATGTTGGATTCTGTCTGCATGACAAGCCAAAAAGTCTTTTGGATTTGGAACAAAAGAGAGACGGTCGATATGTAAATGGGTATCCAGCTGGTAAAGCCTCTGTAAAGTCTTGGGGTTAAAGGATTGAAATATGACCGACCATGCACCTTGATGTTGCCGGCTTGCTTCTAAGGCACGTTCTTCGATGCCTGGATAATCAACATGATCCGTCTTCAATTCAATTAATAACACGCCTTTGTAATTAATATCTGCTAGCCAATCAAGAAAATCTTGAAAACGCATAATTTGTATGCCCTTAAAATGTTCAGAAAACCAGCTGCCAAAATCCAAAGCTCGTAATTGCGCTAGAGTCATGTCTTTAACATAACCCTGCCCATTAAAAGTCCGATCGACTGTCTCGTCGTGAATGATAACCAATTCGCCGTCGGCAGTCATATGTAAATCAATTTCCAAACCATCGATCGGGTATTTTAAAGCGGCCTTAAAACTTGGCAGCGTATTTTCCGGCGCAACCAGTTTATAACCACGATGCGCAAAGACTAAAGTGTTCACCAAATCAGGATACCATTGATTACTTTTCTTGAAAAATTACTTCCGTGTCTCGCCGTGGCCGAAAACTTCATACTTGTAACTTGTCAATGCTTTAAGGCCCATTGGGCCTCTGGCATGGAGCTTTTGTGTGCTGATACCAATTTCCGATCCAAAACCAAATTCAAAACCATCTGTAAAACGTGTGGATGCATTTAACATCACTACAGCGGCATCGATATCATTCATAAAAGCGGCGGCATGTGCGGGATCTTGAGTCAGAATTGCCTCAGTGTGATGAGTCGTATGTTTGCTAATCCAGGAAATGGCCTCGTCAAGGCTGTCCACTATGTGAATAGCCATAATCAGATCGTTATACTCTATATCCCAATCCTCAGCACTCGCTGGAATAAGAGTCGGGTCCAGCTGCAATGCCTGTGCATCAGCACGGATTTCAACACCGGCCGCTTTTAATGCACTAACAATTTTTGGAAGAAACTCTTTAGCGATATTTTTGTGGATCAAGAGCTTTTCGGCAGCATTGCACACAGCTGGACTTTGTGTCTTAGCATTGAGAATAATTCCAATAGCCTGCTGCTGGTCTGCCGATTCATCAACAAAAATATGATCATTGCCAGCACCGGTTTCGATCACAGGCACACTGGCATTTTCAACTACATGATTAATAAATTGGCGTGATCCTCGAGGAATCAAAACATCTACGAAGCTTCTAGCATGCAGAAGCTCATCGACAGAAGCATGGCTGCTATCTGAAATCAACTGAACCATGTCTGGATTATAACCGAGCTTTGAGATGGTCTCTCTTAAGATGTGTGCTAACAAGCTATTTGTCTGGATTGCTTCTTTACCGCCACGCAAAATGACTGCATTAGCCGACTTGATCGCTAGTGCTGCAGCATCGATCGTGACATTCGGCCGAGCTTCATAAATCATGGCAACCACGCCCAGCGGCACAATTTTTTTCAAAATTTTAAACCCAGCCGCGGCCTGCCATTCTTGGTCTCTGCCAGCGAGCGGATCATCTATTCTAATAAGTGCCTGCAAGGATTCGATGATATTGGTGATTTTTTTTGAATCCAGCGCCAGTCTGTTTTGCATAGCTAGTGTTAAATCATGATGATGCTCGTCTAATTCTTGCTGATTAACTCGCAGAATTTCTGCCTTGTTTGCCAAAATTGTGTCTGCAAAAGCACTTAAAATTGCATTTCTCTGGGCGAAATTCAAACGAACCAAAGCAAGTGCCGCTGTTTTGGCTCGCTGCCCAATGTCAATCATTTGCGTATGTAATATGTCATTCATGGCTAAACAAAGTACCGATTTCCTTACCAGAAAGCGCCGCCAAAATATCTGCCGGTTGAGAGCCTGATAACAGCAGCATTTCTTTATTATGCTTCAATAATAACTCAGCCGCTTTTAGTTTAGTCTGCATGCCGCCTTTCCCTAAATCACTCTTGCCTGAAGAAAGCGCCAAAATGTGATCATCAACAGATCTAACTTGATAAATTTTTTTAGCATCAGAAAAAAGATGCGGGTTTTTATCATAAAGGCCATCCACATCCGACAAAATAATCAGGGCATCGGCATCAATGGCGTTAGCGACCATTGCAGCTAGACGGTCATTGTCGCCAAATGAATGCTTATGGTCCATCTCATCAACGGCAATCACATCATTTTCATTAATAATCGGAATAGCGTTCAATTGCAGTAGTTCGCCCAAGACGTTTAACATGTTATCCAGCATCTTTGGATTATCAAAAACATCGTAAGTGAGTAGAATTTGACCGGTCAGCTGGTGATAAAAAGCGAAGGTCTGGTTGTAAATGGCCATCAGATTTGCCTGTCCAATTGCAGCCAAAGCTTGTTGTTCCGGGATGGCAGCCGGTCGTTTTTTAAGCCCAAGTTGATTCAAAGCAACACCAATCGCACCAGAGGTCACAAAGATCACCTCTTTACCGGAATTCCTTAAGGCACAAAGCGTCTGAACAAGTTGACCGATAACAGGCAGATTGATCTTGCCGTTTTTTAAAACGATCGTCGATGTGCCAACCTTAACGACAATCCTTTTCCAACCTTTGCCCCTATTTTTGACCATAACCAGCCGTTTTTTTAATCGCTTTTTCAATCACGCCCACAAAATTGTCAGCTTCAAAAGAAGCAACGCCTAAAGCAGTGCTGCCGCCGGGCGATGCCACAGCTTTAATAACCTGATCAGGCTGCTGACTGCCTTTTTGAATGGCGGCCATTGATCCCAATACCATATCGGCCGCAATTTTGAGACTATCTTTTTTTGAAAGCCCAAGCTTGATTCCGGACAGCTGCAGTCCCTTTAAGAACAAAGCAGCAAAAGCAGGACCGGAGCCGGCAATCGCAGAAAAAGCCAGGAACAATTCCTCAGGCAATTCTGTTAGCGACCCGATCTTGGCAAAAAATGTGTCCACCAACTGTCTATCGTGATCACTTGCAGAAGGTGCCGCCACAACAGCTGTGGTTGACCTGTTAAATTCAGCGTTGATATTAGGCATGGCGCGCACAATTCTGGCAGCGGGCAGAAGATTTTGAAGCTGAGAAACAGTCGTGGAACCCAATAGAGAAACAATCAATCTGTCAGAAAACTTGTCTGTACCGATTGTCTGTATAATTGTACTGAGCTGCTGCGGCAAGAAAGCAAAAACAAGCAGATCCGATTTTTCAATCAGTTCACTTTCAGAAACGGAAACAACACCAATCTCAGTAGATAATCGTTGTGCGGAATGCGGCGAGCTAACCAAAATTTTTTCCGGAGAGACACCGCTTTTAATTAGCCCCTTAATCATTGTCGCAGCTAAATGCCCGGCACCCAAAAAACCGTAAATCATATAACCTCCTTAATTTTTAAATGAATGAATCGGAGCAGGAATGTGCCCTCCTCGACTAATAAATTTCTCTGAAGACCGATTGATGACAGGCATAATCGGCGCGCGGCCAAGCAGGCCGCCAAAATCAATCTCGTCGCCAACGCCTTTACCTGGAACTGGAATCACACGCACAGCCGTGGTCTTATTGTTTTGTACGCCAATGGCCGCCTCGTCAGCAATCATAGCTGAGATGGTCGTGGCAGGTGTATCGCCCGGAATAGCAATCATATCAAGGCCAACGGAACAAACGGCCGTCATTGCCTCTAACTTGCTGATTGTCAAAGTACCAGCGACTGCTGCATCAATCATACCAGCATCCTCAGAAACAGGAATAAAGGCGCCGCTCAAACCACCTACCCGTTGGCTGGCCATAACGCCGCCCTTTTTAACCGCATCATTTAACAGCATTAAAGCAGCGGTTGTGCCTTGCGTACCAACTTGTTCTAAACCAATTTCCTCTAACACTTCAGCGACAGAATCGCCACGCGCTGGGGTCGGCGCAAGACTTAAATCAACAATGCCAAAAGGCAGGCCCAATTTTTGTGCAGTCAAAGTACCAATCAGCTGCCCAATCCGCGTGATTTTAAAAGCCGTGGTCTTGATTTTTTCAGCGACAACGTCAATCGGCTGATCACGAACCGTTTCCAAAGCGCGTTTGACAACACCCGGTCCAGAGACACCGACATTAATGACAGCATCATCTTCTGAAACACCGTGGAAGGCACCAGCCATGAAAGGATTATCTTCAACGGCATTCGCAAAAACAACCAGTTTGGCATTTGCCAGCGGATCTTGTTGGGCAATATCTTTGATTGTCTCGCCCATTTTACGAATGGCATTCAGATTAATGCCTGCTTTGGTCGAAGCAACATTAATACTAGACATTAACAAATTAGTTTTTGAGAGTACCTCTGGTAAACTTTCAATCAGCATTTTTTCACTCGGTGTTGTGCCTTTTTGAATCAGTGCTGAATAGCCGCCGATAAAATCAACGCCTACAGCAGCGGCCGCCCGGTCCAGACTATGTGCGACAGCTAATAATCCGGCATAATCAGAGTTTCCGGCCAGTAGCGAAATCGGCGTCACAGAAATTCGTTTGTTAACAATCGGCACACCGAAATCCCGCTCCAATTGCCTTGCAGTTGCCACCAAATTACCAGCTTTTTTAATGATTTTCTCGTAAACTTTTTCAGCCGTCTGCTGACCATTTGCACCGATACAATCTAACAAAGAGAGACCCATCGTGACAGTCCGGATATCAAAATGTTCTTCAGAAATCATCTGGATTGTTTCATTAATTTTTTTTATATCCATGAGTCCCTCGACTAAATTTGTGAGATTGAATTGAAGATTTCTTCTCTTTGAATGTGGACAGTCACGCCTAATACCTCACCGGTCTGCCTGAGGCTGTTCTGCAAGTCATCAAATTGAGCATCAATCTCAGTGATATCAATCAGCATACTCATCGTAAAAATAGTCCCCATCAAAGTCTGGGAAACGTCAAGGATATTGGCTTGTTTTTCGGCTAAGGTCTTTGAAACGCCAGCAATAATCCCAGGGCGATCCTTTCCTATGACAGTCACAACTGCTCTTTTCATCTAACTTCTCCTTTTTGCTGTAACGCCGCTAGTAAAAATGTGTGCTGAATCAAAGTGGCGATTGTCATCGGTCCGACACCGCCTGGTACCGGTGTAATCTGAGCCACTTGAGCTGCAATTTTTTCAAAATCAACATCTCCGACCGCTTTACCGGCAACTTTATTGGCACCAACATCAATCACTACCGCCGAAGATTTTAAATTAGGCAGATCAAACCAATTCGCCTTGCCAACTGCCACAACAATCAAGTCAGCGGATTCAGCCAATCTCTGTAAAGTCGCGCGACTGGTTTTGGAATGAGCCAATGTCACGGTCATATCGTGATTGGTCAAGGCAATACTCATTGGACGGCCAAACAAAACTGATCTCCCGATGACCAATGCATTTTTACCTGCAAAATCAAAATCATAATTTTCAAGCAGTTTGATCACACCAGCCGGTGTCGCAGGGATCAGGTAATTCTGGCTAGCATTTTCAAACAACAAGCCTTGATTTAAAGCAGACAAACCGTCCACGTCTTTTTGAATCGCGATCGCATTAAAAATATCGGATTCATTAATCGAGGCAGGCAGCGGCGATTGTACCAGAATACCGGAAATAGTCGGATCATCGTTTAATCGCTTAACCAAGGTCAATAGACTGGCCGTTCTCCAAGAATCATCAATTTTGAATTCTTCAGAAGCAATACCAACCTGCTTGGCTCGTCTGATTTTCATAGCCACATACATGCTGCTGCCGGCATCGCTTTGATCGTAAATCGTCGCAAGCTTGACAGGAAAATCGGCCTGCTCGACAGATGCTTTCACCTTTTCAAGGATTTTTTTGGAAACACTTTTACCATCCAGTATTTGAACCATGCGTAAATTATCGCATATCAATCCAGTCTCAAAGGGAGAAATGTCATTTTTTCAAACAAAGCCTGGCTCGCCACAATATTAGCTCGTCCGAAATTGGCACAGATAGATTCAATATTAATTGACTAATAAATCATTGTAGAAAATTAAGTTATTTTTTTAACAAAAAATTAAGACTGTCTTTACTTTTCATTAAAGCTGTCCAATACTTTGACCTTTAAGTTTTGCATCTCTTTGTGGTTCAAAAAATGGGAACCTGCTGGTTCAAGCCCAGATGAAGGGACTCGGCTGAAGCTGATTCGGCCCATAAATGGAAAAGAGGAATTTTATAGTGGAAAGAAAGGCAAGAATAGATCGAAAAAAGCTCTATAAATCAGGAAAAAATTGGATTGTAGCCAGCACGACCGTTTTTATGATGGCTGCTGGCTCAAATCTTATCACGGTTCAGGCAGACGACTTGAATCAGGAAGACACAACTGCGCAATCAGTCGCTCCTTTGACAGCGGCCGCTGATCAAAGCGAGCCGACATCGCAAAGCGCAGAACAGCCGGAAACAGACGAGATCTCTCAAACTGTCAGCCCAACTCCAGCAGCAATCGTACCCCACTACGTTCAACAGGCGGGAAACTGGTTTTACATGGGCAGCGACGGCCAATTTGTCAAAGGCCTGCAGACCATTGACGGCAGTTTGCAGTTCTTTGATGAACAAGGCATTCAGATTAAAGGCAGTTTTGAAACAGTGGACGGCTCAAGCTATTATTTCGATAGTCAAAGCGGCAATGCTGTAACAGGCTTTAAAATCATTAATAATGACCTGCATCACTTCGAAGCAGATGGCAAGGAAACAGTCAATAACTATGCTACAGATAAGCAAGGCAACATTTTCTATTTTGATGAAAATGGCCAGATGGCAACCGGTGTTAAAACGATCCAAGGACAAAGCTATTACTTTGATCAGGACGGCTATTTAAGAAAAGGCTATTCCGGCGTGTTTGACAATCAAGTTCTCTACTTTGACAAAACGACCGGTGCATTGACCAACACGAATGTGTCCAGTATTAAAGAAGGACTTACGGCGCAGAATGATGATTTCACAGCTCATAATGCTGTTTACTCGGCCAAAAGCGAAAGTTTTACAAATATTGATGGCTATTTAACCGCTGAGGCCTGGTATCGTCCGGCTGATATTCTTGATGATGGTGTTAACTGGCGCGCCTCGCGTGCTGACGAGTTCCGTCCGATCCTGACAACTTGGTGGCCCGACAAGCAAACTGAGGTTAACTATCTGAATTTCATGAAAACTCAGGGATTCATTACCAATGATCAAGATTTCAAAATCGCTGACGACCAGCTTTTATTGAATCACGCAGCCCAATCTGTACAAGGCGAGATCGAAAAGAAGATTAGTCAGCAAGGATCAACAGACTGGCTAAAAACATTGCTGCAGACTTTTATCAACCAGCAGCCTTCTTGGAATGGCGAGAGCGAAGATCCCGGCAGCGATCATCTGCAAGGCGGCGCCTTGACTTTTGTGAACAGCCCTTTGACACCGGACTCAAATTCCAACTTCCGGCTGTTAAACCGAACACCTACAAACCAAACTGGAACCCCACAATACGATACAGATGCTTCTCTTGGCGGCTTTGAATTATTATTAGCCAACGATGTCGATAACTCCAATCCTGTTGTCCAGGCCGAACAGCTCAATTGGCTTTATTATCTCTTGAATTTTGGATCAATCACCGCTGATGATCCTGATGCTAACTTTGACGGCATCCGTATTGACGCTGTTGATAATGTCGATGCTGACTTATTGCAAATTGCAGCCGCTTATTTCAAAGATGCTTTTAAGAGCGGTTCAAACGACTTAACGACCAATCAGCATCTATCTATTTTGGAAGACTGGAGTCACAACGACCCCGAATATATGAAAGCCCAAGGCTATCCGCAGCTGACCATGGACGATTATATGCACACGCAGCTGATCTGGTCTTTGACCAAACCGGACAATATCCGCGGCACGATGCAGCGTTTTATGGATTACTACTTAGTCAACCGCGCCAACGACTCGACGGATAACGAGGCTGTTGCCAACTATTCTTTTGTTCGCGCACATGATTCGGAAGTCCAAACCGTGATTGCGCAAATCATTTCAGATCTGTATCCCAATTCCGGCAGCGGCTTGATTCCAACGACCGATCAGCTTAATGCAGCTTTTGAAGTCTATAACGCCGACATGAAGTCAGATGTTAAAAAATACACACAATATAACATCCCCAGCGCATATGCAATGCTTTTAACCAACAAAGATACCGTTCCGCGTGTCTATTACGGTGATATGTACACAGACGATGGCGATTACATGGCAAACAAGTCGCCTTACTTTGATGCTATTAGTACCCTTTTAAAGGCCAGAGTCAAATATGCCGCCGGTGGACAAAGCATGGCCGTTGATCAAAACGACATTCTGACCAGTGTTCGTTTTGGCCAAAATGCTATGTTAGCCAGTGATTCAGGAGATAATCAAACGCGTCAAGAAGGTATTGGCGTGATCGTCAGCAATAATTCTCATTTGAAACTAGCTGAAAATGATCAGGTTGTCCTGCACATGGGTGCCGCCCACAAAAATCAGGCTTTCCGCGCCCTACTATTGACTACTGAGTCTGGATTAGAGAACTTTGATACAGATCTTCAAGCACCGGTGAAATATACAGACGCAAATGGTGATTTGATCTTTACTGCAGCAGAACTGGCCGGCTATTTGAATCCAGAAGTTTCTGGTTACCTATCTGCTTGGGTGCCTGTCGGTGCTGCTGACAATCAAGATGCCAGAACAACAGCTGATTCGGCCGCTAGTGTTGATGGCAGTGTGTATCATTCAAACGCTGCACTGGACAGCAACGTGATTTTTGAAGGCTTTTCTAATTTCCAGTCGATCCCGACCGCTGAACAGCACGACAATTTTACGAACGTGAAAATCACCGAGAACGCCGGTCTGTTTAAAGATTGGGGAATCACCAGCTTCCAATTGGCACCGCAGTACAGATCCAGCAGCGACAGCAGTTTTCTTGATTCAATCATTCAAAACGGCTATGCCTTTACCGACCGCTATGATGTAGGCTTTGATACGCCGACAAAATACGGCGATGTCGATGACTTAAGAGCGGCTATCAAAGCCCTGCATGCCAACAACATCCAGGTCATGGCCGATTGGGTACCCGACCAAATTTATAATCTGCAAAACCCGGAAATTATTACAGTCAACCGAACTGACTCCTATGGTCAGCTGATCGCTGGATCCGATTTGCAAAACGATCTTTACTTGGCTTATACAAATGGGGGCGGGCAGTATCAAACAAAATTCGGCGGCGCTTTCCTGGAGAAACTTCAGCAGCTTTATCCAGATTTGTTTACGAAAACACAAATTTCAACCGGTCAAACGATTGATCCTAGTCAAAAAATTACTGAATGGTCGGCCAAATACTTCAATGGTTCCAACATCCAGGGGCGCGGTGCTTATTACGTCCTGCGCGATTCAGGCACAGATCAATACTTTAAAGTTGTTTCAAACGATGAAAACGAAGCTTTTCTGCCTAAACAATTGACTAATCAACCTGGTGAAACTGGCTTTACCCAAGATGATCAAGGCATTATCTTTTTCTCGACCAGTGGTTATCAAGCCAAAAATGCTTTTGTCCAAGGCGATGACGGCAACTACTATTATTTTGACAACACTGGCCATATGGTGACCGGGCCTCAAACGATCAATGGCCAACACTATCTTTTCTTCCCTAACGGCGTTGAAGCACAAAATGTTTTTGTCCAAAATGACCGTGGCGAGACCTATTACTACGATCAAAGAGGCCGACAAGTTGCTAATCAGTATGTGACTGATACAAACGGCAATAGTTTCCGTTTTGACGAGAACGGTATCATGCTGGCAAATCAATTGGCTCAAATTGATGGCCATTGGCAATTCTTCAAATCCAGCGGCGTAGAGGCTAAAGATGCCTTTATTCTGGGCAGCGACGGCCGGATGCGTTACTTTGAGAGCGGCAATGGCAATATGGCTGTTAACGAATTCAAAGGCAGCGAAAATGGCCGCTACTATTATTTTGGTGCTGACGGGTTGGCTGTTACCGGTTTGCAAACAATCAATGGTCGTCAGCTTTACTTCGATGATCATGGTCAGCAGATGAAAGACGCCTTTTACACGAACCAATCTGGTCAGCGTTTTTACTTCAATGCCCTCACCGGCGATTTAGTTAAAGGCGATTTCATTTATACGAGTGCCTCCAGCAGTTTCACACCTGACGATAATACGGCCGGCAGTTATCAAGGCGATAGCCATCTTTGGTACTACGCTGATAGCCAAGGGCAGATTGTGACTGGTTTTCAAACGATCAATGGCCATTTGCAGTATTTTGACGATATCAGCGGACAAATGATCACAAATCGTTTCATGCGCCGATCTGATGGTAATTGGATCTATCTGGATGAAAATGGTGAGGCGGTGCGCGGCATGCGGGTTATCAACGGTCTCACTAATTATTTTCGAGATGACTTCACTCAGATCAAAGACGGATTTGCCCAGGATCCTAATAGCGGCGAAAAACACTACTTCAACGGTACGAATGGTGCAATGGTCACAAATGATTACTTCTCCCCAGACAAAATTCATTGGTATTATGCCGATGATAGCGGCCAGCCGGTCACTGGTTTTCAGAATATCAATGGTCAAGTCCAATATTTTGGCCAAGATGGTATCCAACTAAAAGGCGGTTCGCAGACGGATCCTGTTACACAACAGACTTATTATTTTGACGACAAGTTTGGAAACGGTCAAATCATTTAATTTTTCGAGAAAATGAAAAAAGTTTTAAAAAAATATTGTTTTCTTCTGAAAAGCATGTATACTAAAACTCAAGTTACATCATGAAGGCGAAATCATTCACAACTTCATTTATCTCTTCTAAACTTATCCGACGATAAAACAACTTTTCTTGTGCATTTGTTCAGCACGAAATTAGTTGTTTTTTTGTACTCAAAATTTAGGAGAATAGATAAATGAAATTATGGGGTGGACGTTTTGTAAAGTCCGAAGATCCGGACATGACCGCGTTTGATAACTCTTTGCCACAAGGCAAACTGATGTATCAAGAAGATATTTTAGGATCAATTGCACATGCGACGATGCTTGGCAAACAAGCCATTATCAGTCAATCAGATTCCGATGCCATTGTCGCAGGCTTAAAAGAAATTCTCAGTGAAATTAAAGCTGGCAGTTTGAAAATACCTGATACAGGTTTTGAAGATATTCATAGCTTTGTCGAAAGTGTTCTGACAGAAAAAATTGGCGCGGCCGGTAAGAAACTGCATACGGCACGTTCGAGAAATGACCAAGTTGCCGTTGATACAAAAATGTATATCAAAAACCGTCTGCAGGGTGTGATCTCAGAAATTGACCTTTTGATTCAAGCTTTCATTGATAAAGGCAATGCTAATCCGCAAATTATGCCAGGCTACACACATCTGCAAAAAGCGCAGACCGTGACTTTCAAATATTACCTCGGCGCCTATGCACAAATGCTAAAACGGGATAAAAAACGGCTGTTAAACGCCATTGATGTCATGGACGAAAACCCGCTCGGATCTGGTGCAATTGCAGGAACAACGCATGACATTGACCGCCAGCTGACAACCGACCTGCTTGGATTTAAAAAACCCGTTGACAACTTTATTGATGGCGTTTCAGACCGGGATTACATCATCGAGGTTCTAGCTGATTTCTCTATCATGGCCATGCATCTCTCCCGCCTATCCGAAGAATTAATTATCTTCGCCAGTCAGGAATTCAATTATGTGGTCTTTGATGATTCGCTTTCGACCGGCTCTTCGATGATGCCGCAAAAGAAGAACGCTGATTCAGCAGAATTAGTCCGCGGCAGTTCAGCCTTAATCATCGGCCAGCTGAACCAAATGCTGATCCTCATGAAAGGTCTGCCGCTGGCATACAACAAAGATATGCAGCTGGATAAAGATACCTTTTTACCAGCCTTTGATCGGATTGAGCACATGCTGCTGCTGATGAAAAAAATAGTCCTGACGCTGAAACTCAATTCTAATAAATTAACCGCCGCTGTGAAGAATGGTTTTCTCAATGCGACCGATATGGCTGATTACCTCGTGCAAAAAGGCATGCCCTTCAGAGACGCTCATGGCGTCGTGGGACAAGCAGTCCTGATGGCTGAACAGGCTCATAAAAAATTGGAAGATTTGACCCTAAAAGAATTGCAGCAATGCAGCCCGATCATTCAGGACGATATCTATGAATATTTGGATGTCAGTCAGTCGATGACTAAAGGCATCAAAAAGGAGATGTTATGATTTCTCCCCTCTTAGCGGCTTGGATTAGCCGACGACGACGATGCCCAACTGAAAATTCAAGCGAGCCTGATTAAATAGGCGTTGTCAAAAAAATACTAAAAATGCTTCATTATAAGGAGACTATTATGTCAAAGAAAATTGTTTTAGCTTATTCCGGCGGATTGGATACCTCAGTGGCTATCCCTTGGCTCGGAGATAAAGGATATGACGTCATCGCCGTTTCACTGGATGTTGGCCAGCACGGAAAACAGATGGATGCCATTCAGGAAAAAGCTCTGAAAATCGGCGCCGTTCAATCAATCGTGATTGATGCTAAAGATGAATTCGCCGATGATTTTGTCAGCAAGGTTATCAAATCAAACGCGCTTTATGAAGGCGAATACCCATTGCTCTCTGCCCTTTCCCGGCCTTTAATTATCAAAAAACTCGTCGAGATTGCTCATGAAAATAATGCCGTAGCGATTGCTCATGGATCGACAGGAAAAGGCAATGATCAGGTGCGGTTTGAAGCTGCGATCCATGCTCTTGATCCGGAAATGCATATCGAGGCACCGATTCGTGATTTCCAGTGGTCCAGAGAAGAAGAAATCCAGTACGCCCATACGCATGATGTGCCCGTGCCAATCAATTTTGACTCCCCTTACTCGATTGATGAAAACCTTTGGGGCCGTTCCAACGAGGCCGGCATTTTGGAAAACCCTTGGAATCAAGCCCCAGCTGATGCTTATGCTTTGACTGTTGCCGTCGAGGATGCGCCAGATAAAGCCGATTTTGTCGATATTGAATTCAAGAATGGCCTGCCTGTCGCCTTGAATGGACAGCAGATGAAACTATCTGATTTGATCAGCAAATTGTCTGTTTTAGCTGGATCACACGGTATCGGCCGGATTGACCATGTCGAAAACCGACTAGTCGGCATCAAATCTCGTGAAATTTATGAAGCACCTGCAGCGGCTGTCATCATGACAGCTCATAAGGACTTGGAAGATATCACCTTGGAACACGATGTTGCCCACTTCAAGCCAATCATCGAACAAAAGATTGCCAACTTGATTTATAACGCCATGTGGGTCTCACCGTTATTCGATGCACTGAATACTTTCATTGATGAAACACAAAAAGTTGTCAATGGCGTTGTCAAGATGAAGCTGTTTAAAGGTTCTGCCACCGCTGTTGCCAGAAAGTCGGAAGACAATTCTCTTTACTCTGAGAAACTGGCCACTTATACATCGGCCAACTCCTTTGACGAACAGGCTGCAGTCGGCTTTATGAAACTGTACACGCTGCCAGCGACTGTTTACGAGCAAGTGAACCACGTTCATTCAAAAGAAAAAGAAGAAATTTAAATGATACCGGTTAGTCTGGCGGCTTTAGATTTCGCAAAAATGTGGCCATATCGCAAGATTTTTATCAATGGGTTGTTCAATACTTTGCAATTAACAATTTTAGCCTTATTGATCGGATTAGCACTAGGCTTGCTTTTGGCCCTAGTTAAAGTAATTAAAGTTCCTTGGCTGAGCTTGTTTGCACGCTTCTATACATCTGTTTTTCGCGGAACCCCGCTTTTAGTGCAAATATTTCTCATCTACTTTGGTGCTAAACAAATTGTCGGATTTAACGTCAATGCTTTTTCCTCAGCTTTGGTCGCCTTGTCTTTGAATTCAGCTGCTTATATCTCAGAAATTCTGCGTGGCGGCATCCAAGCTGTGAGCATCGGTCAGACAGAAGCGGCACGCTCACTAGGTTTTAATTATAGACAATCTTTCTTCTATGTTGTTCTCCCGCAAGGATTAAAATCTGTCCTGCCGGCCATGGTCAACGAGGCAATCAGTCTCTTAAAAGATACTTCTTTAGTCTCAACAGTCGGTATGATGGACCTCATGCGTGCTGGCATGACAGCTCAAGGAGGTACTTACTTAGCCTTTGAACCCTTCATCATCGTTGCAATTATCTACTACATTCTCGTCATGATTTTGACTAACTTTTCTAACAAACTCGAAAGGAATTTAAATAAATCAAAATGATTAAACGTTTTTCTCTCTTAATTTTTACGGCCCTGTTGGCCTTCACCACCCTATTCACACTTTCGAGCCAAGCCAAGAAACCTTTCAGCGGACAAACGATCAAAGTTGCGACAAGTCCAAATTTCCCACCCTTTGAAAATAAAGTCGTCGATTCGGCAGGTAATTCGAAAATCGTCGGTTTTGATATCGATCTGTTGAAAAAACTGTCAAAAGATTTGGGATTTAAATTCAGCTTACAAGAAACTGACTTCAGCGGTTTGATCGGCTATCTGCAGTCCAACCGTGCTGGCATGGTTATTTCCGGCATGACAGCAACGCCTGAGCGGGCAAAGAATGTCAATTTCTCAACACATTATTTCAACGCCAAAACTGCTATTCTTCATCCAAAAAATATCAAAATAAAATCCGCTAAAGATTTAAAAAATATGAAAGTAGCAGCCGTCTTTAACACACAGTATGTCGATCAGGTCAAAAAAATGGGTGCAAAAGTCACAGCACTAGACACAGGTACGCTTGTTGCACAAGATTTATGGAATGGCAGCGTTCAAGGTGCTATCATGGATCAAACTAAAGCACAAGATTTGATCAAAAGCCACAAAGGCTATAGCTACTACGTATTTACAAATAAAGAATTAAAACTGAGTCAGCCAAACACGTTCTCAATTGCATTTCCAAAGAACAAGGAGCCAAAACTTCAAAAAGCAATCAACAAGAAAATAAAATTATATAAAAAGAATGGGACGCTTAAAAAACTCGCCACAAAATGGATGGGCAAAAAAGTCGCCGCATATCAATGACAAACAAAAACCAAGCATATGCTTGGTTTTTTAAAAGTTGAATTTTTCATAATAAATACGTCGGGCACGAATACCGTATTGGCGAAGTAGACCGCGATAACCAATCATCATCCGATTGGAGCCTGACATGAGAAAAGTCGCTTGATCACGAACGCTGTTTGGCACAATCTGAGATAGTTTGTCCAAATTCAAGCGATGTATGGATTCAAAGTAGTGGAAACGCGGATTATCTGCAGCTATCTTTTGCAACAGCTGCCGATAAACTAATTCTTTTTCATCTGAGACAGTCCAAATAAAATAAATTTCCTTGCTGCTCGCATATTGCATGGCCAGGTTAATCAAAGGAAAGGCACCCGTACCACCGGCCAGCATAACCACCGATTGGCCGTCAGCTGTTAATTCTCGCATGCGATCATCCAAAGTGCCGTATGGACCATCAATTCTGGCAGTCTCGCCAACTCGCAACTGGGCAATTCGGCTGGAAAAATCGCCATCCGCACGAATTGCTAATGTTACCTCACGAGCAGCTGCATCAAAATTAACAAAAGAAAATGGATGCAGTTCCTTCATGTCGGCTATTTCTGGAAAAGCAATGAAGAGATAATCCCCTGGGCGGTAGTTGTTTAAAATTCGTTGATGGCCTGAGTTGAATTTAAGTGTGATTTGTGTGATGCGCGATGCCAAGTGCTTAACTTGAGCCACGTTTGCCCGGCTATAGCCACGGAATTTGCGAATAAAGAAGATCGTATAGGCTGAAAAAACAAAGAGCGAGTACAAGATAAAAAGCCAGGCAAAAGATTGGATCTGCATGATATAGCCAATCAGCAGAACATGAATAAAGACAAAGAATGTTGCGACAATATTTAGACGGTGAAGCCAGATCGTGACCTCATGATGAAATAGATTCTTTTCAAAGAAACGCACAATCGTCCGTAAAAACTGGACACGTGCCGTTAGCCAATCACTCAAAAACAACAATGAATAGGCAGCCACGGCAAGCATGATCCAGAGGCCTAAGTCTCCGGTTAACTTGATTAAACCATCAGATGGCGACATTTTGGTATGCAAATAAGCTAAAACGATTAAACTCAAGCCAAGAAAAGCATGGACAAAATACATGGATGGCAATCCGATTAAACGATCCAGCCATTTGGGTTTAGTGCTGACAAAAATAACAAACAGCATCCAGATATAGGCAATTGTGCCCAACTGAATACCGAGGATTGCTGAAGAGGAGCTTGGCAAGCCTAAAGCCAATGCCTGTAACAACGGCAGAGGCAATAGGAAGATAGCTGCTGACCAGAACAACCCTAATAAATAGCGATGACTTTTAAGCATAAATTAACTCCTTTTGATCGACAATCCGATTATTCTGCCAACGCTCAGCGGATTTGCCATAGCTGATTCTCATACCAGAGCCATCAAGTTCTTTCAGCCAACTATGATCCGAAATACTAGTGGTCGCGATTGCGGTTGCCCAGATATCAGCCTCTGTTAAAGAATGACTAATCACGCTGCTACTGATAATATCGCTCGCTTGCGTGCCAATCGCGCGGTGTTGAGCAACATTAATCAGATGCTGACCACGCTCAACCGTCCCTGAACTGGCAATGGCACCAGATGTCATGGCCAGCTTGGCCATGATTTTTTTGGTATCGAAGGGATCGGCAATTGCCAGCTGCCAGACCCAATCACTACCGGGACGAGTGGCAAACTGCATATCGCCGCCGCCAATTAAGTTTGCAGCAATAAAATCGTCTTCGGCCAGCAGTGTAAATAAAAAGTGTTTAGCAGCCTGTTCGATCGCCCAGCCTTTGACGAGACCAGTCGGATCATATTGCTGTCTGCCTGCATAATCGGCTGAAAATAAATGATTTGTTTTTTCCTCGGCCCAGCTGCTGATGGCATAAACGGTTTGAAAGTCCTGACTAGTGTTCTCAAACATCAAACTTCCCTGATTAAAAGCTGTCAGCTCAGAATCCTCGCGAAATGGTGAAAACACCCGATCAATATGTTTCATATAATCGTGGATGGCTGACGACTGCTTTAGCACAAGTCTATTCGCCCTGGTTGATGGTTGTGCGACGATAACCTGAACCGTAAAAGGAATCGTCATTTCATGGAACACAACAGTCAGCATGGTCCGATTTTGAATTTGTTTTGAGTATAGCGGCATGAGTATCATCCTTTAGACTGGTTTAAAGCGTTCTGCAAAGACTTCGTAAATCCCTGCCAAGTCTCAGTTGCACCACTGACGGCCTGAATTTTAGACGAATTAGCCTGAACCGATTCACTCTCATAAGTTGGCAAAGCAATTTGGCTGACTCTTTGGTCGTGTGGATTGGTATTTGGATATTCGAGCGTACTGACACTGGCAATTTTGCCGTTTTTAATTAAAACGCGTACCCGAACTCTTCCCCAGCGAATACGAACCGCACTGCCTGTATAGCTCCCATCTCGGTATGCACCTGAAGATGACGGCACTGCCGAACCGCTGCTGCTACTGCTGACAGATGATGATGAAGCTGGAACCGCCTGGCTATTTGTGTTTGCCTGTGTTGTCACCGTGCGGGGATCAGCTTTTTTAAAGAAGAGCAGATAGCCATCAATGGCAATGGCCACTGCCAAAATAATACTGATAATAAATGCAGTTAGTTTTTTTAACATGTTTAATTTCCTTCACTACTTTTTTAAACTATCCCTGCAAAATCAGTTCAAAAATTGTTCCATGCGGGTGATTATCTGAAATACGAATCTGAATGTTTTGTCGATCGGCCAGTTTTTTGACAATGGCTAATCCCAGTCCGGAACCAGGTACCTGATTGCTGTGCGAGGTATCGACCCGATAGAAGCGCTCAAATATTTTCTCTCGTTCCTGAGGCGAAATCCCCTGCCCCTGGTCAGCAACAGAAATATGTGTCTGGCCCTCTTTCTGCCAGGCAGAAATGGTGATCGTAGATTTCTTCGGACTATATTTGCTGGCATTTTCCAGTAAAGCTAGCAGGATTTCCCGCAATTGTTCCAAATCAGCCTTAACATAAATGTCTGTTGGAAAATCAGTCTTGATTGTTTGTCCAAATGCAGCATTATCGCTAATATCAGCCAGCAATGCGCCAATATCAACGAGTGTGATCTCCAATGGATTTCCTTGTGCATGCGATAAATTCAATAAATTTTCGACCAAATGCTGCATCCGCTGCGTTTCTGATGAAATATATTTCAGAGAATCAGCAATAATTTCCGGGTGTTGTTTCCCACGACGTGCAATCAATTTCAAGTGCCCATTAATAGCGGCAATCGGCGTTTTCAATTCATGAGAAGCATCGGAGACAAATTGCTTCTCCAACTTTTCCTTTTCTGATAAAGCGTCTAGCAATTGATTAAAGGAGCTTGCCAATTCATGAACTTCAATCGGCGTGGCTGGCTCTGGCAAACGGTAATCAGGTTCCTTGCCGTCCCCTGTCAGATCCTGGCTGTTGTGCTTGATAGCTGTGCTGACTTCACTCAACGAGCGCGTTAAAGACTGAGACAGCTGCCAAACACGCCAAATACCAAATATCAGCAATAAGGCAATCACGATCAGAACCGTACTCAAAGTAATCTTGATAATATCTACGACTTTATATAAATTAATCCAGACCGTGAAATGGTTGCCGTATTGAGTTGCACTTTGCGTGAAGTAGAAATGATATGAGTCAAAATCGTACCAAGTTCTCATATCCAGCAGATAGTGTTTTGAAAAAAACAAGGCGTGATGCTTTTTGTTAGCAACTCGGGCAGCATGCTCGGAATAAAAAACTTTGTTTGTGTGTGATTGGGCTTTGATAAAAATGGTTTCATTATCAAAAACGTTGTTTCGCATCCAAATCCGCCAGTCGTGAGCCGAATCAATATTTGTCTTTTGTAAACTTTGCAAATATTGACTAGCCTCTTGAGACTGATTCTGTACCAACTGATAACCCAGCACAGCTGGCAACGAAACACCCATCCCCAGCGTAATCATGACCAGCAAAAACATATAAGAAGAGGTCATAATGGCCGCGCTGCTGTTCTTTAACGGCCTGATTTTTTCAAGAAAGTTCTTAAAAGATTGTCTGATTTTCGTCACTTTAATCTGCTCTCAACACATAACCAACACCGCGTACGGTTTGGATTAATTTAGGTTGAAAATTTTTGTCGATTTTTTGACGCAAATATCTGATATAAACATCTGCTGTATTGTATTGGCCGCCGAAATCTTCACCCCAAACATTGTCCAGCAGATTGTCCCGGCTAACCGCCTTGCCCACATTTTCAATCAGATAAGTCAGTAGCTGAAATTCTCTTTGTGTCAGATTGATTGGCAATCCTGCACGAAATACACGATGCGCGTCTAGATCCAAAATTAGATCCGCCACCTGAAAACGCCGCTTAGCCGGCTGCTGCTCGCGTCTGAGCACCACTCGCAATCTTGCCAGCAATTCTTCAATTTCAAAGGGCTTGGTAATATAATCATCAGCACCTGAATCCAGGGCAGCGACTTTATCACCAACATCACTTTTGGCTGTCATCAGAATAATCGGTACTTGGCTTTTTGACTTTCTGATCCGTCGCAGCAATTCCAAGCCATTTCGGCGCGGCAGCATCCAATCCAGCAAAATGACGCTGACACGATCGGCATTCTGCTCAAAAATATCAAAGCCGCTTTCACCATCAGTGGCAGTCAATACATCATAGTCCTCAAACTGTAATTCAGTTTTTAAATAAGCGACAATTGCTTCTTCATCTTCAATGATTAAAATAACAGGTTTTGTCACAATCAACTCCTTTTATGATTTTAAATTATTTATCAAACAGAAATACGTTCTGATCTGCTTAAGGGTTTTAATCCTTGTTTTGTAAAGGCTGCCATGCCCAAAGCAAGCAGCACGCTAGCCAGAACGTCGCTAGGAAAATGAACCTGCAGATATATTCGACTCAAGGCAATAATCAACAGCCAGATAATTAATCCTATCCTAGCCATTTCCCGCATGCGTTGTTTTTTCAAGTTCGCGACCATAAAGTGCCAAACAAGAAAGACAAACAAAGCAGTGCTGAAAACATGGCCAGAAGGAAATGAAAATCCAGTATCTTTGATCAGCATCATCACAGGCCGCGGCCGCCTAACCAGTTCTTTTAATAAGAAACAAACCGCGTTGCCTGATAACAGCAGCATGGTCGCCCACACAGCCTCAATGTATCGCTGCCGGCGCCAAAGTACGAAAACAATAATCAAAAAAGACAAGATAATCGAAACAGGCGGGCTGCCAAAGAAACTAATCGTGTTCACTATCGTAATCAATGATGGATTGTGATTAAAGCTGATCAAGCGTATTCCTTGCAGATCCAGCTGCCTCAAAAGACGGCTCTGAGCCAGCACAGTCAGCATCAAAATCGCAAATCCGCCAAAACCGATTAATAATTGGCTTTTATCAAGCCTTGTTAAACGGTCAATCATGCCGACTGCCACCTCTAGCAGCTGTCAAACGTGCTCTGAGCTGTGCCAGAAAAATCGGCAAGAGAGAAATCACAATGATCGCAATCATCACAAACTGGAAATTATTCTTTACAACGGGGATGTTGCCCCAGAAAAAACCGCTGAGAGTCATGATTAAAATCCATGAAACGGCACCGATAATATTAAATTTAGAAAAACTGCGATACGGCATTCTGCTCATGCCGGCTGTAAAAGGCACAATCGTCCTCACAATCGGAACAAACCTGCCAAGGAAAATAGCTGCCTTGCCATATTTAGCATAAAAACGTTCTGAGGCTTTCAAACTTTTTTCTTTAATAAGCTTTTTTAGTCTTGGTGATTTCGTAATCCGTTGACCAAAATGCCGCCCTAATTCAAAGTTGACAAAATCACCGAGGATAGCCGCAATAATAAAACCACAGATGATCCCTGGCAAATTCAATCCACCATCCAAAGCGGCTAAACTTCCTGATAAAAATAAAATCGAATCGCCCGGTAAAAACGGCACGAAGACGAGACCTGTCTCGACAAAAATAATTAAAAAAAGCAGACTGTAAATTAGTAGACTATATGGCCCCATCAAACCTGGGAGCAGCTTGTTAACATTTAGAAGATTTAAAAAAAGTGCTGTTGCCAATCGCAGTTACCTAACCTTTCGATCAATCAACTGATTGATATCTTCAGTCTAATGGGCCTAACACAGATCTTCAGCCGCTTTTAGCTGAAAGTTTCATGAGATTTTATCAGATTTACAATTTTTGTTGATCCAGCCAAAATCTGATAAATCATCAGCAGATTATAGGTGAAAAACCAGGCAGTAAAAGCTAGAATGTTCGTGAGTCAGAGATGGAACGTGAAAAAATTAAAAAAATCGATTATATTTTACTGATTATTTTATGCCTAGCAGCATTTCTTTATCTCTTTAATTTGAATCGCATTGGCAATGCCAATCCTTTCTATACAGCAGCTGTCGGTTCGATGTCGCGAAATTGGAAAGCCTTTTTCTTCTCTTCCTTTGATCCAACTAATTTTATCAGTGTCGATAAGCCCCCGGTAGCACTTTGGATGATGGTTTTGTCAGCCAAAATTTTTTCTTTATCCGGCTGGTCGACGGCTTTACCAAGTGTTTTATGTAGTCTAGGCAGCATATTTCTATTGTTCAAGATCGTTCAAACAACTTTTGGCAATCGTGCCGGGCATATTGCGGCATTGTTGATGACTTTGACGCCAATTGTGGTGGCCGATGCGCGAAGCAACAACATGGACGCTGTCATGCTTTTCTTCCTGCTGCTGGCAGCACGACTGCTTGAAAAATTTATTTTGCAGCATCATTTTATTAATCTTATAGCCGCATTTGCTTCAGTCGGCCTAGCATTCAACGTCAAAATGCTTGAAGCTTTTATGATCCTGCCGGCAATGCTTTTATACTATTGGCTAGCAACAAACAATCAGCATTTAAAGAAAAAAGTAGTCGAACTATTAGCAGCATTACTGACCTTGTTAACTTTTTCCTTTGCTTATCCGGTCATCGTGGACCATATTCCGCAAAGCCAGCGCCCTTACGTCGGTTCCTCACAGAATGATTCGATGACAAATCTCGTTTTTGGATACAATGGCAGCCAAAGATTATTAGGTCAGACCAGCGGCATTTCAGCCAGCCATAGAGGTATGAAAAACAGTGTTTTTACTGCTAGTAATTATCCAACATCGTTAAAAAAACAGTCGCCATTAAAAGTCTTGCAAAGATTAGGACATCCGGGAAACATTGGTCAACCCGGTCCATTTCGACTATTCGATCTTGCACTGGGAACACAAATCAGCTGGTTTCTGCCTCTAGCTCTTTTCGGCCTGTTAGCTGCAACGATCCAAGGCATTCGTCTATTTAAAGCCAACCAACGCAAGCTGACCCAAAAAGGTGCTCAGACCATCTTCTGGGGCAGTTGGCTAATTTCAATATCGGCTTTTTTCAGTGTGGCCGGATTTTTTCACCCCTACTACACGAATATTCTTGCACCTGCCATTGCGGCCTTAGCGGCAATCCTTTTTATATCAGCTGAAAAGAATCAATTACCTTTCGGAATTGTGAACAAAGCAGCCGCACATATCGCCATGGCAGGTATTTTTCTAGCGACACTACTGCTGCAGAGCTATTTTTCTTGGTACTATGCCCAGTTTTTCGTGGTAATTTTCTTTGTCCTTGCACTCATAGTGAGCTTGTTTTGGATTAAATTTCCTGATAGATATAAAAAAACATTTCAAATTGCCCTGTTTGTAGCCTGCCTAATTCCCGGTTTATGGTCGACAGTGCCCCTGTTTGGCACTTCGGCTTCTTTCCCGGCCGCAAGCCCACAGCTGCTTTTAAAATACCCGGCGGATCGATTAATCAGCACTTACCTGGACCCAAAAAGATATATCGGTATCTCCGCAAGGCGATCGCAAAAAGCCAACGAGGCACGTAAGAATCTACTATCTTTTTTGAAAAGCAGGTATTCAGAAAACAGACAGTCTCGATACTTGTTTGCCACGATTAATGCTCCTACGGCTGCGCCATTCATGATTCAGAGTCATAAAGCAGTCATGGCAATTGGCGGCTATAATGGCACAGATCCAGCCATTTCACTGGATCGATTTAAAAGACTCGTTTTCGAACATAAAATCAAATATTTTTATTTTGGCAGCAGTGGTTTGCGTTCCTTGGATCCAAAGAGTCAAAACGCCAAAATTGCCGATTGGGTTATTGACCGAGGACGAGTCATTAAATCTGTTTCAGACAACCACCGAGATCCGCAGCATAAAAACCAACTATATCAAATCAATCAGACTCGTGACCGGAAAGCACTTTAATCCTGTCAAGCGAGTAAACGACCGGCCTAGTGAACAACTTTTTTCAGAAAATGAATTGCCCGATGCAAGCATCGCTGTCCATTAGCAGTATTTAAATCCAGTTGATATTCATGATTGACTTTGCCATATTGCGATTTTGGAAAAAACAAAGATTCATGATAAATATTTTTCCGTCGCAGAACCTGAATCATTTTTCTAGCATGCGTCTCAAAGGAAGCTGTGTTGCCATCCGTCAAAAAAGTTGCTGGATATTTTTTCGTAACGAAATCAACCGTAGATGCCTGGCGTGCTGCAGCAGATCGCTGCCAATTTTTCTGGCCGATATAGGCCCATCCAATATCATTTACATATTTTCTAAAACTCGCAGGCATGTTTTCAGAAAGGCTCTTCAAATCATAAGGACCGCAAAAGAGCAGTGCCGCTTTGATTGCTGAGGGCTTGATGAGCTGTTTCATATGCATTTGCCGAGCTAATTTAGAATTTGTCTGAATTGCTGCATACTGCGATGCGATTTGTGCACCTGCCGAATCTCCTCCGATAATAATGTTTTTCAAATTGATCACCTGATTGACACCTGTTTGAGATTCCAAAAAACGATAAGCTACATTAGCCTGCCGTAACGGAACAGGGTAATGAAAATCCGGTGCCGTTGAATAATTCAGCGCGACAAAACTATAACCCTGGCTAGCCAAACTCGGTCCCCAATAATCCAGCATGGCCTTATCGCCACCAATAAACCCGCCACCATGGAACCAAATAATTGTTCCTTGGATCGTTTGTTTCTTAGGATAGTAAATGTCCATCTGCAACTTGCCGGTCTTTTTGCCAGTCAAATAGGTAATGTTCTTCAACGAGTTTGTCTTAGCCAATACTGTTTGAAAATCTTTCGGCTGTTTAGGATGTTCTTGAGGAATTGCATTCAATAACATCACAAAAGGCCGTGGGGATAACTGAAAAGCCAGCCAAACACAAGCGGCCAGCAGAACAATAGCTGACAGCAATCACAGAACTATTTTTTTCAACAAGGAATGAGACTTTTTATTTTTTTTGGGCATAGATTTATCGTAGTTCAAGTGCACAAAATTATGATCTCAATGTGAAAAAAACGAAAACACGAATTAAATGAGATTCTATCATAATATTCACAGGTCTTCTCCCCTCTTGTCAAACTATAATCTTCTAATGTAAATGACTCAGCTGAGATGTTAACTGACAAGTCTTTGCAAAAAAATATGACAAAAAACTCTTTAACACAATCCCTACAAAAGCTCATGATTCTCATACCGGCCTATAACGAACAAGAGGTCTTGCCCGAAAGCCTGCCGATCTTACAAAAGATTATCCAGCAGCTGATTGATCGGCGGCTGATTGCCTCGGATTCCGGCTTGATGATTGTCAGCGACGGCTCAACGGATCAGACCTGGTCTTTGATTGAACAAGCACATGAAGCCGATGCCCGAGTGATGGGTGTGAAATTCAGCCGCAACTTCGGCCACCAGAATGCGCTGATCGCAGGTTTGACCGTGATGTCTAAACAGCAGCTGGCTGATTTTGTGATCTCTATTGATGCCGACCTGCAAGACGACCCGCAGGCCATTTTCCAGATGGTCGAACAGTACCAGGCCGGCTCTGAGGTGGTCTTTGGCGTGCGCAACAACCGGGATTCAGACAGCTGGTTTAAACGCGTATCAGCTGAAGCTTTTTACAGCCTATTAGGCAGGCTAGGCGTCCATCTGGTGCCGGAACACGCGGACTTTCGTCTCCTTGGTCCGAAAGCCATCACAGCCTTTCTGCAGTACCAAGAGGAAAACATCTTCATTCGCGGCATCATCCCGCTGTTAGGCTTTAACAGCAGCCGTGTCTACTATGCCAGGCATAAGCGCCTGGCCGGCAAGTCCAAGTACCCGCTGTTTAAGATGCTGAGCTTTGCTTGGGACGGGGTGACCAGTTTTTCCATTGCTCCTTTACGGCTGGTCTTGAGTTTGGGTGTCGGCTTTGCCCTTTTCGGCTTCGTGATGCTGATCTATACCCTGGTGGCCAAACTCAGAGGCGTGACAGCCGCCGGCTGGTCTTCTTTGATGATTTCCATTTGGATCGTCGGCGGCTGCCAGATGATGGCCATCGGCCTGACCGGCGAATACATCGGCAAGATTTTCTCCGAGGTCAAACACCGCCCTCGGTATACGATTGAAAAAAAATTGCTGAAATGATCTCTCTTTAACATAGCTCTGCGATTCAACAGAAATCACGGCGTTGAAATTATTAATCAGATGAAACAATCCCAGCAGGGATGATTAGATCTCAGCGCGAACAAAGATTTTTTCGTATAAAAAATGAGTGGGCATTATCCACTCATTTTTGTCAATAATGAATCATCGCGATTAACGTTCAAATTTTTTCATTGAAGCAAATTTACGTCTCAGCATCCAATCACTGATCGTGATCACAGCCGGAATAAACATCGGAATTGTCACAAAGGCCAGAATCAGCAACCCAGTAATGACAACAATCGGTACCTGAATCAAGGTCAGAATGCCTGACGGAATCATAGCAGCAAAAGTACCACCTAAGATGACGACAGCCGACATAACAACTTTGCCAAGACGGTTTGAAGCAGAAACCAAACGCTCGACCGTACTACCTCTTTCCTCGTTGAAAGCCATCATGACGAAAATGGCATAATCCACACCCAAAGCGATCAGCATGATAAAGCTGAAGAAAGGCACGTTCCAGGACAACATGTTTCTTCCCAAAAGAACCTGGCTAATTTTTTCGCCAATGCCCAATGAAACGAAATAAGTACCCGCTAGAGAAGCAACAATTGTAACGGCATACAGTGTTGAATGCGTAATTAAAATCATAACCAGTGTGATACCGATTAACATGATAATGGCAGTTCGTAGAAAATCAGAAGTCGAAATCTGCTGGAGGTCAAAATTCTGCATACTGGTGCCCGTGATCCCTACTTTTGCGTGGTCTAGTCCAGATTCACTGAGTGAACGAGCCGTTACTTGTTTGATATGATTGGCAACGCCAATGGCCGGATGAGAAAAAGGATTTAATTTCAAGATGACCGTCAACTGTGTGGTCTTGCGATCCGGGCTCATATATTGATCCAAAGAACGCTTAAAGGTCTTTGAATGGAGGACTGAATCCGGCACGTTCAACCAGTCGCTAGAAGAATTACCGACCAGCCCTTTAACATAACTTTGTCCCTGATTTAACCCTTGGCCGACCTGGTTAAGACCATCAGACGCACGGTCCAAACCATTTTTAAGCTCGCGGCTGCGTGATGCCAAACCATCCAAAGCCGTCTTCATCTGCTGCTGGCCGGCTTGAATCTGTGCTAAACCATTTGTTAAATCGTTCGTGCGAGAAGCAATTTCACCTGCGCCACTAGCTCCTTGCTGCATACCTGATGATAATTGGCCAGCCCCGGTGCGCATACGAGCGATGCCGGATTGCATCGCACCAAGGCCATTATCAACACGCGTCAATCCGTTCTTCAAATCATCGATCTGAGAACCCAAGCCACTTAATTGCTGTAATTGATTTGGGAAATCTGCAAATGCCTGATTAATACGCTCTGCTTGGTCCACTGGAAGTTGTCCTGAAAGCACCGCATTCTGAATGATTGGTGTCAAAACTGTTTTCATTGCATTCAGTTGATCAATCTGAGCTTGTACCTGTTCACGCGAAGGAACCTGAGTTTGGTTTAACTGCGCCAAAATCTGATCGACACCGTTTTTCAGCTGATCTGTACTAGCAGATAAAGTAGCTAAAGCATCATTCAATTGATTAGCTCCAGCGGCACCACTGGCCAGGCGGGATTGCAGTGTGTTTAAAGCCGCTTGAAGCTGGTTAGCGCCACTGCTTAATTGGCCTGTACCGTCAATCAGGCGCTGGACACCATTTGTGTTGGTCTGTTGGCGGCCAAGCTGGTCACTAGCATTTTTCAAGCCATTATTAATCGTTGAAACGCCAGTCCCGGCCTGACCAATGCCAGAATTCAAAGTTTTCAGCTGATTATTCACATAGAGCTGATTAATCCGATCGCCTAAAGGCCGTGTCACGCCCATGACCGCACTGACATCTTTGTCATGTTTTAACCTATTTTGCAGCATATCCAAGGCATACAGCTGCTGGTTATTATCCAAACGTTTATCGCCGGAAATAATCAAAGTCATCGGCGATGAAAAACCAGCTGGAAAATGTTTTTGAATCAGATTAATGCCGCGTTTGGATTCATATTGATTAGGAACTTCCCATAAATCGTTAAAGTTCAATCGATTGGAAAACATCATCGCCACAGGTACAGCAATAATAAGAGTGGCCAATGCAGTGATGACACTATGTTTGACAGCTGTCGAAGTCAGCCCCTGCCAGATCTTAGAACCGCCCTCGCCATCAAAATTCTTAGACGGCCAGTATAATCCGTGGCCAAATAAGCTCATTAAAGCCGGTGTCAGCGTAATTAGTACTAGCAAGAGGATCAGAACAGAAATTGCGACAGCACTTGTAGCTTGATAGAGGCTGAATTTTGCCAAAGCCAGTGTCGAAAATCCGATCAAGACAGAGGAACCGGAGAACAGAATCGTTTTACCAGCTGAGAACAGTGTTTTAACTGCGATTTCATTCGTAGTCTTCTCGGGATTTAAGCCCAGTTCTCTTTTAAATCTTGTGTAAAAGAGGATGTTATAGTCAGTTCCAATCCCGAAGAGAACCACCACCATAAAGACTTGTGTGAAGTTTGAAAACGGAAAATTGTAATTCTGTACAAGATTTGTGACCAAAGAAAACGAAGTCAGAAAAGAAATACCAACTGTCAACAGGCTGATCACGGGAATGATTGGCGTTTTGAAAACAAGCACAAGGATGATCAAGATGAAGATGATGGCAATCACTTCTGTTTTTTTAACACCATCCTGCGTGGCTGAAGCAAAGTCATGATTCACAAGGCTGCTGCCGGTCATATTCAAGCGCAAATGGTCGGCCTTGAGCGCTTGCTTAATTGCCGCGCTTCGCTGACTGATTTGGTTTTGATTGGACTTCACTGAAATTTGTACCAGCATCGTGGTCTGATCTTTAGAAGTCAGCTGCTGGCGGACAGATTTGCCATCCAAAAGCGACGTAATAGCTGTGATATGATATTTAGCCCGATTCCGCGACACTTTTGTAACCGAGCTGCGAATCTCAGAAATCTGCCGTTTGGTTAATTTTTTGTTCGCGCCGCTATTATAAACTGCGATGATATCGCTGCTAACAGGTTCTCCTGGATTTAGTTTCTTCTGCAAACGACGGCCTTCAGAAACATTAGCCGATCTCGGTACAGTAATCTGCCCCTTGTTTTGAACCAGCTGAGACACATTTGGTAAAGCAAAAACAGCAACAACTGCCGCCAGAACCCAAAAGATAATAATAAAAATACGTGTTTTCTTTAAAAATCTTTCCATTTTACGCTCCAATAAATGAATGAATGATCGTTCCTTTTTTAAACGAAAAAAATTATTTGCTTGAAACGGCCCGCCATGTCGCTTCTTCTAACGCATAAACAAAATCTTTCGATGCCGTGTACTTATGATTAATCAACAACTTTGAGATTGGAATCAAAGGCCCATATACCAATGACACAATTGATTTTGGATCCAGATCTACGACGTCGCCTCTTTGCTGCCCTTTATCAATAATCGTTGTAATAAAATTCCACAACTTATCAAAGCTCGCGTGACTCCGCTCATCTAGATATTTCCCTTCGTCGTGCAGATTAATGAAGACAAATGCCTGTGTATTGTCGACTACATAGCCCCAAAGGCTTTGAAACAAGTGGTGAAACTGGATTCTTGTGTCCATGCCATTTGGAAAATCAGATTCCAAGCGCTGATCAAATTCAGTCATAATCCTAAAAAAGAGCGCGTTAACCAGAGCTTCCTTGGATGTGAAGTAACGATAAATTGTCCCCGCTCCAACATCAGCAAGTGTTGAAATATCCGGCATTGTCGTCCCATAAAAACTTCTTTGAGAAAACAACTGCAAGGCCGCTTTTAAGATAGCCTCTTTCTTATTTACTTTTTTGATTGTCTCGGCCATATTTTCCTAAAAATGAAAGAATATTCATTCCTACTCAAAAAATACTAACACAATTAAATAAAAAAAGTCCAATTTAGAACTTTTTTCATCAATTTATGCTTTTTTGTATTCCGCAGCCAGCATCGAATAAACTTCTAAATCCCGATATTTGCCTGCCGCAAAGTATTCTTCCCGTAAAGTGCCCTCATGCTGAAATCCAAGTCGTTTTGCTACGGCTCTGCTTTTGAGATTCTCGCTTTCTGCCATGATAATAATTTTGTTATAGGCCAGCTCGCCAAAAGCTATTTTGATCAACTGATGAAGCGACCGAGTGACAATGCCGCTGCCCTGACAGCTGCTCGACAACCAGTAACCGACCTCGGCACGGTGAGAACGCGAACTGATATTGTGCAGGTCAATCATACCAACAGCTTTGCCGTCTACCTCGATCGTCAGTTCTAGCAATTGGTTCTTCGCATTCTGCTGGCGGGCATAATCGATAAAATGCAGCTCATCCTGCTCATTATTTGTCTCCTTGGTCCAAGGCATCCAGCGGGATAAACTTTCTCTGTCCCGATTAATCTGCTCGATCAGATCCTTGGCCTGGCTTTGATCGGGAAAAAGCAGACGAACCCGATGTTGATTGATACTAAACTCTGAAAAAATAAACAACACAAACTCCTTTAATATTTGAGATACTGACGACGATTTTTTGCGTCTTTATCTGCTAGTTCTTTGACATGCGGATACTCGCCTTGTCGAACACGACGCAGAAAAAAATTACCAGCCATAACACGATCACCAATATACAAGTTTCGCCAAGCTTCCTCACCATATAAATCAGGTAGGGAAAAAGTCGTACCCGTTTTTAAACTTTCCAACCGTGAATTAACTTTATGAAAAATCTGGTCTAGTTCTCTATTCATTTTGCAATCCTTAAATAGATCATACGCCATCGAAGAGATCCAGTTGACTTCTGCGAGCAATTGACTGAAAACACGTTTTTTGTGGAGAGAGTACAACATAAAACACATATTTAACAGACCCAACAGAATAACTAATTATCTCCTCCCTACAACTTGGCTGATCTCTCAACAACAATCTGTGTGACACCATATCTAGTGTGCGGTCAATGCAGGTCTTTATCATCTCTGTATCTGTTTTCTCAGTATCTTAAATGATCCGCGTGTCGCTATAAAAAGCTTTCATACGATTTTTCGATAAATCTTGCAAACCTATTGCTTCGTAAAAGCAGTTGGTTGCCGGACTGTCATCAGTGATTAAAACCGTTTGCCCAACAGGATATTTTTTCATCAGCCGCTCAACAAGTTCACGGCCAATGCCTTCTCTTTGATATTTTGGAAACACCAATAAATCCTGGATGAACAAAATAGTCGTCTGATCCGTTACCCCTCTGACGAAACCTAGAAGTTCGTCCTCTTGCCAAGCAGAAATCAATACCGAATTCTCTAAGGCTTTGCCCAGCGTACTCAACTGATGCGTATAGGCAATCCAGCCAACTGCACCATAAAGATCCTCCATTTGCGCCATTGACGGTATCTTTTCTGTATGTATGATCATGAACATTGCTCCTTTTGAAGTATTTGTTAAAGAATCAAGCTATCGGAATGTTAAACAAGAGCAACATGATAAGTTTCCTTTCAGTAAAAACTATATAAAAAAAGCACCTCACTATTATGAAATGCTTTATTTGCCGTCGGTGGGAGTCGAACCCACACGGTGTTGCCACCACTGGATTTTGAGTCCAGCGCGTCTGCCAATTCCGCCACAACGGCATTTGAATCACGAATATAGATTATAGCAAGAATCCTATGAAACTTGCAAGGGCGGTATGTGGGACTCGAACCCACGCGTGCCGGTACCACAAACCGGTGTGTTAACCAACTTCACCAATACCGCCATGGCAGGGATAGAGGGAATCGAACCCCCGCTAACGGTTTTGGAGACCGCTGTACTACCTCTATACTATATCCCTATATAATCAGTCCACTAAGCTCTGACACAAGCGAAGCCAACTGAATCATTCTACCAAATAATGACACGAATTTGAAGCGTGAAAAGCTTATTTTTCAATAAATTCTCTGGCCAGACTGGCAGCGCCGATCACACCAGCGTCATTTCCTAAAGCTGCCAAACGCAGCTGTGTCGATGAACGAACTGATGAAAAAGCATACTGTGTCCAATTAGCTTTGACCTTGTCAAGCAGGAAATCGCCTGCAGCTGAAACGCCGCCCCCAATGACAACGTAGGCCGGGTTCAAAATATTCGACAGAGCCGCCGTCGCATAGCCCAGATAATAAGCCATTTTGTTAACAACTTCATTGGCCAAAAAGTCACCGCCCTTGGCCAAATCAAAGACAATTTTAGAAGTCACTTCATCGCCGTTATCCAGCATTGCTTTCAGCTTTGAATCGCCTTCATATTCGTCAGCAAAATCACGTGCCAAATGAACAACACCGGTAGCTGAGCAATATTGTTCCAAACAGCCGTGATTACCACAGGTGCACAAATAGCCACCAGGTTCAACAACCATATGGCCAAATTCGCCACCGGCACCAAAAACGCCGCGAACCATTTGGCCATTTGCAATAATGCCGCCGCCAACACCAGTGCCAAGCGTGATAAAAGAGACATTAGGATCATTTTCCCCAGCACCCTTCCACTGTTCGCCAATAGCCGCTGAGTTAGCATCGTTGTCCATCGTGAAGTTCAAACCAGTACTTTTCTGAATTTGATCACGCACGTGCTGAACATTTTTCCAGTTCAGATTGTAAGCTGCTTCAACAGTGCCCTTTTCACGGTTAACTGTTCCTGGAGTGCCCATGCCAATACCGATGATACGGTCACGATCTAGTTTCAGCAAATCCAGCCGGCCATTAATCGAATCAATAATATCGGGGACGATATGTGAACCATTATCTAAAATATTAGTCGGAACCGACCATTTTTCTTGAATCTCTCCTGTATCCGTTAAAATAGCAAACTTAATGGTCGTACCGCCAAGGTCGACACCAATTAATTTATCTTTAGCCATAATTACCTCATTAATAGATTAATTTTTTTTTTCAATAAACACAAGCGCTTTCAAATGATTCTCATAAAATTCTCATTCTCCAAGCAAAATAGGCAACCGGCAAAAGCAGCAGAATAACAGCCAAGATTCGAGCCGGCTGTTTGATGCGGCCATAAACCGAAGTTGGAAAATCAAATACGATGGCTAACAAACTGCCGGAAATCAATCCGCCGATATGAGCCCAAATATCCACGCTAGGATCGTTTAGATTACCAATTAGGTTGAAAGCTGCCAAGGCAGCAAAAATGATGAGCTGACGTCGAAAAACAAAATTATTGCGATTGTACCAGCCGCTCACAATCATGACGCCGAAAAGGCCGAATAATGCGCCTGATGCCCCAACGGATACAACGTTGGGATTGGGGTCAAAAATAAACGTTAACAGGTTTCCCCAAACTCCCGTGATCAAATAAATCAAAAGAAACTTCCCTTTGCCAAAAAGTTTTTCAACAAAAGGCCCTACAATCACCAGTGTCAGCATATTAGAAAAGATATGCATCAACGAAGCATGCAGGAAAATCGGCGTAAAAGCACGATACCACTCGCCAGAAAGGAAAAGGCTGTCAACACCACCGCCTAGCAGCACTAAAGATTGGATCGAAGGGCCATTAATGAATCGGGAAACTAAATAAAAAACGCCGACCGGTTGCCCTGAGGACAAAATCAAATAACCATCAAACAAGATCTGCAGCAGGTAGATGGCAACTGTCAATACAAAAAGTGTCATCGTAACCGGCGGAAGTATACGCCAAATGGATTTTCTCATATCTACAAGCTTAGCAAAGATTATCTGGTCGTGACCTGCAATTGATCAAAAAGTGCTGTACTGATCCGTGCCATTGCTGCATTAACGATCTCGTCTGTCAAAGTTGCATCTGGATTAACAAACTGCAGGCGATACGAAAGAGATTTTTTCTGCTGACCCAATTCAGTGCCCTCATAGACATCCACCAAGTTAACCTGACGCAGATAAGAGCCGGCATTCTTGGTGATAATCGAAACAATATCAGCGGCCTGCAGGTTTTTATCCACTAGCAGCGAAAGATCACGTTCAATCGCAGGAAACTTGTCTAATGGACGATAATCAGTGCCATGCTGACAGCGGTCATGAACCAAATTACTATCCAATTGGAAAACAAAAGTCCGTCCCAGCTTATACTGGTTAGCTAACTGCGGATTAATTTGTCCGACAAAACCCAAATACTGATCATCTAGATAGACATCTGCCGTCTGCCCAGGATGCATCTCAGGCTGGCTTTGAGATTTTTTAAAAAGAATTTTTCCCTTTAAGTTCAGCTTGCTCAGTAATGCTGTCAGTAAACCCTTGATATCATAAAAATCATAGTTTTGATCGTTGTGCTGCCAATCAGCAGACGGTTTTCCAGAAATTACCGCAGCAATCTGCTGCTTTTCGATTGGCAGCTGATCAGGATCGTTATCCGGACGGCCATAAAAAACATCACCTGTTTCAAAAAGCCGGATATCAGATATCTTTCTAGCGGCATTATAAGCAGCTGCCTGAATTAATGTAGCTAAGACCGACTGGCGCATGACAGCGTGTTCTTGACTCATCGGATAAGCTAATTTGACAAGCGGACGGGCTTGAGACGTAAATTGTGACGCGAATTCAGTCGTGGTGAGCGAATATGAAATGGCTTGAGTTAACCCTAAAGCCAATAAAATTTCTCGAATCGAGCGGTCTAATTTTTGGTCTGCAGTTAGGCCCGATTTTTGGTTAACAGCCTGTGGCAGATGAGCCGGTATCTTCTCGTAACCATAAATACGGACGAACTCTTCAATTAAATCGGCTTTAATCGTAATATCCGGACGGCGCCGCGGTATCATTACAAGGAAATTTTCACCTTCTTGTTCGAATGTAAAAGAGAGCCGCCGCCAAATATCTGCTACATCGTCAAGACCGGCCTGTGTACCCAAATAGCCATTAATATCACCTAATGAGATGGCGATCTGCTTTTCTTTGGCAATATCAGCTTGTGCTTCAATCACTCCTTGAGCGATTTCCCCACCAGCCAGGTCCTTAATCAGAGCTGCTGCATAATCCAAAGCTTTACGTGAGTTGCTGACATCAATACCGCGTTCAAAACGCTGGCTTGCTTGTGAGTGGAGATTAAAACGGCGAGCTGTTTTACGGATCAAAACAGGATTAAAAACAGCTGATTCTAAAACCACGTTGCTCGTATTTTCTGTCACTTCGGATTGTGAACCGCCCATCACTCCGGCCAGCATCTGCGGATCTTGGCCATCATAGACAACAATATCCTCGCCAGCTTTCAGTTGACGTTTTTCACCATCTAAAGTTGTGATCGTCTCGTCTGACGATAAAGCCACTCTGATCTCATGATGGTGTAATTGATCAAGATCAAAAACATGCATGGGTTGTCCCAAAAGCAGCATGACATAATTTGTCACATCTACTAAATTATTTATCGGGCGAATCCCGGAATTCCAAAGCCGCCGCTGCAGCCATAATGGGCTTTCCTTAACCGTCACGTGATTAACAATCCTTAGATAATAAGGATTTGCCAAAGTTGGATCGACACTAGCACTTAACTGCGAAGCAGCTGTTTGAGCAGATTCCTGTAAATCAAAGTCGATTTTTTTGAAGTCTTTTTCAAACAAAGCAGAAAATTCGTACAAATTGCCTCGAATCGACAGCATATCGCCACGGTTGGCCGTCAGTTCTGTATCAATCATCAAGTCGTCAATGCCCAAAACCTTCACAGCGTCATCGCCAGGCTGAACCTCTGAATCAGCTGGGAAAACATAGATACCGGCTTCATGCTTTTTTGGCGCAATGGCATCATCAAAACCAATTTCCTGCAGTGACACCAGCATTCCCTGACTAATTTGGCCATCCAGCTCAGTGGCTTCGATCAGCTTATTTTCTGGCAAATGTGCACCTGGCAATGCCAAAACAACCAGCTGGCCCTTGACCACATTTGGTGCGCCGGTGACAACTTGATAATCTTTCTTACCCGCATTGACAATCGTGATCTTCAAATGGGTCGAATTTTCAATTGACCGTACTTCCAGCACTTGCCCGACGACGAGTCCTGTAGATTGCGGAATCTGATAGCCTTTGTCCTCAACTTCTGTCGAAGTCAGCGCCAGTTTGTCAGAAATTTTTTGAGCATCCGCTTCATTGTTCACCGGAAAATCCGGCATAAATTCTTTGATCCAATTAACTGAAATTTTCATTTATTTGCCCACCTGACTGAATTGCTTTAAGAAACGAAGATCATCTAGATAAAAATTGCGAATATCATCGATACCGTATTTGATCATCGCAAAACGATCCGGGCCCAAGCCAAAGGCAAAGCCTGTGTACTCATCTGGATCAATATGAGCCATCTTCAAGACATTTGGGTGAACCATACCGGCTCCCAGCACTTCAATCCATTGAATATCTTCTGCCGGTGTATGTTCATCGACAATATTCCAACTGATATCAACTTCTAGACTCGGTTCCGTAAAAGGAAAATAGCTCTGGCGAAAACGCATGGCATGGCCTTTTCCGAATAGTTCATCGGTTAAAGCCTGCAAGGTGCCCTTTAAATCCGCGAGTGTAATCCCCTTGCCCACTACTAGACCCTCAACTTGATGAAACTGATGCGAATGAGTCGCATCATCGTTATCACGCCGATAGACTTTACCAGGACTGACCATTTTCAAAGGGCCAGTGGCAAAATCGTGCTTATCCATGGCGCGTGCCTGCATGGCTGAGGTCTGAGTCCGCAATAAAATATTTGGCGTCAAATAAAAAGTATCCTGCATATCACGAGCCGGATGGTCTTTAGGCAGATTCATGCGAGCAAAGTTAAATTCATCGGTCTCGACTTCCGTTCCGTACATCACTTGAAAGCCCTGACTGATAAAGTGGTCTTCGATCTGATCCTGAATCTGCTGAAGCACATGCTTCGTGCCGATGATCACTGTTTTTCCAGGCAAAGTTACGTCAATTTGTTCGGCAGCTAATTGACGATCAAGAATAGCCTTTGCTAAACGTGCTCTTTTGTCTTCGATCTGCTCTTCCAAATTATGTCGAATTTCATTGGCTAATTGGCCGACTAACGGCCGCTGATCTGCGGTCAAGTCTTTTAAGCCCTTCAAAATTTTTGTGAGGTCGCCTTTTTTACCTAACAAATGAACACGGATATCTTCAACTGCATCATCGGTTTTCGATAAACTGAGCTGCTGGATAACCCTTTCTTGTAAACTTTTTAACTTCTCTTTGATATCCATTTTCACCCTAACTAATAAAAAAATCCCTTATGCCATCAAGCATAAGGGACGAATTATCGTGTTACCACCCATTTTTTTAGGAAACAAATTTCCTAACTCTAGTTGTCAATAACGGAACAACCCGTTGGTGATTAACCAAAATACTCGAAAGTGAAATTCAGCCTTCACCACCACCGGCTCTCACTGTTCCGGTTCGCTTTGCGTGTCAGGACTTACTAGTCTTTCTCAAATTTTTAAATATTATTTGCTGCCCAGCTTGAAATTTCCGACATGAGCGGCCGCATCGAAAAACCTTTCTCGGTCAAACGGTAGCCAAATTTGCCATTATCCGGACAACAACCACGTTCAATAATACCAGCGTCTTCTAATTCTTTCAAACGAACTGTCAAAACACGGTCACTGCACGCATGTACTGTCCTAGATAGTTCCGTAAAATGCAAAGACCCATCTGGGCTATCAAGCAGTGTCTGAATAATCAAGCCATTCCACTTTCTTCCAAGGATTTCAAATGCTGATTCTGTTAATTCTAGTCTTCCGGCCATACTTACATATTATAAGCAAATTCAATTTAATGCAAACATTAAGATGCCGCCGGCAACAGCAACGTTCAAAGATTCTGCTTTGCCAAGGAAATTAATATGGAGATTGGCAGATGTCTTTTCCAATAATTCGGGATCCAATCCTTGTCCTTCATTTCCTAGAATGAGCGCAAAAGATTTTTCTGGTACAACTGTCTTGTAATCAACAGACGTATCAGAGAGCGTTGTTCCATAAACATCGTAATTATTTTCTTCCAAATCATCAATCCAGGTCGCCAGGTCGAGATCCTTAATGACTTTCAAATGAAACTGGCTGCCTTGCATAGCTCTAACAACTTTTGGACCAAAAGGATCCGCGGATCCCACAGAAAGAGCCACACCTACAAAACCAGCCGCATCAGCTGTTCTAACTAGGGTACCAACATTTCCAGGATCTTGAATACGATCTAGCAAAAGCCACTGGCCGGCATGCACGTACTTAGGATCGAAAGAATTATTAGGCAGGCTGGTCTGCGCAAAAATACCTTGCGGGTTATTTGTCTTTGCAATGTGGCGAGCAACTTCGTCAGTCACCTGAAAAGCAGGAACACCTTGCGGGACATCGGCCAAATGTTCGTCCATTTGTGCTTCAGTTGCAATCACAGCTTGAATTGGTGCTGCCTGGTTCAAAGCTTCTTGAACCAAATGCCAGCCATCCAATAGATAACTGCCTGATTGCTGCCTGCCCTTTGCCGTCTGAAGGCTGGTCCACAACTTAACTCTTGAATTCTGATTCGACGTAATAATTTCCATTATATTTTTGGCTTTCTGTGCTGTTTACCGGCATTTCTTGCACCGGTACCAGTGATTTTCTGAGACTCATTCCCTTTTTTATTATCTATATTATTAGCAAGTGTGTTAACCGCATCAGTTGCTGCCTGGCTACTGCCTGCTTTTGCTAATAAGTCATCAGCTACATTCTTAACTGTAAACTCTTTTCGAATTTTTTCTTGCAGACTTGGTCTGATTTTTAGCAGAATATAAGATTGAATTAATACGAAAAAACCACCAACCAAGAAGTACAGGCCTAAGGCCGCTGACTGAAAAATTGAAAAGAAGAAAATGGAAATTGGACTAATCCAGATCATGGTCTGCATTTGTTTGCGCTGAGCCTCTGGTGCCATTTTCAAACTGATCATGGACTGCCCAACATAAAACAAAGCCGCAATCACAGCAATAATCAGAGAAGGCCGATAAAGCGCGATGCCAAAAAAGTGAGCGCCGTTAAGCAAAAATCCAGGATTATAAGTCGCCGGGTTGATATGGTCAGTTGCCAACACACTAGTCGACAATCTGATCGCTGTATACAAAGCAGAGATAATCGGTAATTGAATCAGCATTGACAAAAAATTGATTCCGCCCATCATCGAAACATTATTTTCACGATAAACGGCCATCATCGCTGAGTTGATAGTCATTTTTTCCTGTTGCGTGCTGGCTTTTTTCATTGCCTCTTGGATCTTGGATAATTGTGGCTGCAGCATGGCCATTTTTTCAGCCTGAATTGTGCCTTGCCGTTGCTGATCGAACATGATTGGCAGCAGTACCAAACGAATGACGGCTGTAATAATAATAATCGCAAAACCAATGCCGTTCGTTGATTTAAAAACATCATTAGCCATCCAGTCCATGAAACCAACCATGTACTGGCCAATCCACTGCCAGGTTCTGCCGCTTTTGGTATAGCCACCAAAGACCAGCAGAATTTCCAATGCAATTAAAGCAAAAATAATCAAACGCCGAATTGACTGCCACATACTTGTTTTTTCTTTACTCATAAAATACTATTTTACCTATCTTTTTTATTTTCTGGTTCATCCGGGAAAAAATCACCAAGGCTTTGCGTTTGCGGCCCCTGCAAATCCCGTTCGGGCGCGACATAATTTTCATCGCTGATAATCTGCCAGCCATCTCCGGAAATCGGGTTATCCGCCGTTTCTTCAGGCGTGTAGGCCGTCATGGGCAAATCAGTGATAATGTTTTCCAGAATAATCGCATCGAGATCAATCTGATTCTTCTCAACGAGAAATACTTGTTCGCTCTGATCAAAAGTGTCCAGTGTCTCTTCATCCTGCACATACAATTCACTAACTGGAATTTCAAACTGATATTGAACCGGCTTAAAACTGCGGGCAGAAGGCAGAACTGCTGTCCCTTTCAAGAGCAGATCCAACTTGATTTGGTCATTCTTCTCATAACTAATTTCACCAGTCACATGTATTGGCAATAGATCCAGTAGACGGTCAGCAAAATTTTCTTTGACAGGTGCTGATAAATCAACCTGCTCATCAATGACCAAGGGGCTTTGACGATATTTTTGTAATTGTTGAACTAAAAATTTCATTTTTGAATTGGTGTCCTTGCCACATCTTGCCCTTGCGGGACAGCCATAATCTGCTGGTAGACAAGGCCTGCTTTATAATCAATATTGAGTTCCTTAACGGCTCGTTTTTGATCCACATGGCTGATGGTTGGAAAGGCAAAATTTGGCTTGTTTTCATGAAGATAACTTCGCCCGGCATCATTAAAAGCCAGTAAGCGATGATAAGGATGATTCATCGCGAGATTCATTTGGTCCACTTTAATATTCATTAATATGTAAGCTAGAACGCGATGCAGACGTGCAAAAGTATACCGCTTTGACTTGATCATCGCCAGAAAACTTTGAAAATCTTTCGGATTTTGTTCCATTGCCTGTTTGAAAAGATACTCCATCCCCTCACTAACCTGATAAATACCACGAAGCTGGCCGTATCCGTCTGTAGACAAGCGATACCTGAGAAGTTGAAACAATTCAGTCTCATATTCTTTAAAAACCAAGTTTTTCATGGGTGTATAAGCTGTTGCATCCCCACCTTGGCTTAGAATATTTCGAATCGCAGTCGCAGAAGCGATTCTTTCTTTATTGGCTGTCTCGTCATGATAAGAGGCACCAATACGAGCTATTGTTTTCAAGGCTAGTCGATCTTCCAATCCTTGATTTACAATAGCACGCGCATAGCTGAAAGCCAAAATATCATTAGCTTCTTCCAGATAAAAGCCGCTTTTTTCAGCTAGAGCCGCAGCAAAATTACTGGCATAAGTCTGATTCTTCGCGTCAAATTGTGCTTGTCCTTGATCATCAGGTGCCTGCCTAGCTAAAGTAATAAAATCAGTATCACTATGTTCAGCACCGCAAACAATTGTATCTACTTGCAAATCTGCTAATAATTTGACCGCACCATCAGCAAAAATGTCTCCCGACTGCACGGCATAATAGAAAGGCAGTTCAAAGACCAAGTCCGCACCCGCAGTAAGAGCTGCCTGGGCACGCTGCCATTTGTCGACAATTGCTGGCAAACCGCGCTGAACCCAGTTTCCTGACATCAGTACAATGACAATATCAGCACCAGTCAGTTCTTTGGCATGCTGCAAATGATACAAGTGACCGTTATGCAAGGGATTATACTCAGTTATCAGACCGACAGACTTCATGCTTTCTCCGCAGAAAAAAAAGCACGTGCCGTGTCTGAGCCAACCGGCTGCTTGCCAAAATCAGCCGAAATCTGAATATTGACAAAACCAGCCTGTTTCAGCATTTGTGTGTAATCAGTCAAAGGGAATGCTTGTTCATGATGAACTTCCCGCACCAATTTGAAAGCATCGAGGCGCTCATCATAAATGAAAAACTTCAAATCATGATCCACTGAATTTTTCTCATCGCCTGGAAAACTGCTCCACATAAAAATCTTCTCGGGATCATCGTCATTATTATACATGAAATTATCATAATGGACATTAACCTGGTAAGGTGTGATCACATCAAACAAAAAACGGCCGCCAGACCTTAAATGCCGATATACTTGCATGAGAGCCTTGGCAAACTGCTGTTTATTAACTAAATAGTTTAATGAGTCGGCAAAACTTGTAATGAGAGGAAACTGATCAGGTATCCCCCAATCTGCCGTCATATCTGTTTGAATCAAATCTAAATGAACATCATTTTCTGCAGCGTGTTTAGCAGCAAGACCAAGCATTTGTTCGGACAAATCGATAAGTGTGACCTGATAACCGGCTTGTGACAACAAAACGCCCAATCTGCCGGACCCACCGGCCAAATCAATCATTGGGCAAGCAGTGCTGCGTTCTCTGACAAAAGCAGCCCACGCCTGGTATAGGTCAAGATCAAATAGCGAATCATAAAGATCAGCGAATGTTGAATAATTATCAGCCATCGTAACTAAAACTCAACCGTTACCCACTTAGAAACATCAATCGTTTTCGCATCGCTCCACAGGTGCTCTAATTTGTAATAATCTCTCTGTTCACTCGTAAAAAGATGGACCACGATATCACCGAAATCAATCAGGACCCAATCACCTTGGCTCAGGCCTTCTATCTGCAATGGCGCGCGGCCGGTTTGGCTTAACTGATCAATCAATTCATTTGCAATAGCTTTGACTTGACGGCTTGTATCTGCGCTTGCTATCACAAAATAATCCGAAATGAATGAAATGTTTTGAATATCTAAAGCGACAATCCGCTCTGCTTTCTTGCTATCAATTGCAGTGACAATTCTTTCCAGTAATTCTTTGTTTGTCAATTATTTTCCCCCAACCCAATGGTTATATGCATAAATTGTTTTCGGATAGACAGCTCGGTGGTTCCGAACCAATCTCGTTACTGAAAACTCAAGCTGCCAAGCAACACCGTCATCCAAAGACTGTTCAGTAACATCACGAGCGACATCTGTGTCGGCAAAGTTGCGGCCAAGCTCAAGAAAATCAGCCATAAACACGATTTTATCAAGCATCGTCATATTGACATCGGCCGTCGTATGACGTCGCATCGAATTCAACAATTCTTCGTCTTCAATACCAAGTTCGTCCTTAGCAAATTCTGCACCGACAACACCGTGCCAGATAGCACTATTCCAATTTTTTAAATCCGGATCCAGGTGTTTTTTGTCAATTTCAGCCAAAAAGTCATCTGCTGTGCGTTCTTTGGCATAATCGTGAATCAAACCGCCAATCCGGGCCTTCTCGATATCATAGTGATTGAGCTCTGCGAGATGAACAGCATATTCGCCGGTTCGCACGACATGTTCGAACCTTTCCCGAGACAAAGCTGCTTTTACTTCTGGGTAAAGTTGATCATATTTTGGATAAGCCATTACAAAAACCTCCCTTGGTACAAACCATATTCGGCAATATAAGCTGCAACAACATCCGGAATCAAATAGCGTACAGACTGGCGGGTCCGTAAACGGGATCTAATATCAGACGAAGAAATGTTTAGCCAGTTTACGTAAACCCAAATCGCTTGAAAATCAGAACTACGGGCAACACCCGGTTCTTCAATCGCAACAAGATGAACCAATTTAGTCAGTGACGAAACCTGATCCCAACTCGATATCTGCCTGATTAAATGAGCACCCATGATCAGGTAATAATCATTTTCTGGATGAGCCGTCGTTAATTTCTTTAAAACGCTGTAAGTAGACTGCTGACCGCCATCATGAATAGGAGTCAATTCAATATCAAATTTAGAATTGCCTCGAATAGCTAAACGAATCATTTCTGATCGCGTTGAGGGCTCAACAGCGTTCTCATGTGTTCCGCCAAAAGGCACTGCGTCCGGCATAAAGTAGACGCGATCCAAGCCCAACTGTGTACATACCTGTTCAGCGGCGATTAACTGACCATTGTGAATAGGATTGAAAGTCCCGCCAAAAATACCGATTCTATGCTTTTCTTTGAGGCGATCTAAGGCAGTCTGCGGTTGAGATAATGCTGTCATTGATGAAAAACTAGTGAGCAAGTTCATTTACCTCAAGAGAAATTTTTTGATAATCCGGATTTGTGGCTGGTAAATAAAGCAGCAGCGTGTGCCCAATTTTTTGGGCAACCGTGATCTGAGAATTTTTCTGAATAAAAGTGATCGCATCCTCAATATCGGAACTGCTATTCTGCTGCAGACTGATTTTGATCAATTCCCGGACACGTAGTGCATCCAGCACCTCTCCTAACCAGACCTTGCTCAAGCCATTTTTTCCTATACTAAAAACCGCTGGCAGTTGATTGCCTTGTGCGCGGAGATATCTTTTTTGTTTGCCTGATAAAATTTCCATTTCTTTTATTCTATCTAAATTTCGGCTTGGCGTACGGAAAAGGCCACACCTTTCGGTAAATGCAGGCGAATTGTCGTTGAATTACGGAAAGTCACCCACCCTAAGCCAGAAATAACAACATCCTGACCGGGTAGAATTTTGATTTCCTGACTAATCCAATCCATCACCGACTCAGTAATCGGCAGCAAAGTTTTGCCAGCTTGGAGCCTAAAGAAATCAGATGATTTTTCTGTTTTACCACGATGAAGCAGCAAATTATTTTCAAAATAAGCTGTGATTGAGATATTCTGTCGATTCAAGAAATCCATCCAGCCCAGTCCGCCAAAGAAGATCGTCTGTCCTGATTGTAATTGAAAAGTGCGCGCCTTGATTTCTTTATTCGGCAGCAAATACTTATAATCTTTGGGGCTGACAATGTGCGTCATTTGTGAGGCATGTATGATTCCCGGTGTATCGATAATCGCCGTTTTCTCAGTCAACGGGATGACTATCCTGTCTAGCGTCGTACCAGGAAAACGGGATGTTGTGATGACTGACCCGCTGCCAGACAGTGCTTTAATGATCTGATTAATCAAAGTAGACTTGCCCACATTCGTGACACCAACAACATAAATTTCCGGATAGTTGTCAAGATAGTCATTGATTTCATTTAAAAGTGTTTCACCAGCATCGCCTTTGTCGGCGGACAAAATAACGGTTTTAACGGCTTGAAGGCCTTGCTTTTTAGCCTCTCTTTGCAGCCAATCAGCTAATTTATGTTTTTTGACTGACTTGGGCAGAATATCAGCCTTATTACCGACGATCACGATGGGGTTATTACCGATAAAACGCGAAATGCCATTGATCATCGATCCGCTAACATCAAACAAGTCGATTAAGTAAAGAACAAGTGCCTTTTTATCAGCAATTGCCGATAAAATTTTCTGGAAATGCCCGGATTCAAGCGCCACTGGCTGAATTTGATTGTAATGACGCAGTTTAAAGCAACGCTCGCATAATAAATCAATTGGATCATCAGGCGAATTAAGTCCAGCCAAATAATCATGTAATTTGCTAGCCTTGATATATCCGGCCTGATCAGGATTTGTCGTTTGAAACAAAGAACCGCAGCCGATACAGGTGATACCTTCATCCAAGATTTGTTGAATCTGGTCATTATTTAGGGTCAATTAAATCATCCTCCCAACGAATTTCTTTGCGGCCGGTAACAATTTTAGCAATTTGACGATTGATTCTAGTCGGAAAACCATCTGTTTCCGTTAAAGGCTGTACCAAAACGCTGCGTACGCCAGCTAGATTGGATGCAATGATATCCGTAGTAATTTGGTCGCCAACCATAATAACTTCATCTTTAGAGAGATCAAAATCGCGCAATGTTTTTTTGATGCCGCGTGGTAGTGGTTTCCAGGACCAGGATTCAAATGGGACGCCCAAGGCCGTCACTGCTCTTTTGACTCGGGCAGTGGAATTATTGGAAACGACTATCAGATTAATCTTTGCCTCCTGCAATTTTGCATGCCAATCAAAAAAATCCAGGTCGCCTTCAGGCCTGTTCCACGCAACTAGAGTATTGTCCAAATCCGCTAAAACTGTTGTGATACCACGCGACTGGAGCGCTTTTGGGCTAATCCCCCAGACACGTTTGACTCGATAGGTTGGTTCAAATATCGTACGCATTAAATGTTATTGTATCAATTCCCCTCATAAGTTTGCTACTTGTCCTAGTTGCTATCATCGTCAGCTAATAAACCATCTTTGGGATGGTAATAAGATAAATTATCCGCACCAAATATTTTTTCTGAAAATCCACCGACTGCCGTTTTGCCGACAGCATCCGTGATCATTTGAATATGTGCATCAAGATCGTCCAATTTTGATAAGACATAGGCCTCTAATTCCTTGGGCGATTCTGGCGAACCGAATTCTGGTTTGTTGTGGTGGCTGATCATCAGGTGCCTCAATAGAATCATGTCTTCGGAGCTTAAATCGAAACCTAGTTCGGTTGCCGCCTGCACGATGATCTCATCACCAATGACAATGTGCCCCAAAAGCTGCCCTTCCATTGTATATTCAGTTCCAACCGGGCCAGAAAGTTCAACTACTTTACCAATATCATGGATTAAAGCACCAGCTAGCAGTAAGGAGCGGTTAATTTGCGGATATAAATCAGTGACTTTTAAAGCTAGTTTAGCAATGGAAAGAGAGTGAAAAGCCAAACCACCGCGAAAAGCATGATGAATTTTCTTAGCTGCCGGGAATTCATAGTAGGCATCTGCATATTTATTCAAAATATTGCGCACGACACGATTCCAAGTCGGATTAGTAATTTGAAAAAGCAGGTCATTGATTTGCGATTGCAGTTCTTTTCTAGAAATTGGCGAACTAATTTCGTAAATCGATGGATCGCTTGGTTCACTGTCACTAGCAAGACGAATATCCTGAATTTTTAATTGCGGTTTGCCCTGATATTCATCTTGAATAGCCGTGACATAAACAACTTTCCCAGCTATATAGTTCTCGCTATCCTGCTCGCTGGCATCCCAAATATTCGTCTGAATTTCACCGGAACGGTCTGTTAAGGTCAAGCGGATGTAAGGAGATCCTTTACTAGTGGATCGCTTTTCGGCTGCTTTGATCAGCAGATAAATACTATAGTTGTCACCTTTTTTATGTTCATTAAGCATTTGCCAGTGCTCCTAAGTCAATGATATTCGTTTCCATGAAATTTTGATCATGATTGGCAGTAAAATAAATGACTTGATATTTTTCAGCCAAATGATGCAGGATACGATCCATAACATCTTTTCTTGAAGCGTCAAAGTTGACAAAACTATCATCAATTAAGAAAGGCAGCGGATTTTTCACGGCTAGTGACTCAGCAAAAGCCAGCCTAAGTGCCACATACAACTGCTCCGAACTGCCCTTAGAAAGCTCATAGGCATAAAAATGATCGCCTTGGATGTTCGTAACCAGCAAAGCACGGTCCTGAAAAATAATCTCCCGATATTTGCCATCAGTCAGTTCAGAGAAATAGGATTCTGCCTGTTTTTTAATTTCAGGCATCCGTTCATGGCTGATTTCATACAAGCTTTCATTAATCCAACTGGCTGCCAGCCGGTTCGTGAAATAACCCTCTAATTCATTATTAATTTCAGTTTCCAAATCAGCCCGCTGCTGTAATTTATCTTGATAATCCTGATCACCGCTTAGACTCATCAATTGGGATTGAACAGTTAGCAATCCTCCATTTGCGTCTTGAATTTGTGCATCAAAGTTTGTCAACTGAGCTTTGGCAGCTTGAATCTTCAAAATAATCTGATCAATTCCTCCTAGCTGATTAATCTGTGCTTCTTTGTCAGCTGTGAGAACCTGTTCGATATTCTGTAAATGATCCTGCCGTTGCTGCGCCGATGAACGTGCTGCCAGCAGTTTTTGAAACTCGGAATAATCTGTCACTTTTAGACTGTCAAAAATCTGTCGCTGCTGATTTTTTAAATCATTTAGATGATTTTGCTGTTGTTGACGGTTGTCTTCAACTAAACGTTTTTGCTCGGCAGATAATGCGGCTGACCGTTTTTCATCCCGAATCTCATTTAGCAAAACCTGAATCTGGCCGACAAGCGTATCGTGGCTCTGAGCCGAATCCGGCAAGTACTGCTTTAACGGCATGGCCAATTTTAAAAGTGAATCAATCTTATAGAGCTGACCCTGCTTTTGTTTGACCAGCTGATTGAAATTCTGGACTTTCTCGTCATATTCCTGCAATTCTCTCTGAGACGAAGTGATCAGCGCCGGATCCGTCTGTGTACCATAACCGTATTTAGACAAGTCAACTGATTCTTTTTTTGGCCGTTCAAAAAATGCCAGTAAGCCACCAATGACTAGGCCGCCTGCGCCGCAGATAAAAAAAGGAAGTGGAAATTCAAGTGAAAGAAAACCGTAAACGACACCCAAAATTCCAGCAACTGCCAAGAAAAGGCCAATGATAAAGAAGGCTGATATCTTGGTCTTTGGCTGAATGTTCAGGCCTTGCGGCAGCGGTTTTGGAATCGGATCATTAAACTTGTTTTTCAAATCAGCATGTAATTGATCCAGACGGCTGGAAAGGACTTTCAACTCGTTTTTGGTCTGATCGAACAAATTGTTGCCGGCAATGAGGTTTGGAATCGACTGATCCAAAAGATCTAAGTCTCTCTGGTTGTTTTTATAAATTGTTAAAAGCGGGTTTTCGGAAATTTCAGTTGAATGGTCGCTTCCTTCATCTAAATTAATGCCGTTAATCTGACCCTCCAATTTTTCGACTTGCGCCGCCACGCCATCTGTCAAAGCTGTAACTTGTGCGTTTGAAAAAGTCTCTTGATCAGATCCGCTCGCTGCAAGCTCATTTTTTTCAGCATATAAATCAGATAAATCAGCCAGCTTAGTGAATTGATCAACCTGGATCTGCAATTTTTTTTGTTGCTGCTTCAGTTCCTCTAATTGATGCGATAAGTGGTCTTTGTTCTCCTCGGCCTGGCGATACTTAGACAACTGATCAGACATAGCGCCGATCTGAGTATCAAGATCCTCATAGTCCTTAATGAGTCGATTGATCGGGCGTTTAGCAGTCTTGGCCACACCAAAACGGTCGCTAGCAGCCTTATCCAGCGCTCCACTTAATTGCTGCCAAAGATCTGCATTAACAGCCGAAAAACTTAGCAGGCGGTTTGACAAATCTTTCCCAGACAGATTCCTAATTTCATTCAATTGTTCTTGGTCAAAAGAAAAAATATCTTGAAAGCTGTCTTCTGTAAATGGTGCCAACAGCTGCTTTAATTGATCTTCGGGATGAGATGACTCGCTACCGTTAGGATTTTTGACAGTTAATTGAGACTGTGTTCTGCCTAAACGGGAAATTTCCCAAAGACCCTGGTCTTTTTCCAAGAGCAGGCTGCCACCATATTGTGCGCCATTATGCGGTTCATACAAATTACTGGCCTGACGCTTGTTTTGTGTAAATCCAAAAAGAACGCCGCTGATAAACTGGCGCAAAGTCGACTTGCCGCTCTCATTTTCCCCGTAAACAATCTGCAAATCATTTCTCAGATCAAGATCAAAATCTGAAAATTTTCCAAAACCAACAATATGGAGTTTTCTAATGATCATACGTCTGCCCTCTGTGAAATCAGCCTTTGTGCCGCCGACATCAGCTGTGCTTGAACGGCCGAGTCTGTAAAGTGGTCGATGATAAATTGTTCTTTTCGAGAAAACGTCTTAGCAATATCACGATTAAAAAGTTCGGCATCGAAAACATTTTCTTTTGCCTGCTGCCAAAAACGCGAATCTAGACGGTTGAATGGCTGTTTCTGCCCTGATTCATTGATATTGATCCGAATAACACATTGCTTAAAAGGCAAACTTCTTGAATTGATCAGATCAAGAAAACTTGAATCAGTTAGTTGCTCCCTGACTTTGTCGGATAAATTAAACGATAAATTCAAAGTCAAAATATTCAGCACTAATTTGTTCGTGTGCTTTGCCTGCATCACATCAGCGATCATGTCATTGAGTTTTGGCAGCATAGAATTATCCTCAACGGTTAGTGAAATCGGTTGAAAAATGAACTTGCTGGTTGGCAGAAACTTGGCGCTCAGATGCTGTTGCTGCTCATCTTCGTCAGAGACAAGATAAACGCCTTTCTCACCTGTTTCAGTTAAATCTAATCCTTGAGGATCTCCGGAATAAACAATAGCCGGGCTTTTAGACAGCACTTGACGAACATGAATGTGTCCTAAAGCCCAATAATCATAATTAAGCGCTTGCAGCTGGTCAACCGTAAATGGTGCGTATTGATTAGTAGCATTATCACCAAGACTGCCATGATACATGCCAATTTCATAGGCAACCGATTGATCCCGGGCAGGATATAAACTGACCAGACTCTCCTGCGGGTTTCTAACAGCAAAACTTGTTCCGGAAATGGCAATCCGTTTACCGTCCCAAGAATCGTGATAAAAAGTCTTTGCGCGGCCTCTTGGAAAAACATGAACGTTATCCGGCCAGAGAAAGTCCTGATCGGCATCCGACTGAAAATCATGATTGCCAAAGGACACAAAAGCAGCAATACCGGCTTGTTTGAGAGACTCAAATTGCTGGTTCAAAAAATTATAAAGATAAGCACTCTGCTGGCTAGAATCAAAAAGATCTCCGGGAAATAAAATGAAATCAACGTGATGGTCAATAGCCAAATCAATAACATTCTTAAAAGCCGAAAAAGTAGCAAAACTGATTTCTTTTCTAATCGGCAAAGGAATAGTTATTTTACGGTCAATACCATTAATCGTATTTCCTAAATGCATATCTGCTGCGTGAATAAATTTCATTTTCCCTCTTTATTTAAAAACCGGCCAAGCAAAACTGTGCCGGTTACTTCTTTGAATATAGTGCATTTAACGGTGCGGTGATCAACTCATTCACTTCGCCCAGCATATTATTTAAATTCTGCTCGAGGGCACTGAGATCTTTAATCGGCTGCAATTCTTGTGCTTTCTGAGCGGTTGATTGCCAGCTTTGAATCTGTTCTGGCTTTGGTTCTTGTCCTTGTTCCTGTAAACGCTGGATCTCCCGCTGAGCAGCTTGGAATTCCGTAAAAGCGTTATTGGACTCAGGGTCCTCTCTGACTTTTGCTAGTGCTCGACTAAGATCGGCAAACTCCTGAGTATCTTGTAATTCTCTGGCCATTAATTTGGCTTGGTCGTATAATGCTGTCATTTTTTCTCCTGTTTCTAATCAATTTTATCAAAGGATGGCTCGGATTACCGGTTAAATTGTTCTTGAATAAACTGTGATAGGTTCTGTCCAAAATCGTTGATTTTTTTACCAAATTGCTTAGCTGACTGCCCGATGCGATTAAAGAAAGCCAGCACCTGATCTGTCCAAGATTCCGCTCCAGGTTCCCCAAAAGGTGTTTTAGGCGAATTCGCAATGAATTGGGTCGTTTGGGCTTGAAAGAGCGGCCCCAAGGACTGGTTCAGCAAGACAGGCAGGGTTTTCCCTGAACTGGAAATGTCATATCCCTGCCAGGAAACGGTCACGATGTCCGGTGTGTAGGCAGCAGCCCAAAGGTCTTTGGATGCATTTGGAATGCCTGTATTATCAACATCTTCAGTTGTGCCTGTTTTGCCCGCTACACGATAATTAACCGGTGCTGCACCCGCACCAGTACCAGTCTGGTAAACACGAAACATCATATTAGTCATCTGGCTCGCGTCTGATGCGGAAATAATTTGTTTTTGAGAAACATCAGGATGACCGACAACTACTTTACCGCTGGCATCTAAAATCCGCGTAATATAGTGTGCCTGAGACATTCGTCCTCGATTAGCAAAAGCGGTATAAGCCTGGGCCATTTGCTGAGGCGAAACACCCTGAGACATACCGCCTAAAGCCAATGCCAAATTCTCATCACTCTTTTGAACAGGAAGACCAAATTTTTTGGCATATGCATAGCCGGTTTTAACACCTATCTTATTAAGCAGATAGACTGCCGGAATATTATATGAATGCGCAATGGCAGTCGGCATATCAACATCTGCCGACTGATAGCCTAATGCATTTTCTGGTCGGTATTTTCCTGGAAAAGTCATCACCTGATTTGGGAATAGACTGCTTGGTTGAAATCCACGGCTTAAAGCTGGTGCATAAACGACTAGGGGTTTGATCAAAGAACCTGGTGAGCGCCTGGCCTGAACAGCTCTATTAAAACCGCGAAAGACATGTTCCCCTCTGCCGCCCACAACGGCGAGCACGCCACCCGTCCGAGCATCTAGGGCAATTGAGGCAGACTGGTCATCGGCAATTGGAAAAAGAGCAGCATTCGCATAATCCATCTGCAAATCCCGTTGATCTGTCTGATCAAGTGTCGTATAAATGCGATAACCCCGGTTCATAACCTCCGTCTCGGTCAAGTGATATTTATTAATTGCCTCATTAATAACCGCATCAAAGAACCAGGGATATTGGTAATTCGTAGCATGATTAACAGACGGATTTTTAGCGCCAAGCGGCTGTTTTTGGGCTAAATCCGCATCAGCCTGGCTCAATTTCCGGTTTGCTACCATATTTTGAAGCACAGTATTGCGACGATTAGTGGCTAAATCAGGATACCTAGTTGGATCATAAATAGTTGGATTCGCCAGCATACCAGCAATTGAAGCAGCTTGCGAAACTGAAAGCTGTGAAACGGAGACACCAAAATAACCTTGAGCCGCATCAGCGACACCATAAATATTGTGGCCAAAGTAAGACGAATTCAGATACATGGCCAAGATTTGATCCTTACTGTAGTGCTTTTCGATCTCTATCGCTAGAAAAAGTTCTTTGAACTTGCGATTAAAAGTCTGCTGCTGCCCAAGATAAGCATTTTTGGCCAGCTGCTGCGTGATTGTCGACCCGCCTCCGGAAATATAATTCTTACCGCTTAATTTATTCCAGGCAAACAGGACTAGAGCTCTGCTTAGCCCTTTTACAGAAAAACCGGGTTCTCGGTAAAATTCTCGATCCTCGGTTGAAAGAACTGCATTCTTTAAATTCGGGGAAATGGCAGAAAGCGCCACTGTCTGCCCCTTCTGATCTGCCAACTGGCCCGCTTGGTTGCCATCCTTGTCATAAATTAGCGTCGGCTTAGCCAACTGATTTGCCAAATTACCAACATTAGCCAACTTAGCCTGAGCAACTAAAAATACCGAAGCAGACAAAAAAATAAACAAAACAAAGACGATGATCCAGCGAACCAGCTGGAAACGATGGTTGACAGCTTTTAGTTTTTGCCATTTATTTTGCAAAATTACATTTTGTCTGGTGCAGCAACGCCTAATAATTTGAGGCCGCTCGCCAAAACATCCGCAACTGATTGAACAAGGGCCAAACGCGAGTTCAAATTCTTGTCAGCAACTAAAATTTTGGTGTTGGCATAGTATGAATTGAATTCACGCGCCAGATTCAATAGGTATTTGGCAATAATGCTGGGTTCCCTTAACTGCCAAGCTCTTTGAATTGCAGACCCGTACTCTGATAATTTAGAAACGATGCCCCAAGCTTCGTTGTCGACCAGGCCAATTTCCTGTGTACTATCAACGGACTGGTCTGCTTTTCTAAGAATACTCATAGCACGAACATGCGTATATTGTACATACGGCCCGGTATCGCCTTCAAACTGGACAATATCTTCCAAATTAAAATCGATTGCTAAATTACGATCATTTTGCAGATCATTAAAAATAACGGCCCCGGTGCCGACTTCTTCTGCTATCTGTTCAGCATTCTGCAGATTTGGATTTTTCTTAGCTATTTGTTCAGCGGCTAATTTGTGTGCAGCATCCAAGACATCCACCAAAGGGACGATATTGCCCTTTCTGGTCGACATCTTTTTGCCGTTCATTGTAATTAAGCCAAAACCGATATGCTCAATATCGTCTGCCCAGTCATCCCCAGCCAAACGCAAAATAGCCTTCATCTGTTCGAAGTGATCCTTTTGTTCTGCACCAACAACATATAAAGCTTTATCAAAATGATAGTGATCCTGTCGATAGATAGCTGAAGCTAAATCTCGTGTAATATACTGTGTTGCACCGTCGCTTCTTTTGATCATCGCAATCGGAAAATTAGCATCAGGAAGCAGTTTTGGCAGATCAACGATCTCAGCCCCTTGAGATTTAGTCAGCAAATCCTTATCTGCTAATAATTGAACAACTGCATCCATTTTATCGTTATAAAAAGATTCGCCATTCATGGAATCAAAAGTCACACCCAAACGATCGTAAATAGTTTGGAATTCTTTTAGAGAAACCTCTTTAAACCAACTCCATAACTTGGTCGCTTCTGGATCACCATCTTCCAGCTTTTTAAACCAGCGCCGTCCTTCATCCTTTAATTCGGGCTGTGTCTGTGCTTCATTATTGATACGCACATAAAGTTTAACCAACTCATCTACGGGATTAGCGTTGATCACTTGGTCATTGCCCCATCGCTTATATGAGGCAATCATGAGGCCAAATTGAGTCCCCCAATCTCCTAGAAAATTGATTTTAATTGTGTGATAGCCATTGGCTTGAGCAATCTTGGAAATTGCCTCGCCAATAACGGTCGAACGCAAATGGCCCATGCTCATAGGTTTGGCAATGTTTGGCGACGAGAGATCAATGACAATGTTTTTGCCGGCACCCTCCTGATTTTTTCCAAAATCAGCTTCGGTCAGAATCTGTTTGATAATTCGGCTGGTAAACTGGTCACGCTGTATAAAAAAATTAATGTAAGGTCCAACGGCCTCAATTTTCTCAAAACCATCCGTATTCAGCTTCCTTGCCATGTCTGCAGCAATTTGTTGAGGCGCTTGACGGAATTGTTTAGCCAAGGTAAAGGTTGGAAAAGCATAGTCCCCTTTGGCTAAATCTTTTGGCTTTTCGATTAATTGTGCCAGTTTTTCGCTACTTACTTGTTGGCTCAGTGCTTGATTCAGCTTTTCTGAGATAATCTGCTTAAAATTCATAACTTTAATTATACAGAGCCTTTCCGATTAAAAAAACCGCATTTGGCGGTTCTAACAATATTGTATGTGTCTAATAAATGTTTAGTAATCACGCGTTATCATCAGTCTCAGGTTTTTTAGGTTTGGGACCGCGCTTAATAATTTCAACAGAATCCATCGGCACCACTGCCCGATGATTCATCTCAGTAACTGTAATCTGATCATCTTTTTGGTTATCTGTAATCTCAATTAGAAGCGAATGTTCATAAATTCTTTCAACCTGCCCCGTGATCGGGTGCTGCAAGCCGCCATAAGGTTCAGCTAACAGCACATCGCCAACACGGAATCTTGAATTCTGTTCTGCTAATTCATTTGGTTTAAGTGGCATTTTTTCTCCTTAACCGTGCTATTCTATCAGATTTTCTCAATTTCAGCTAAATATTGCAAAGCTGCCTTCCGATCACCAATATATGGCACATCGATACGATTGGTCTTTTGAAAAGCATCATCACCTTTCGCAGCCAGAAGCAGCAAATCCTTTGGGCCGGCCTGGTCAATAGCAAGATGGATCGCTTCTACCCGATCTAACTCTTCGTGCAATTCAACTTTAGGATTAGTAATTGCAGCCCGAATTTGATCGTTGATAACGTGCGGATTCTCACTGCCAGGATCGTCAGTCGTGAGGTAGGCGACATCAACCATTTCGCTGATGACTTGGCCAAACTGTGCTCGCCGATCTTCCCCTTTGTCTCCAGGAGACCCCAAGACGATGATGATGCGGCCGCCCTGGTGCTGAGACTTTAGAAAAGTTAGCAAGGTCGAGACCGACTGGCCATTATGGGCATAATCCACAATGATCAAACCATGTGATCTCGTCTTAATTTTGACCATTCTTCCAGGAATCTGCAAGTCGGCCAGTGCTTTTTTTGCGTTTTCCTTACTTGGATCAAAACCGATCGCTTCCACCATCGTAATTGCAGTAACGGCATTATAAATATTAAAACTGCCCGGAATGTCTAATAAATATCTTGTCTCTTTATGATCGTGGCTAACTGTAAATAAAGATTGGTCCAAATCCGCTCGCTGGATGGTAAAAGTCACATCACTCGGATGCATTTCCGAAATCGAAAGCGCCTTGGCACCGAATGAACGAGCATGTTCAATAAATTCCTGGCCATGGGCATCATCAATATTAGAAACAAATATGTCCGAATTTTCAGCCAGCATTTTTTTCTTTGCAATGTAATCAGCAAAAGTCGGATGCTCATTGACGCCGATATGGTCAGGGCTGATATTCAAAAAAGCGCCGACTTGAAAATGAATGCCAAAAACACGTTTCTTCAAATATGACTGTGAACTGACCTCCATGACCAAATAGCGATCACCCGCTTCAATTGCAAGACGCATATTTTTAAACAGCTCATAAGATTCTGGGGTTGTTAAATGACTTTTAAAATGCAGTTCCGGACTGATGATTGTATCAATGGTCGAAAAAAGGGCTGTTCGATGGTCTGTTAATTGATCCAGCATGGCATAGGCCATATAAGAGCTGCTAGTCTTGCCTTTTGTCCCGGTGATACCCAAAATAATCAGCTCTTTTTCCGGATGACCAAAAAAAGCTGCTGATAAAGAAGCTAGCGCAATTTGTGAATCAGAAACAAGCCATTGCGGTTTTTTAGTATGGATGGGTTGGCTGCAGACAAAAGCAGAAATCTTTTCTAACAAATCTGCCGTCAGATAGTCCGCCTTAAAATCACCCTTGACGACAAATAAAGTACCCGTCTTGGTAACTTTTCGGGTATCAAACTGCAAGTCCTGAAAAACTGCGGGCATATTAGAAGTTTGTTTCAGCAAAACGCCCGCTTCTCTTAGGGTCTTGCCAACAATAAGACTTTCAAATCCTTCACTCATACTGTGACCATTGTAACGGTTTTTAAAGAGAAACCGGGTAAAAATCAACGACGGTGTTCAATATCAAAACCTGTGTAGGCTTGAATTGCATCCAAAGCCTGCAAATAACGCGCATAATACCCAGCTGGGTCATTGGGCTGATTTTGAGCATCCAAAACAACCAATTTGTCGGTAAAACCATATTGATTAATTAGACGCAATAATTCGCGATGATATCTAATCGGATCAACAGCTTCGCCAGTTGCCCGGATGATCGTTCGTCTTTGATCACTGAATGGCGGAATCACCAAAATGAGGTCAATTTCTTCAGCAGAAATAGTTGTATTATACAAATGTTCCAACTGTTCTCGTTCGTCCTCATTCAGCAGCAAATTCGAATAGGCCTGCAAACTAATGGCATCACCATTAAAAATGGCCAAGCCGTTGTTGGCTGGGGAATTAATTTCCGTTGAATTAGCTTGATATTGGCCTTGGATGATATTGAGGTAATCTTTGATATCCATTTCGGAATCAGCCACATTTGAGGCTTCTTGGTAAATTTCGGCAAAGTCATTAGAAAATGGCGAGTTCGCTGACCGTGCCAAACGTCTGATCAAGGTTGATTTTCCTGAATTGGCACCGCCCATGACGACCACTTTTTGTACGAAGTGCCGACGAAAGACACGATTAATGAAATCCCAATATTTCAAGGGATCCTGACGGATTTTTGTAGCAGAGATATTTAGAATGGTACGGTCCATCAGCGAAACACTGTATTGCGGGTCATCCCCCAAACGTTTTTCAATCTCGTCTTTATAATCCTGTTCACCAGTATAAAAAATAATTTTTGCGTCCTTATTAAGGATATTCCGTTTTACAATGGCGATCAGCTTTGCCAGCCAAGCATCCCAGCCGTTGGGCATTTTTGGCATATTATCTTCATTGAGATAGTCAACTTTAATCTGCCATTCATCAGCAAAGGCCTGGCGCAGATATCGAAAACGTTTGCGAAGCGGCAGCCCGATTTTTTCACCTCGATCGCCAGTATAACCGGAAGTTACCACCAAAACGCCGTCATTTAGTGCGGCTGCTTTGTAAATCTCAGCCTGATGGCCAACATGCAAAGGCGCAAAAGTGCCAAAAAAAACACCGATCCGATCACCGGAAAGATCTTCTTTTTTTAGATTCGTGACATAATTCATCTCAATTATTCTAACATCGAACACGAGTTTCAGCTTGTCATACGTATAATAAAAATATGTCTAACTTCATACTTCCACTCAATAAAACCGTTGATCAATTGAAACGTGATCCAATCTTGGACTTCCAAGCCAAAATTCGTGATATTGAGGATCTAATTCAATTAACTTTTGGAGAACCCGGTTTTGCTGTTGATGACCGCATCAAAGCTGTCGCAAAAGTATCAATTGATCATGACCGCAGTCACTATGCCAATTCACAAGGAGAAACCAATCTCAGACGCGCAGCTGTGTCATACTTTAACCGCCATTTCGACATCCATTTAGGCGGAATTGACCAGGTTCTGGTCACACAAGGCGTCAGCGAAGGGATTAACGTTGTCTTCATGACGATTTTGGAGCGCGGCGATGGTGTGATTATTCCCGAACCAAGCTATTCGCCCTATTCTACCAGCCTAGCCTTGGCTGGCGGCGTGAAAGTAGCCTTGGACACGGCTCCAGATAATTTCAAAATCACACCTGCGTCTATCGAAAGAGCAATCGACCAGGCCACTGTTCCTGTTAAAGCCATCTTGATCAATTATCCAAATAACCCGACTGGTGTCACCTATTCTGAATCTGAGTTATCTGCCATTGCCGACACCTTGAAAAAACACCGAATTTGGGTTATTTCAGATGAAATTTATGCAGCACTGACTTACTCGGGGCAGCATAGTTCTCTTTATAGAATGCTGCCGGATCAGACAATTCTATTGACCGGTCTTTCAAAATCCCATGCCATGACAGGATATCGAATCGGTTTTATCTTTGGCGATGCAGCCTTGATTAAAAAAATGCTGACAGTTCACGAAGCGCTAGCGTTTGCTGTTTCCACTTTGAGCCAGGATGCGGCATTTGCAGCTTTGACAGTTGGCGAAGATGTGCCTGAATATGCATTAAAGGCCTACAGAAAACGACGAGACCGCTTGGTTAAACAGTTAAAGCTGCTTGGTTTTGAGCCAGTCAACCCGCAAGGTGCTTTTTATGTATTTGCAAAAATTCCAGCTGCCTTTGGAAGTGATGGTTACGATTTTGCAATCCGTTTAGCCAATCAGGCAAAAGTCGCTGTATTACCGGGAGAAGCCTTTAGTAAAAACGCAAAAAACTATGTCCGAATTTCTTATGCCAGTTCGGATGCCGACTTAGACGAAGCATTGCAGAGAATGACAAATTATATTCAAGAAGGTGTTGACTATGTCTAATGAATTAAATCCACTCAGCCGATTGGTAGCGAGTATTCCCCACGATCCCATGCTGGATTTTTTGGATAAAGTCGGACCGGTCAAGAATTTAATCGACCTCGGTTTTGGCGACCCTGATTTTGCGGTTGGCCAAACAACCAAAGAAGCCTTCAAGCAATCAATCGATGCCGATCATTCTCACTATGCAGATGGCCAAGGTATCCTGCCTTTGCGTCAAGCTGCCTGCCATTTTTACAACGATAAATATGCTTGCGATATCCAAGGGCCGGATGATATTTTAGTCACAGTCGGTGCAGCTGAAAGTATTAACTTAGCTTTAATGGCTATTGTGAATCCACACGATGGCGTCATGATTGTTGAACCGGAATATTCACAATATTCAAATTCAGTTCTGTTGGCTGGCGGCCAAAAAGTACCTGTCGACACAGCCGCAAACAATTTCAAGTTAACGCCGGAATTAATTCAGCAGACTTATGATCAGGCTATCGCTCAAGGGATTAAAGTCATCGCGATCATCGTCAATTACCCCAACAATCCGACTGGCGTTAGTTACAGTTTGGATGAATTGACTGCGTTGGCACATGTATTTGAGAAACTGAATCTTTGGGTTCTCAGTGATGAAATTTATGCTGAACAGACCTTTAAAGGCTCACACCATTCTCTTTATGCCATCATCCCTGAACGTACCATCCTGATTACGGGTCTTTCCAAATCTCATTCAATGACCGGTTACCGCTTAGGTTTTGTCATTGCACACGGCGCTGTCATGACAGCGATGAGAAAAATACAGGATACACTTGTCACTTGTGTTGCGACACCGATTCAAGAGGCAGCAGCAGCAGCACTGACCTTGGACCCGGATGCAGGTATAAAAACAAGAAGCCGTTATCTAACACGTGTCAGTAAAGTCGCTCATGCATTGACAGATCTTGGTTTTCAAGCTGATATTCCGACTGGCGCATTCTATGTATGGGCTAAGATACCAGACAAATTCGGCGATGATGCCTTTCCATTTTGTGTTGAGCTCGCACAAAAAGCCGGTGTTCAGATATTTCCAGGCTCTATTTTCTCGGATACTGCTAAAGCCTATGTGCGCATTTCATGTGCTGGTGCCGATCAAGACCTTGATACGGCCATCAGCCGCTTATCTGCCTATCTCAAAAAACTGGCATAACATGTTAAAATTATTGTTAGGAGGTTCTTTCTTATGCCTATTTGGTTAATTGTCATCCTGGTACTTTTGCTGCTGGTCATCCTTTATACGATCCTGACATACAACGGTCTTGTAAAAGGTAAAAATAACGTTCTTGAGTCCAGCTCAGCGATTGACGTCCAGTTAAAACGGCGAAACGACTTGATTCCCAACTTGGTTGAAACGGTCAAGGGCTACGCATCCCACGAAAAAACTGTTCTTGAAGACGTGACCCGTGCGCGAAATTTAAGCCAAGCTACTTTAGACCAGCAAGCCAGCTTAAATGATAAATTGTCAGCCTCTGATGGTTTGACAAATGCTTTGGGCCGCTTAATGGCCGTTGCGGAAGCTTATCCCGATTTGAAAGCAAACAGCAACTTCACGCAACTCATGAATGAATTGTCTAACACCGAAGATAAAATCTCTTATACGAGACAATTGTTTAATTCGATGTCAGCCAATTTCAACACCAGCATTCAGCAGTTTCCAGCAAATCTGGTTGCACAATCCTTTAATTTCAAGTCCTTTGAACTTTTGCAAACACCTGAAAATGAAAAGGCAGTTCCTAAAGTTGATTTCAAATCATGACTAAAAAAACGATTTATAAAAAACTATTATTGTTACTGACCGTTTTTGCAACGGTTTTTTTGTCTGGCGTTCTCGTTAATCATAAAGTCTCGGCAGCGGATTACGAAATTAGCCGCTATCAATCAAAGCTGGCTATCCACAAAAATGACAATATTGCTGATTTTTCGCAAGAACTGACTTATCGATTTGATGGCGAGCATAATGGCGTCTTTATTAATCAATTGGCCAATGCGAAAAATGAAAAAGGTTTTGCCATCGCCTTAACTTCTCTCGAAGTCTTCAATGCCTCAAATAGTAGCTGGCAGGCATTACATCCTGCTAACGGCTATTGGACCATCGATGGCAAGAGCAGCGGATTCGAGCAGGATCCTTTCTATGCCCAGCTGATTAGCAACCCTGACGGTGCACAAGCGGGATCAGCAGCGGCAAAATCTCTGCAGGTCAAGCTTTTTGATCACGTTCTGCCGGGACAGGAAATCCGTGTACGCCTGGCTTGGCGTTTTACAAACCTAATCGCCGCTAATTCAAAAATTGATGAACTAAATTGGCTGCCTATCTCAAATTGGCAAGCTGATATTCGCAACTTCTCAATGCAGGTGCAGTTACCCGACCGCGCAAAAACACTGAGAGCTTGGGTCCACACACCAGCTGGTGTGAACGGCAGAGTCGATGTAAAGCCTAAGCAAGGCCGTGTTTTAGTGAGCTCGCCCCTAATACCTGCAAATAGACAGCTGGAAATTCATAGTTACTGGAATAAGGCCGTGACACAGCTTCCGCCTCTGCATAAAAACAATAATCGCGCCTCAGAAATTCTCAAACAAGAGAGTGCCATTACCTTTCGTTCTCATGTCAGAAGCGGCATCGTATTGGCTTTGAGTCTCCTTCTGGCACCGGTTCTGCTGCTGTTGGCCGCAATTAAACTCATCCGAACCAATTTACGATTAAAAAAGGATTATAAGCTTGCCCAAGCTGCTGCCGGGGTTGACCGGCCAGTTGTACACGATTTCGACATTCCTAACGATCTTGGACCAGCTGTGATTGCTGCCCGGCTTTCACCAGACAATTTTTCCAAAAGTGATCACGATAAAGGCAAACTACTATCGGCAACCTTCATGGACTTGATCGCGCGTAAAAATGTCAAGATTAACTCAGCCAGCAAACTCAACTCCAAACATATTCTCTTCAATCTGGCTAATAAGGATCAAACAAAACCATTCGAAGACACGCTTCTTTCCGCTTTTTTCGATGAAGAGAATGCAGCTTTTGATGCAAACCAATTGAAAAATGCCCAATCTAAAGTCAATAAAAAGATTCGTCGCAAATTGCCAAGCTTCGTTAATCAAATTAGTCAGGAAGCAGATAAGTTTTCGATTGTCGATCCAGAACAGACAGATATGGCCAAGAGTCGACAGAATTCAGCACAGGCTCTTTATATTCTAGCTTCACTTTTAGGCACCACGGCTTTGGTAGTTGCGGGCTTCATATTGCAAAGTGCCTATTTCTTTCTCTTTGTGGCAGCCTATCTCGTAATTGCAGCAGCTATTTATCTTGTTTTCCGGCAAGCACCAAGTTTGTATTATACAAGCGATGGTTTCCAAGAAAAATACCGCTGGGATGGATTTAAATCGATGCTGCACGATATCGGACATTTTGATGCTAGGCAGATTCAAGATGTTGCTATCTGGGACCGCATCCTAGCTTATGCGGTGGTTTTCGATGAGGCCGAGCGAGTAGCCAAATACCTTCGAAGCAATTTAGCTGCCTACGAAATCAAGTCGTCAGTGACACCGCTGTTATTTGCCTACTATTATTTCCCAATGTGGCAAGTAGATAATAATTTCGTCAGCAGCTCAGCACCAACACCGAGTAATATCTCAAATAGCGGCAACTGGACCGGTGGCGGAGGCGGTTTCTCATCTGGCGGCGGATTTTCCGGCGGAGGAGGCGGAGGCGGAGGCGGTGCCTTCTGATTGCCTGATGCTGAGGGATTCTGATCGAAGATTTATAATCTCTGTGACCTAGTATTTTTTTTGAGATATAATTAAAAACGTAGTTGTGAAAAAGCTATCAAAAAATTTTCACAATTTCTAAATTGAAAGGAATTTTATGACTCAAGCAGATTTTGGTGTTGTTGGGATGGCCGTAATGGGCCGCAACCTGGCATTAAATGTTGAAAGCCGCGGTTATACCGTAGCTATTTTTAATCGTTCCCGCGCAAAAACGGACGATGTTATGGCAAAGCATTCAGAAAAGAAATTAATCCCTTCTTACACGATTGAAGATTTCGTTAAATCAATCGCAAAGCCACGTCGAATCATGTTAATGGTTAAGGCTGGCGCTGGTACTGATGCTGTTATCGATGAATTGATCCCAATTTTGGATAAGGGTGACATCTTGATTGATGGCGGAAATACCTTCTTCAAAGATACAATCGCAAGAAATGCACGTTTAGCAGATTCAGGAATTAACTTTATCGGAACTGGTGTTTCCGGTGGTGAACTTGGCGCTCTGCAGGGACCATCGTTGATGCCCGGTGGACAAAAAGAAGCCTATGAATTAGTTCGCCCAATCTTCGAACAAATTGCTGCTAAAGCCACACAAGATGGCAAGCCATGCGTTACCTTCTGTGGTGAAAATGGTGCCGGACATTACGTCAAGATGGTACATAACGGTATTGAATACGGCGATGAGGAAATCATCGACGAAAGCTACAACATTCTCCGTCATGTTCTTGGTCTGTCTGTTGATGAAACAGCTGATATTTTCAAAGAGTGGAATAAAGGCGAATTGAATTCATACTTGATTGAAATTACTGCTGATATTTTGACTCGTAAAGATGATCTTGGATCCGGCAAGCCAATTGTTGATATGATTCTGGATCGTGGTAACAATAAAGGAACGGGCCGCTGGTCTTCTGGCGATGCCCTAGAAGTTCAAGTACCACAATCTGTTATCACTGAAGCTGTCTATGCTCGCTACATCTCAATGATGAAAGACGAACGTGTCGCAGCCTCTAAAGTTCTCAATGGCCCAGACAAAAAGGTCGAACTGCCAGCTGACAAAAAAGAATTGATCGAGGAAATCCGCAAGGCTCTGTTCTTCTCAAAGATCATGTCCTATGCGCAAGGCTTTGAACAATTGCGTTTTGCTGCTAAACAGTACGACTGGGACTTTGATTATGGCAAGTTAGCTCAAATCTGGCGTGCCGGCTGCATCATTCGTGCTGCATTCTTGCAGAATATCACGGATGCTTATGACAAGAAGCCTGATTTGGACAACTTGTTGTTGGATGATTACTTCAAAGATATCGCCAACAAGTATCAAGATGCCGTTCGTGACGTCGTTGCATTGGCTGTTAAAGCCGGCGTTCCTGTGCCTTCGATGTCTGCAGCGATCACTTACTTTGATTCTTATCGTTCTGAAGTTTTGCCAGCTAACCTCTTGCAGGCTCAGCGTGACTACTTTGGTGCTCATACCTATCAGCGTGTTGACAAACCTTTTGATCAGTCATTCCATTATCCTTGGTATGCTGAAGCTTAATTCGTCAATAACCATTAGGCAAAATAAAAACGGTCTCCTTATGGGGCCGTTTTTTTTAATAATTAAATATCATCGCGGATCAAGGGCATCGTCATACAACGCGGGCCGCCACGACCACGAGATAATTCACTCGAAACCGTCTCAATCACTTTAATTCCATGCTGCTGTAAAAGCGCGTTGGATACATAATTGCGATCATACGTTACCACGACCCCTGGTGCAATTGCTAAAGTATTTGAGCCATCCGTCCACTGTTCTCGCGGTGCCGTGATTAAATCACCAGCCCCTGTTGGAATCAAATCAAGTTCTGAAACTCCCAAGGCATTTTTTAAAACACTTTCCAAGTCTTGGCTATAACTAATCGTTAAGCCCTGTCCGTTATCAGCTGGATGCATGGTCCAAGTGTCTATTTTGCCGCCGGCATCCAAAATGCCGGGGTGAACCGTAAACTGGTCAAAATTAACCATTGTTAAAACCGTATCTAGATGCATCATGGCGCGGTTTTCTGGAATTTTGATGGCAATCACAGTATCGAAATGCGACTGGCTGCTATCAAGAAACAATTTTTTGGCTACGTCTTGAATTGCGGCAGCACAAGTCCTTTGAGAAATGCCGATTGCAAGAACATGGTCTGACAAAATGAGTTCATCTCCACCCTCGATATGTGTTTGATGATCACGATTCCGCCAGACTGAAAAGTCCTTCTTAGCAAAACTCGGATGATATTTGGTGACAGTTTCCATAAACATTGATTCGCGCTGGCGTGCAGCAAAAGTCATACGGTTAATTGTGATCCCCTTACCGATGGACGCTTGCGGATCACGCGTGAAATACATACTCGGCAGCGGATCGATGTAAAAGGGATAATCAGGGTCATCAACGGCACTCACTAAATCATTTGCTTTAACGTCCAGCTCATTTTTTCGAACACCCTCAATCAATTTACTGACCATGCGATCAGTATCCAGACTTAACAGATATTCTTTTAAGGCGTCGTGAATCGTTCCTGAAGCTTGACCAGCCTCCTGAAGATTTTTTTCTAGGAAGGCTGCTTTAATTTGACCAGCTGCAATGGCTTGACTAGTTAACTGCTCCAGATATAGAACCTCAGCACCGTTTTCCTGCAAAATTCCGACCAATGCATCGTGTTCTTTTTGTGCAATCGGCAGGTAAGGAATATCATCAAACAGCAGTCTCTTCATGATTGCCGGAGTCAAATTTTCGACCTCCCGGCCTGGCCGATGCACAATGACGCGCTTTAGCTTGCCAATTTCCGAAAATACGTGAATTGCCGGCATGATATTCTATCTCTCCCTTTTAATGACCTGCTAAACATATTTAATCCTACTCTGTAAACATCCCTTATCCGAGAAAACAATCAACTGGTTTGACGATTGGTCTAATTTTTGGCATTGTCATCTGTTCGTGCTACAATTCTATGTGAGTGAGTGGTCACTCACATTTTCAAAGAAAGTGAGTATTAGTATGACACAGATGATCAGTGTTGACGCGAGCCACGTTTATAAAACAATCAAAAGTCAGGTCTTACTAAAAGATGCTGGCATCCAGCTGCACCCGGGACAGCTAATGGGCTTAATCGGCCCTTCAGGTGCTGGCAAAACGACTTTAATCAAAGCGATTATGGGTATGACGGCCATTGATTCCGGTCAAATCAAAGTGCTGAGTCAGTCAATGCCAAATCGCCCTATTTTAGCAAAAATCGGTTACATGGCTCAATCAGACGCTTTATACAATAATTTGAGCGGTTTGGAGAACATGCTTTTCTTCGGCCGTTTATTGTCTTTGAAAGGACAAGAATTGTTACAGTCAATTGATTACGCCGCCGGCATTGTCAATCTCACCCATGATTTAAAAAAGCGTGTCAGCAATTATTCCGGTGGTATGAAACGCCGTTTGTCGTTAGCAATTGCATTATTAGCCGATCCGCAATTATTAATTTTAGACGAACCGACTGTAGGTATTGATCCGGCACTGAGCCTGCAAATTTGGCAGGAATTAAATCACCTGAAAAAGCAGGGCAAATCAATCATTATTACGACGCATATTATGTCTGATGCCGAACGCTGTGATTATTTGGCTTTAATTCGTGAAGGCCGCGTCATCACTGCCGGCACACCACAGGAATTAAAGCAGTTATACCACGTCAACAGCATCGAGGCCGTCTTTTTGGCAGCAGGCGAACAGAATAAGGAGAGTCAGAAATGAAAGCAGTGTTGGCAATTGTTAGTCGCGTCATTTTAGAAATGCGTCACGATAAACGCACGATCGCTTTAATGTTTTTAGCACCTTTGTTCATATTGACACTCATGTTTTTCTTGTTTAAAACGAATTCAGATAATCAAACTCAAGTAGGCTATGAAAATCTGGATAAGACTCTTTTAAGAGCTGTGCAGAATAAAAATATCAAGCTGCGCCATTACGCCGGCGGGCGTTCGGCCAAGGATTTAATCAAACAAAATAACCTGTCTGCCTTTATCAACCAATCCGGTCATCAGTTGACTGTGACCTATTCAAACAGTGACCTTTCGCAAACCGCCATTGTCAAGCAATCTCTGCAAGTAGCCAATACTAAAATTTTGGTCGCCCACCTAACCAAACTGATCCAGCAGGCCAAGGCTCAAAGCCAGCTTCTCCCTGGAAAAATGCTCGCCACTAAGCAAGCATCGCCCCAGCAATACAAAACCAAAAACAATTATCTGTACGGAAGCCGTGATTCAACTTTCTTTCAAAGCTTTTTGCCTGTTTTTATGGGATTCTTTGTTTTCTTTTTCGTTTTTCTGATTTCAGGCATTTCACTTTTAACTGAAAGAACTTCAGGAACATTGGATCGTTTGCTGGCCACACCAATTCGCCGCAGTCAAATTATTGTCGGCTATCTGATCGGATATGGCCTATTCGCCTGTCTGCAGACGCTGCTCATTGTGTTTTATGTCATTTCAGTATTAAAAGTTGAGATTCTCGGTGCTCTTTGGCTGGTCATTCTCATTGACTTGCTGCTGGCTCTGATTGCTTTGGCCATGGGTATTTTTGTTTCGACATTTGCAAGCAGCGAATTTCAGATGATTCAGTTCATTCCGCTGATCGTTGTCCCGCAAGTCTTCTTCTCCGGTCTAATCCCCGTCGACCATATGGCTGGCTGGCTCCAAGCAATTGCCCATATTATGCCGCTTTACTATGGCGCTTCAGCACTGACGAATGTCATCGAGAAAAATTGGCAGCTAGGCGATATCTGGCAATCATTGGCTATTCTCTGCCTATTTGCCGTTATCTTCATTGCTCTGAATATTTTGGGCATGCGCCGTTATCGGAGGGTTTAAAATGCCGGAAAACGATTTGCAAACAATTTTCGACCAAGTCTTACTGCAGATGCAGGATTTGCCAGAAAAACAGCAGCAGATTCTCAAAGCCAGTTTGGATTTATTTGCTGAAAAAGGTTTTGATAAAACCAGCACCGCTGAAATTGCAGCGAAGGCTCACGTTGCCCAAGGCACTGTCTATCGGCGTTTTAAAAGCAAGCAAGATTTATTAGCAGCAGTGCTGACACCGATTCTGACAGAAGTTTTCCCTCGAGCAGTTCAGGAATTTGCCGGCCAAAATTTAAATCGTGACTACGATGACCTAGAACAGCTTCTCAATATCGTAGTCTTAGACCGCCTCGCCTTCATTCAGGCAAACCACAAAGTATTGAAAATTATATTCACACAAGTGTTAACTGATCCGCAGATGCTTGCGCTGTTAAAAGAAAAATTCATCGATACAATTATTGTTCAGGCTGAAAAACCAATACGTATCCTGCAAGCAAAAAAACAGCTCGTCGATTGGCCGGCGCCTCGTATTCTTTCGCTGATCGCTGCCAGTATCTTTACGGTTGCAATTAGGATGATGTTATTCCCCAACAGCAAAATTGATCTTGCCAGCGAGACGCGTTATTTGGTGATTTTCCTCAGTAAAGCTTTATCCAATTCATAAAATCACCTCAAAGGCCGCTAGCCGGGTAGTATAATAAAATTTGCAAACTTGAAACGAAAGGGTTATCTGCATGAAAAAAGTTTATTTCGCCTGTTCTTGGTTCACCGACACACAAGTCGAGAACATGAACAAAGGCATCAGCCTGATCAAGGAAAACGAGTCAATTAACTGGGCACAGTCCTACTACCCCTTAGATCATCAATATAAGGGATTGTCAGTGACAGAACACCCAGAACTGCTTAACGACAGTGAATGGCAAATGGGTACTTTCAACGGTGATGTCAACGGTATTAATACCAGCGACCTAGTTGTCGCAATGTATCTGCCCAATGAAGCTGACGAAGGTATTGCTTGGGAATTGGGTTACGCCTATGCCATCCATAAAGCAGTTGTTCTTGTGGTGCCGGATGGCGAAAATGAAGCCGTTAATCTGATGCCGGCAATGGGTGTCACGAAAGTCATCACAATCAGCCAGCTGAAAGATTTCGATTTTAATAATGTTGTTTACCAGCCATATTACGGTCTTGTTTATTAATTTTTCAAACAAGCATGCCACGACTCTTAATCGCCGGTATGCTTTTTTATAAGTTTTAAAAATTTTGAATCTGTGAAACAACTTATAATATATTATTACTTGAATCAAATAACTTGTGAAAGAGGCTAATTATATGAATTTGTCAATGGTTACTGATCTTTATGAATTATCGATGGCTAACGGCTATCAGCAGACAATTCCCGATGAAGAAGGCATTTTCGATATCTTTTATCGCCGCGTACCGGATAATGGTAGTTTTGTCGTGACGGCCGGATTGGCACAAGTGATCGACGCGGTCGCCGATTTTCATTTTGACGAAACAGATCTGACGTATCTGGACAGCTTGCATCTCTTCACTGAGGAATTTCTGTCATTTCTGAAAGATTTCCATTTTAGCGGCGAAATGTCTGCCGTTCCCGAAGGCACACCAATTTTTCCAAGAGAACCGATTCTGACGGTCAGAGGCCCGCTGATCCAGGTTCAGCTTTTTGAAACACTCTTATTAAGCATCATTAACCATGAATCACTGATCGCAACCAAAGCGCGTCGAATAACTTATGCAGCTCAAGGCCGTCCCATCATGGAATTCGGTGCACGCCGGGCTCAAGGACCAATGTCTGCGACTTATGGCGCCAGGGCAGCCATTATTGGCGGCTGTGCCAGTACTTCCAACCTGCTGACAGCTAAGTTATTTGATGTACCATCAGCCGGCACGATGGCTCACAGCTGGATCGAAGCCTTTCCTAGCGAATTAGCCGCTTTTGAAAAATGGGCTGAACTTTATCCGGACAATTGTGCCCTACTCGTAGATACCTATGATGTCATCAATTCCGGTGTGACAAATGCCATTAAAGTGTTTGGTGATCTAGTTAAAAAAGGCCACCAGCCAATTGGTATTCGCATAGATTCCGGCGACATTGCCCATTTAGCTAAAATAGCCAGACAAAAATTAGATGATGCGGGTTTTAAAAAAGCCAAGATCACAGCCTCTAACGCCTTAGACGAAACGACCATTCAGTCCCTGCTGTTAAACGAAAAAGCACCGATTGATAACTTCGGTATTGGTGAAAAACTGATTACGAGCGCCAGCGATCCAGTATTAAGCGGTGTCTATAAATTAGTCGCGGTTGTCCATGATGGCCATCTGGTTCCAAAGATCAAGATTAGCGACAGCCGCGAAAAAGTAACGCTGCCGGGCTTAAAAAAAGTTTATCGCTTATACAACAAACAGACTCACGAGGCTTTTGCAGATGTGATTACACTCGCAGATGAAGAAATAACTGCCAATAGTCAGATTTCAGTCCGTTCGGCTGATCCACTAGACACTAGACAGCATAGTTCCTTACGCGATTTTGATTTCAAAGCATTGCAAACGGCCATTTTTGACCAAGGAAAACCCGTTTATACTTCCCCAACCGTCAAAGAAATTCAGGCCGCGTGTCAAGTAGCGTTAAAAGAGCTTCCTGAAGAGAGTAAGCGGCTATCCAACCCCAATAAGTATCCGGTCTATATTTCAGAAGAACTTGCGCAACTGCAAGATCGGCTGATCGGCATCGATTAATTCTGCCTGCAGAGTGAAAAAGAAAAATTCACAAAGTAGTAAACTATTCTTTAGCGCAGCGTATTGAATAAATTCAATCATTGACGCCATCAATCCATCGGATTGATTCAAAGGAGAATATATGTCGATTTACGATTATGAAGTGACGTTAGAAAATGGCGAATCCTACAAGCTCGATAAGTATAAAGACAAGATCCTCGTCATTGTCAACACGGCCACAAAATGCGGTTTTGCACCACAGTTCAATGATTTAGAAGCAATCTATGAAAAATATAAGGATCAAGGTTTGATGGTCTTGGGTTTCCCTTCCAACCAATTCAAACAAGAGGTTGACTCAAGTCAAGAAGCAGCTCAGATCTGCCGAACAACTTACGGTGTGAGTTTTCCTATGCACGAAATTATTTCAGTTAACGGAAAAAACACATTGCCACTCTTTACATTCCTTAAGGACAATGCACCAGCTCCGGCCGGCAAAATGATTAAGTGGAATTTCACGAAGTTTTTGGTCGATGCACAAGGCAATCCCGTTAAGCGCTATGCACCAGAGACAAATCCTGAGAAAATGGTACCTGATATCGAAGCTTTGCTTAAAGCTAAAGCAGTCTAACACATGAACAGCATTTCCAAATCCAACACGATTTTCGGAGATGCTTTTTTTATGCAAACAAACTGACCCAGGCGACTAGCGGAATCGTCAGCATACTGAGCAGCGTTGAACTCACGACATATTCCGAAGCACGCCTTCCCTGTCCCGAATATAATTCGGCTAAAGCTGTATTAATAGCACCAGCCGGCATGGCAGCTGCAATCACCATCACACCGAGAATAATTTGATTTTGGATGCCGAATTTTAAAAGCGGCACAAGTACCAAGGGCAGAATCACCAGACGAGTAAGGCAAAACTCATAAAGATCGAGTCGTTTGAATAAGTGCTTAAAATCTGTTTGCGCAAATAAGGCGCCTGTGATCAGCATCGAAAGCGGTGCCGTCATATTACCTAAGTCGCTCAGAGAATCGCTAATTGGGGATACAATGCGGATACGGGCAAAAAAGAGCAGAAATCCCAGGATGGAGGCTGCAATGGCCGGTGTCAGCAAAAAGGACCGCCACTCGAACTTTGAGACGGATGAATATAGTTTGATACCCAAAGAAAATAGAAATAGATTTGAAAACGCGTTATAGGTCACCAACACAATCAGGCCCACATGCCCGTACAAACTGCCAATAATCGGGATACCGATAAACAGAATATTTGAAAAAGTACAGCATCCAACCCAAATATTTTTCAGATCAGCTTTGATTCTGAAAATTTTCGGCATCAGCAACGCTAACAATAGCGTCACAATCATAAACAGCAAGCTAATAACGGCCGACTCGCCAATGATCTGCGCCGTTTGCCAACTAAAGGGCATCTGACAGCTCATGAGTATTGCGCATGGCAGAGATAATTTCGTCAGCAAGCCTGATAATCCATTAATATGTATTTTTTTAATCCACCCAAGTTTGAGAAGCAAGAAGCCGAACAGCATAAAAATGATCAGCTCCATGCTTTCTCTAAATAATATAATGATCAAATCCAGTCCCTTACCTATCCAACCTCAGAATTCACCCTACGCTATTTCCTAAAAAAGCTTAATCAAAGCGACACCGGCAATCATCAAAACGATACCAGCAATTTGTGCCAAATCAACCGGATTTTTCTTGGCGCCAAACCAGCCGAATTGATCGACAAGCATGCTGCCGGCAATCTGCCCCAACAATACCACAACCACAGTCAGGCCGGTCCCGATCAAAGGTACCAGATAGGCGTTTCCCAAGACAAATAAAGCACCGATCAAGCCGCCGATCCAAATCCACCAGGGTGCTTTTTTATGACCGGCAGCAGACAAATGATAGCCATGCTCAACAATCAGTACAAGCAGCCAAAGTACCACTGTACCGACAACAAAAGAGACTAGTGCTGATTTTATTGGAGAATGCAAAATAATTCCCAGGTGGCCGTTTATGGCTGTTTGGGTGGCACTGAACATGCCAATAACAATCCCGCTAACCCGCCAAAGCCACCGCAACAAGCGTTCACTGGATGGCAATCTGTCCTGCTGCAGGTCGGTTGCCTTTCTGCTGGCAAGCAAATCCCGCGCCGCCACAGCTAGAAAAACACCGGCAAGCAATAAAAGTGCACCAACGACCCGTAAAAAACCTAAAGTATGTTTAGGCGAAAAAAACCAGCCAAAATTATCGATCAGCATACTCATGATAATCTGTCCGACAATCGGCATGATGACAGTCTGGACACTGCCCAATTTCGGAAACAATAGAATGTTGCCAGTCAGGAAAATAACGCCAAAAATGCCGCCGGTCCAAATCCAAAATGGCTGGTTAGCCGCTAGAGATAAATTAATACCGATAGTCCCTGAGACAAGCCAGCTGACAATCAGTAAAAATGCCGCCCCAATAGTAAACGAAATCATTGACGAAAGTAGTGGTGATGCTAGTAAAGCCCTGAGACGTGAATTAATTGCGGTCTGGATGGGCAGGCCGACACCGATAGATAGTCCAATTATGATTGCAAACAAAAGTTGATCTCCATTTTCTCCGTGATATAAAAGTTTGTGAAAAACAGTTGTAATTCTAGCACTTACAGCCTTTGTTAAGCAATTTACATTTATATTGCAAAAAATCCCTGTTCCCTCAGCATATGACAAAATCAAGGCAAAATGGCGAATTTTTTCACGTTTGAGTAACCTGCCTTTAACTCTTTTTCAATATAGGCTTTTTACAATGAAATTAGATTATGGGTGCAAAAATTATCAATTCAATAGGAAAAGTTGTTTACGATGCCTCTGATCCAGCTAAACAGATTGCCTATTATAATCTGATCGAGCTATTTACAAATCGTTATCCGGATCAGGACTTAAAGAGCAACTACTTCCCGGATTTTTCTCAAGAGGCCTGTATGCTCAAGTACGCGGACTCGATTGAAAAATATGGTGTACCAGAACTCGTTTCAAAACTACATCGCTTGCAAAAACAAGCTAAAAATAAGACAAAATAAAGCCCTGTACATCGACAGGGCTGGCATTTATCTTAAACAACTTTTCTAACAAAGGGATCAGAGGAAATGCCTTGACTCAAAATGATCTTAGACCATTCTTTGGCGCTATGCAGCGAATGATCCTTGTAATTGCCGCAGGTCTTAGCACTAACGCCTTGAATATCAGAAAACTTGATCTTATCGACAATTTCCTGAAGCGTCGATTTAAGTGCTTTAGCTACCTCTTCGGTCGAATAAGTGTACCAGGAAATCATATGAAATCCCGTGCGGCAGCCAAAGGGTGAAATATCAATAATGCCGTCCAAGCGGTTACGCATTAAATCAGCAAATAAGTGTTCCAAAGTGTGGATACCAGCTGTTTCAATAGCTGTTTCATTTGGCTGTACCAAGCGCAAATCATAATTGGCAACCGTACCGCCATTTGGTCCTTTTTCTTCAGTGATCAAACGCACATATGGTGCTTTGACTTTTGTATGATCCAATGTAAAACTTTCAACTTCTGCCATAAAAACCTCCAATACAGTTAATGCCATTATACAATCTTGACCGTTAAAGAACACCCTTAGGACTGTTGACCTCTGAAAAAAAGAAGTTAATCGACACATAAAAAAACAGCGTTTCATCGCTGCTTTGATTTGGGATTAAAATTTATATATTTTTAAGAAAGTTTTTTCAGCTTGTTTCAGGGGGATTCAATATTTTAAAGGGAGGGTTGTTCCAAGAGTGATTAAATTGCAATCCGCCCTTGGAACACTTTTGATTATTCATGCGGCAGATTAAAAGAAGATTAAGACAGCATAAACTGAAAGTTAAGCACTGAACGCAACGACCATGTATCCTTAATAAGGAGGACAAAAATGTCAATAATCATTAGTTTTTTAATTCTGCTGCTGATTCTTTTTCTCTCTGAAAAATATGCTAAACCCTACAACATCTATATTGATACTGCAGCTATCATTATTTTCCTGCTTATTTTGGTCCTGCGCTTATGGTGGCTGTTTGTGATAATTGGTCTTGTAATTTACATTTGGGCCTATTTTTCCCGCCATCAACGATCTTCCTCGACTGATTATGAGGAGACTTTCGGTTCTGAGCAAGCACCAAAAGATGTTACACCCAAAGATGACGATGATAGCGACAAATAATGAGTCAATTCAGCAAAACACCGATAGATACGGTGCTAGCAATATTCGTGCAATTATAAATAAAAAAACACTGTATTAATTTTCATCAATACAGTGTTTGTCGATGTATGCCCCGAACAGGAGTCGAACCTGCACGAGATTGCTCTCACAGCGACCTGAACGCTGCGCGTCTGCCAATTCCGCCATCGGGGCATTAATACGCGACTTCCTTATTATCGCAAAAAAAAGGACAAAAATTCAATTTTTTTGCTATGATTTTCAAGTAAATTTAATTTTTTAGGAGAAATCGATGTTAAAAGAGTTTAAAGAGTTCATTATTCGCGGCAATGCAATCGATTTAGCGGTTGGCGTTGTTATGGGAGCCGCTTTTACTGCAATTGTTAAATCGATTGTAGATAATTTAATTGGACCGATTATCGCGATTTTTTCTGGCGCTGTTGACCTGTCTGCTTTGAAGTTTTCGATCGGTTCTGCTGTATTCAGATATGGCCAGGTACTGAACGACATTATTAATTTTGTCATTGTTGGACTTGTGATTTTCTTGATCATTAAAGCAATCAACAAGTTCTTCAAGAAAAATACTAAAGAAGCTGTCAAAGAAGATCCCCAATTAAAGCTGCTGACTGAGATTCGTAATGAATTGAAGAAAAGCAATCAAGGTGCGAACAAGGCATAAACACTGTATAAAACTTGTAACATTTTTCAAGCGCTGTTATAGCGCTTTTTGTATATTGCAAAATTAAGTGCGTGGATAAATCCACAGACTTATCCACCCTTTTATGTTCGCCTAGATGATAAATTGAATAAGAAAAAACTGAAAGCGGGGAGATATGGTGATAATAACAGCAGGAATGATTGGTGTTGGAAAAACGACTTTAACAAAATTGATTTCCGACCATTTGGGCACAAAGCCTTTTTACGAACCGGTGGCTGACAACCCCGTGCTGCCTCTTTATTATTCCGATCCGAAACAATACGGTTTTCTTTTACAGATTTATTTTTTGAATCGGCGCTTTAGTATGATTAAGTCCGCCTTAGCGGATGATAACAACGTCTTAGACCGTTCTATTTACGAAGATGCCCTATTCACCGAACAAAATCATTTAGATGGCAACATTTCTGATCAAGAAATGTCTGTTTACAATGAGCTGCTAGACAATATGATGTCCGAATTGCAGGGATTAAAAAAGAAAGCGCCGGACTTAATGGTTTATGCCGACACAGATTTCGACACAATTTTGTATCGTATTAAAAAACGTGCACGCCCTTACGAGCAATTCGAAAACAATCCGTCTTTGCGCGATTACTACCACAAAATGTGGGCTGCCTATAAACAATGGTTTGATGATTTCGATAAGTCACCAAAAATGCGCGTTGATCTCCAGCGCTGGAACTTAGAAGACCCAAAGAATCAAGAAGTCGTTCTTTCAATGATCGATGATAAATTAGCAGAAATTCGCGGTGGGAATCACGGCGCGAGTATAAAAATTGCCTAAACAAAAACAGCCTTGACAGGCTGTTTTTTAATTGCTGATTAATTTTCAATAAAAATGCTTTAGTGAATAACACCCAGAAAACCGAAAATAACCACCACGACGCCCAATATGATTCGATACCAGCCAAATGCCTTAAAATCATGCGTTTGAATGAATTTCAGCAACCATTTAATGACTACGTAGGCGATGACAAATGACACAATCATGCCTACAAGCAATACAGCAATTTGTTCACCAGAAAACATACCATGATCATGCAGATAAGAGCCAATCTTCAGAACTGAAACACCTAACATTGTTGGAATTGATAGAAAGAAAGAAAATTCCGCCGCCGCCTCACGAGAAACACCGATAGACAAGCCCCCTAATATCGTGGCCCCGGAACGCGAAGTACCTGGTATGATACTTAGTACCTGAAACAAACCAATCTTGATGACGTCGCCTAATGTTAAATGCCCAACAGTGCTAACACGCGGCTTGCGATTCTTTTGGAAATTTTCAATCAGAATAAAGGCAATACCATAAAAAATCAGAGCTGCCGAAACAACTTGCCAAGTCATCAAATGCTGGTCCATCCAGTCATTCAGCAAAAAACCAATAACAACCGAAGGAATCACACCCACGACCACTTTGACCCAAGTTGCCCAGATATTAAAACGCTGTTTTTCAGTCTTATCGCTTCCAAACGGCCAGAGTCGACGCCAATAAAGCAGAACAACCGCAATAATGGCACCTAACTGAATCACATATTCAAAAGTCGTGGTGAAAGCTTTATCAGAAGAAAGCTTCACAAATTCATCAACGAGAATTAAATGGCCAGTCGAAGAAATCGGCAAAAACTCTGTGACACCTTCAACGATTCCTAAAATAATCGCTTTTAAAATCTCAAATAACATGTTCTCTCCTTAATCCAGGTTAGCCAACTCATAAATGGCTTGCGCATAAATCGAATCAGCCAGTTTTAAATCATCTATTTCAATATACTCGTTCGCTTGGTGCATGGTTGATTCTCTTTGTGGAAACAGAGCACCGTAACCGACGCCACGTTTCATCAAACGGCCGTATGTACCACCGCCGATTACCTGTTCGTGTCCTTTTTGACCCGTCTGTTCTTCATAAATACGCAGCAGGCTTTTAACCATTGGATCATCAGCAGGTACATAATGCGGCGCTTGAGCAAAACCCTTATTGGCAAATTCTGCCGAAATGCCCACGGGCCGAGTCGAATTGAGTCCTTTCAAAATCGCCGCATTGCTGGTGCTTTTAGGAAAACGGACATTGAGATTGATGTAACTGTCGGCATCTTGCTGAAAACGCATAATGCCGACATTCATCGATAAATCACCCATCAAATCATCATGAGAGGCAATACCTAATTGGCTGCCCTTTGGATCTTGATGGGCAATACCGCCTAGATAAGACAAAAAAGCAGCAGCACTTTCTTTGAAACTATATTGGCTTAAGAAATCTGCTAGATAAGTACCGGCGTTTTCACCATCTTCAGGCCAAGCACCGTGTGCCTGCTTACCATTAACCGTCAAACTGATCTGCTGCCCGTCAATAGCAGCTTGTCCGCTCAAGACAGCGTGCTGTGATAAGAAAATTTGAAAATCCTGCGATACTTTTGATGGGGCTGCGGTCTGAATAGTCGCAATCGCCTTTCCAGGCACCATATTTGTCCGTTCACCAGCCTGAAACTTTAGCAGACGAATGTCTCCAGCATTACTGCCTTGAAAATGAATTTCATACTGTGCCAGCCCTTTTTCACCATTAATGATTGGAAACTCAGCATCGGGCGAAAAACCTAGCAAAGGCGCTGGTTCGTGCTTAAAATAATAATCCATGCAGGTCCAGTCGTTTTCTTCGTCAGTGCCCAAAATAAAGCGGACTTTATGTTTGAGAGGCAATGCAAGGTCACGAACTGTTTTTAGCGCGTGATAGGCAGTCAAAGCTGGGCCTTTATCATCTGAACTGCCGCGGCCATAAAGGCGGCCGTTCTTTTCTACAGCAGTGAAAGCATCCGTTGTCCAGCCGTCTCCGGCAGGCATTTCATCAACATGGGCCAAAAGTGCAATATATTGATCGTCAGCTGATTCAGGTGCGTATTCAACATACCCGACCAAATTAGCCAAATTATGAAATTCAAAACCATCACGTTTTGCAAACTCGCCAAATTTAAGCAGGCCGTCACGCGGTCCAGGACCTAATGGTGCACCATCGGTTGCCCGACTGTCATCTCTGACAGAAACAACAGCAATCAAGCCTTTTAAATCAGCAATCAGTTGAGTCTGATTGGCCTGCACAGCTTCTTTCCAATTAGTCATATCAAGTTAATTCCTTTCTTTAAAAAAACGTGCCGGGATAAAACGCTGTAATAAATCATCGGCAACTTTTAATTTGACCAGCAGCCAGATACCAACTGCGCCGCCTGCTCCAACCGATGGAATCAGAATAATGATCTGAGCGAATCTGGTCAGTGGGAGAAAGCTCTCAAGTCCCGCAACAACTAGCCAAGCAGTAACCAAAACTGCTATCGCAATGAGAACTGTTTTGAATAAATCATCCTGTGTGTCTGTGACATCAACCTGATAAAATCGTTTGATAGTCAAAGACAAATAACAGCAACTGAAAACAAAACCAATTAAAGTACTTAGCATTGCGCCAGTAGCCTGCAGCAAAAAGATCATCGGCAATTGGAAAGCAATCTTCAAAATAAGGCCGTAAAGCAGCGACCTCACCGCTATTCTAGAATGATTCAAGCCTTGGATAATAAAAGCAAGAACTGTAAAAAAACCATAAAAAATCGCAACGACGGCATTCACTCGCAAAAGGCCGACCCCCGCTTGTAGATTTGGGTCGCTCGTTCCGTAAAAAAGAGTATACATAGGCAATGCTACGGCATAAAGACCAAAGGCACTGAGAAACATCGCGACATAAAACAAGCGATAAATATTTTTGATCTGTTTGCGAACGCTCGGCACATCCCGATTGGCATAAGCATTAGAAAGCATAGGCAGACTTGTTTCAGCAATCGCCCCAGCGATGGGCACAATGATCAGCACCAGTTTATTCGCATTCGCATTAAAACGTGCAAACTGCACAATTAATTCTTGGTCAGAAAAGCTGAAGAAACGGTTCATAGCTACAAAAAAAGTATATTGATCAATTAATTGATAAAAAGTGACCGCCGAAGCCACAATAACAAAGGGAATCGATTGTTTGAGAATATGTAGGATCAGCCTGCCAGCCTTAATGTGAATCTTTTTAAGCGACTGCTTGGCCTGCAAAATAAATTGGTTGCGGTGAAGTGAAAAAGCATATAAAAGATATAAGAGCCCCAGCAAAGCGCCCACAAAGGCGGCGAACGTAGACTGTATCACAGCCCCTCGCCAGTTGTCAGCGTTCACGCGCATGACAGCAAAAGTGCCAACCAGCATATAAACAATCCGGGCTAACTGCTCGATAATCTGGCTAATAGCGGACTCCTTCATCATTTGATTCCCTTGAAAAAAGCCGCGGAACATGGACATAATCGGAAAAACAAACACAGCCGGAACCAAAGACCATAATACCGGTGCCAAAGATTGATGCCCAGCAGCTAGGATCGGCGCCAAAAAACCCAAAATCAAAGCTGACAGAATACCTGTCAGCAGTGCCACTTTTAAGCCTTGCCAAAGCAGCCTTAAAGATGTTTGCGCTTCTGAAATGGCGTTGTAGTGCGCCACTAAATTGCTGATTGCTGTCGGAATTCCGGCTGTCGAGATCATCAAAAAGAGTGCATAGATCGTATAGCCCATATTAAACAAGCCATTAGCCTCTGTAGAATATCGGCCGATAATCATTGTCCAAGGAATGATATACAGCGCACCTAAGATACGCGAAAACAAATTGCCAAAACTCAGCCAAGCCGACCCCGCAACCAATTGTTTTTCTAAATTGCCAGCATGAGGTGTTGAAGACTCATGTGATTGTTTTTCCATATTTTCCAAAAGAACAGCTGTTTCCATTCTACTAAAGAAGTGCAATAAAAAAGCAGTTAGTCTTTAGAAAACTCAGCTGCTTCTTCATCAGTCGACAAAACAAAATGTCCAGGATGGATCTCATGCATTGTGCGCGGCTTCCCATCAGTCTCCATTACCGGATCGTAGTCAATCGGCTGCCTAGCTAACTCAACCTCAGGATCCGGAATTGGAATCGCACTAAGCAGGCTTTTTGTATAGGGATGGATCGGATGCCCATAAACTTCATCAGATGTTCCAATTTCCAATATTTTACCCCAGTGCATGACTGCAATCCTATCGGAAATATACTTCACCATCGATAAATCATGTGCAATAAACAAATAAGTGAGCTTTTCTTCCTTTTGGAGTTTCTTCATCAAATTCACCACTTGGGCTTGAATCGAAACATCCAGAGCAGAAATCGGCTCATCAGCAATGATGAACTTCGGCCGCACAGCCAAAGCCCTTGCAATGCCGATTCTTTGACGCTGCCCGCCAGAAAACTCATAAGGATAGCGGCTGGCATGATCCTCGTTTAATCCAACTAATTTTAACAACCGCTCTACTTGAGCGTCTCGATCCGCTTTGTCTTTAGCTAAATGATGAATGTCGATACCCTCGGCAATGATATCTTTCACTTTCATTCTGCCGTTCAGACTCGCTTGCGGGTCCTGGAAAATCATTTGCGCATCTTTACGAAAAGTTTTGGCTTCAGCCGAAGATTGTTTTAAGACATCGTGTCCCTCGAACTTAATTTCACCACTTTGTGGTGTATACAATTTCAGGATAGTGCGTCCGATTGTTGTCTTCCCTGATCCAGACTCACCAACTAATCCAAAAACTTCACCTTCATAAATATCAAAACTGACATTATCAATCGCCTTGACTTCATTGGCCTTTCCAGGATTGAAGGATAATTTTAAATTCTTGACTTCGAGAATTTTTTTGTCCGTCATGCTTGATCCTTTCTGGCTAATTCAGCACCAGGCTTTGGGCTAGCCGTTTCTTTGGCTGTTTTTTTCCTGCCGGGAACACCGAATTTAGAAATTTTAGGGAAATTATCTTTCCCAGCAATTTTCTTCCACTTGGCCCAACGTTTTAAAATGGCTGCTGGCGGGGTCACTTTTGGCGCGCGCTTATCGAGCAGCCAGGTAGCTGCATAATGCGTATCGCTGATTTGGAAAAACGGTGGTTCTTCCTCATAATCAATGTCCAAAGCATACTTATTGCGTGCCGCAAAAGCATCACCCTTGGGCGGATCAAGCAGATCCGGAGGCGTACCAGGAATTGAAGAAAGCTCATCCGTTTCAATATCTGTCGTCGGCATTGAGTCCAAGAGCCCCCATGTATAAGGATGCTGAGGATTATAGAAAATTTCCTGTGTGGTGCCATATTCAACGATTTTACCTGCATACATGACGGCTACCTTATCAGCCATGCCGGCAACAACGCCTAAATCATGCGTAATAAAAATAATCGAAGAATCGATTTCAGACTGAATGCCTTTCATTAAGTGCAGAATCTGTGCCTGAATCGTGACATCAAGGGCCGTCGTTGGTTCATCGGCAATTAAAATGTCTGGGTTGCCGGCCAAGGCAATCGCAATGACGGCACGCTGACGCATCCCGCCAGACCACTGGTGGGGATAATCATCAAAATGTTCAGATGCATTCGGAATACCAACCTGTTCCATTAATTTCAAAGCACGGTCAGCAGCCAATTTATCATCGGCATTTTCGTCATGCAGCAAGATAACTTCCATAATCTGTTTGCCAATCTTCATGGTCGGATCCAAACTGGTCATCGGATCTTGAAAGATCATTGCAATTTCGCCGCCACGCAGTTCCTCAAACTCGTCTTCGTCAAACTTCAGCAAATCCTTTCCCTTATAGAAAATATTACCTGCCGAAATTGTTGCATTACCTGCGTTCAAGCCCATAAGTGTATGTGTAGTAACAGATTTTCCAGACCCGGATTCACCAACAATCGCGAGCGTCTGCCCCTGATATAAATCAAAGGAAACGTCACGAATGGCCCGAACCGTCCCCGCATAGGTATGAAATTCTACAGACAAATTTTTAACTTGTAATATCGGTTTTTCTGGCATCATCAATCCTCACTGCTTTTAGGATCAAAAGCGTCTCTTAAACCATCACCAAATAGGTAGAAAGCCAAAGAAATTAATACTAATACGGTACCGGGAATAAAAATAAGATACGGATAGTACTGCAATTGATCTCGAGCATCATTAATCATGGAACCCAAAGAAGATGTTGGTGGTTGAACACCAAGACCCAAAGCGGATAGAATCGCCTCAGAAGTAATAGACTGTGGGATCGTCATCATCAACTGAACGATGATCGTCGAACTGATATTGGGAATAATATGTTTCAAGGCAATTTTGAAGGGCCTTTCACCTAACACGGTCGCGGCCAGAACATAATCCTGTTCCTTGACCGAAAGAGTTTGGGCACGAATTTGACGCGCCATATTGATCCAGCCGCTTAAAATCAAAGAAATAATAACTGACCAAATGCCGGCACCCAACAGCAAAGTAAACAGCGTCACGATAACAATGAAAGGTACAGAACTCAAAATTTCAATGATACGCTGCAAAACGAGATCGACCCATCCACCTTTCCAAGCTGAATAGACACCATAACTAACACCAATGATTAAATCTCCCAAAGACGAAACCAAAGCAATCGTCAAAGAAATACGCATGCCGACAATCACTCTTTTTGCAATTGAGCGGCCAGTCTGATCAGTTCCTAAGATAAAATTGCGTCCTGCAGGGACATTTTGATCTTCGTAAGGGTCATCGGAACCGTGTTTCCCCTGCCAACCGGGAATCGGCAAACCAGACTTTGGCGGCAGATTTTTATAAATTGAAATTTCATTGGGATTAAAACGATTGGCTTGGTTCTGACTCAAAAATGGAATCATAATAATCGTAAAAACAGAAATCACAATCAGAAACCACATCGAAATAATGGCTGCCTTGTTCTTTTTTAAACGCCGCCATGCATCCTGCCAGAAAGTCAATGATGGTTTTTCAATTTTTTCATTATCAGCACCAGCCTCGATACCGACAACTTGGAAGTTTTCCTCAGCCATTACTTATTTCCTCCAAAACGAATTCTCGGGTCCGCAATCGCAGTCGCAATATCGCCAATTAAAATCATCACCTGAAGCATCACCGTATAGACGATTGTGGTGCCCATGATAACTGGATAATCCTTTGAAGAAATTGAAGCCACAAATTGGTTTCCAATACCAGGGACAGAATAAATTGTCTCAATCAAAGCAGAACCCGTTAGCAGGCCAGCTGTTAAAGGCCCCAGTAGTGTTAGTACTGGAATCAAGGAATTTCGGATAGCATGCTTTAAAATCACCTGCCCCTCATTAAGTCCCTTAGCATAAGCCAACTGGATTTGATCAGAATCTAGGGTCTCTAATGTCTGCGAACGCGTAAAACGAGCAACAAAGGCAATTACGCCCATGCCGAGGGCGAGAGTCGGCAGTACACTGGACATCCATGAATCCCAACCGGTAATCGGAAAAATAGGAAAATCAATCGCAAAGAAGACCATCAGCAGCATCGCCAGCAGAAAATCAGGCAGCGCGGTAAAAATCAACGTCACAACACTGAGACTATAATCTGTAGCAGTATTTTTTCTCATAGCTTGCCAAGTACCAACGTACATGCCTAGAGGAACGCCAATGATAAGAGCTTGAAAGCCTAGCTGCATCGAAACCGGCAGACGCTGGCCGATCATCAGCGAGACACTTTGCCCTGTATTAATGTAAGAAGTACCAAAGTCAAAATGCAGCGCATTCACCAGATACTGCCAGAACTGAACCAGGACAGGCTTATCCAACCCATATTGCCGGCTTAAAGCAGCAATTTGAGAGGCTGAGAGCTTTGGGTTATTAAAGGGGGAACCCGGCATCCAACGCATCATGATAAACGTTAGAGCCGTAACCACAAACACGGTTACCACCATCATTGCTATTCTCTTTAAGATGTATCTTGCCATACCTTCGCCCTTTTTTAAATTCAATATGTAGGAGAAAACCTCTTTGAGGTTTTCTCAAAAACAATGTTATTTAGCCTTACTTGCATTCCAGAAATAATATGGTGCACCAGATGAGAAGTACTGAATACCCTTCACATTAGATTTAGAAAGCGTTGCGGCGTTCATCCAATCAACAGGGTTAACAGCTGCTTGATCATACAGAATCTTTTCTGATCTGATCTCGTTTGAAATACGACTCTTGTTATTCAAAGCAAACTTGACAGATGCATTTTGGATCGTCTGGTCGTATGCCTTATCAGTCCACTTACCATCGTTATTCGGGCCATCAGTCACAAACATATTCAAGAAAGTCTGTGGTTCAGCATAATCAGCACCCCATGCGGTTAAGAGAACATCGAAGTTCTGGTTGATCGCATCCTGCAGACGCTGTTTGAAAGGTACGAACTTTTCTTTAATCGTTAAACCTGGCAACTGCTGCCATGATTGTTGGATCGTATCAACGGTCGGCTTGGTAGTCGAGGAATCAGCCGATGCTTCAACAGTCAACGTGAGTTTGGACATGCCAAGTTCTTTCATTCCTTGGGCAAACAAACGGCGTGCCCTTGCAATATTGTAAGTGTAAGAGGTTGACTTCGCTGCTGCTTTAGCGAAATCGCCATTCGTATCAGTTAACGCCAAGCCTGCCGGCGTCATACCTGTTGCAGCCGTATCCAAGCCTTCAGAGATCGCTTGAGAAATGGAACGGCGATCCGTTGCCAAGTTCAAAGCCTGACGAATCTTCAAGTTGGTCAGTGCTTTAACAGTACCAGTCTGGTTATATTCGATGTAATCTGTCCGAGACTGGTTTTGAATCTTAAAGTCCTTAGCGTTCCGATACTTCTTAATCTGTTCAGGCGTACCGAGTGTTGTCTGATCAAGCTGGCCTTTGTTATAAAGCGCCAGTGAGGCTGTTGGATCCATGATAACTCTGAAATCAACACCATCATTTTTAACAGCTTTAGCATTCCAATAGTTCTTGTTCGGAACCAACTTAAAGCGTTTGTTGGAACCATTCCAACCAACGAAAGTATAAGGACCGCTATAAACTTGACGAGCAGAACTCGTGCCGACCTTCTTGCCCAATGGTGCAACAAACTTCTTGTCTTGAGCGAAGAACACTGGAAAGGCCATCAAGTTTTCAAACTGAGGCATTGGGTGTTCCAAAGTCACAACCAAGGTTGTACTATTTTCAGCTCTAATGCCCAATGAATTCAAATTCTTGTTCTTGCCGGAATTGATCGCATCAGCATTCTTAATGCCTGAATAGATATAAGCATATTGGCTCGCCGTCTTAGGGCTGACCGTGCGACGCCATCCATATACGAAGTCGGATGCTGTCAGCGGATCACCGTTGGACCACTTTAGACCCTTACGCAGATTGAATGTCCAAGTCAAGCCGTCTTTTGAGTGTGACCAAGTCTTTGCCAAACCCGCTGCAGGAGCACCGTTAGCTTTTCTTGAAAGCAGACCTTGCTGCACGTTACCAGCAACTTCAAACGCATATTGATCTGTCATCTGAGACAAATCCTGCGTCGTCATATCAGTGGGCAAATACTCGTTCAAAGTATTCGTACTTGCTGATGATTTACCATTGCGTGTCACGCCATATACAACGCCGCCAATAACGACAACGGCAACGACTGCAGTGACGACAGCCTTCTTACCTGTTGACCATTTTTTCTTTTTTGCCATTAAATTTACTCTCTCCCTTTCAAAATTTTATCTTCCCTTAAAAGTGAAAATAAAATTGCATTATTATATGCGCTATTTTGCTAAAAAATCAAGTCACGAATTGTCAAGATTTAACAATTTAGGAGAATGGAAGCCGATACAACAGGGATTGAGAAATTTTTTACTTTGTCCGATGAGCGTCCATGTAGTAGTAACTGGCACCCGATGAGAAGAAGTGAATGCCTTTAACCTTCGGGTTGTGAAGCTGAGCTGAGTTAACCCAGTAAACAGGGTTAACAGCGGCCTGATCATACAGAATCTTTTCAGACTCGACTTCGTTTGCAATCCGCTTCTTGTTATTCAAAGCATATTTAGCAGATGCATTGGTGATTGTCTGGTCATATTGCTTGTTTGACCAGCCGCCATCATTATTTGGTCCGCCTGTGACAAACAAATTCAAGAATGTCTGGGCTTCAGCATAATCGGCATACCAAGCAGCTAACATCACATCAAAGTTGTGGTTTGTCTGGTCTTGCAGACGCTGCTTAAATGGCACGAGCTTTTCTTTGACGGTCAAGCCAGGCAACTGCTGCCATGCTTGCTGAATCGTATCCAAACTTGGCTTTGCGACTGCAGAATCAGAAGTAGCTTCGATCGTCAGCGTAACGCTTGTTAAGCCTAATTCTTTCATGCCTTGCGCAAACAGTTTCTTGGCTTTAGAGACGTTATACGTGTAGTTAGTACCCTTGGCAGCGGTCTTGGCAAAGTCTGCGCCTGTATCTGTACGCGCTAACCCTGCTGGTGTGATACCAGTTGCGGCTGTATCCAGACCTTCAGAAATAGAGTCAGCAATACCGCTGCGGTCTGTCGCCAAATTCAGAGCCTGACGAATCTTCAAGTTGGTCAGTGCTTTAACTCTGCCAGTCTGGTTGTACTCGATATAGTTCAAACCAGATTGAGGGATAACCTGCAGCGCTTTAGAATTCTTGTACTTTCTGATCTGTTCGGGTGTGCTCAAAGTAACTGAGTCCAGCGAACCTTTGTTGTAAAGAGCCAAAGAAGCCGTTGGATCAGTAATAACACGATAGTTAACGCCATCATTTTTAACCGCTTTAGCATTCCAGTAGTTTTTGTTTGGAACTAACTTAAAGCTCTTATTGGAACCATTCCAACCGACAAAACGGTACGGACCGCTATAGACTTGGCGAGCAGAACTGGTTCCGACCTTCTTGCCCAAAGGTGCTTCAAATTTTTGATCCTGAGCAAAGAACACTGGAAAGGCCATTAAGTTTTCAAACTGCGGCATTGGGTGCTCCAAAGTTACGACCAGTGTCGTCGCACCCTTAGCTGTAATACCCAAAGAACTCAAGTCTTTATTTTTACCAGAATTGATCGCATCAGCATTCTTGATGCCAGAATAGATATAAGCGTACTGGCTGGCCGTCTTAGGGTTAACCGTACGACGCCAAGCATAAACGAAATCACGCGCAGTCAGCGAATCACCGTTTGACCACTTCAAACCCGGACGCAAATGGAATGTCCATGTCAAACCATCTTTTGAATGGGACCAAGTCTTGGCCAAGCCGGCTTTAGGACTGCCGTCAGGATTACGTGATAGTAGTCCTTCTTGTGCGTTTCCAGCGACTTCAAAAGCATAACTATCAGTCATCTGCGACAAATCCTGTGTCGTCATATCGGCACCAAGATATTCGTTAATAACGTTCGTTCCTGTCGCTGACTTGCCATTGCGCGTCACCCCATAAACGACACCGCCAATGACAACAACCGCAACTACGGCTGTAATCCCGACCTTAGCACCAGTCGACATTTTTTTCTTTTTTGCCATTAATAATCTCTCCTCCGCTTCTAATTTCACCATCACAGTGAAAATAAAATTGCGTCATTATATGCGCAGCAAAAGTCGAAAATCAAGTATTATGTCAGCTTTTCTAACAAAAAATACGTACTTTTCGTAGGCAGTTTTGACCTAAAAAGCCCAAAAAGGCAACTGTAACCGCTTAATAAGAAATTATTACAAATAAAAAAGATTCTCATTGAGAATCTTTGACTGCTAGTTTATTTCACGACGATATTAATTATCTTTCCAGGGATTGCAATCACTTTAACGACCTGCTTACCTGCTAATTGTTTTTGAACTTCCGGATCCGCTTGAGCCAGTTCAGCTAACTCCTGAGACGATATTTTGACTGGACTCGTAATTTTAGATCTAACACGCCCATTAATCTGCACAGCCATTTCAATCTGTTCCTCTGCTAAAGCCGAAGAGTCGTAGGCCGGCCAGGCAGCATAGGTAATCGTTGCCTTATGCCCCATTCGCTGCCAAAGTTCTTCGGTTAGGTGCGGTGCAACTGGATTAAGCAATTGTAAAAAGGCATCCATATATTTTTTAGGCAGTTGATCATTTTTAAAACATTCGTTGACAAAGACCATCATTTGCGAAATCGCGGTATTAAAATGCATTGCCGAGTAATCGTCAGTTACTTTTTTAACCGTTTGATTATAAATTTTGTCCAGTTTGCCATTATTTTCATCAACAATCGCAGGATTAATACCTTCTCCGTCATCCGTGAAAATACGCCAAACACGATCCAGATAACGGCGAATACCGGCGAGGCTGTCAGTGTTCCAAGGCTTGGATTGTGTTAATGGTCCCATGAACATCTCATAGACACGTAACGCATCAGCCCCATATTCAGCCACAATATCATCAGGATTGACAACATTTCCCTTGGACTTAGACATTTTTTCATGATTTTCGCCAAGAATCATGCCCTGATTGACTAATTTCTGGAATGGTTCTTTAGTTGGCACAACGCCGATATCATATAAGAATTTATGCCAAAAACGTGCATACAGCAGATGCAAAACAGCATGCTCGGCCCCACCAACGTAAAGGTCAACATTCATCCAATACTTCAGTTTTTCCGGATCCGCTAGTGCTTGATCATTATGCGGATCAATATAGCGCAAGAAATACCAAGAAGAACCGGCCCATTGCGGCATTGTATTGGTCTCCCGGCGGCCCACGACACCGTCTGCACGTGTTACTTTCAGCCATTCCGAATCGTTTGCTAATGGCGATTCGCCATTGCCGGACGGCTTCATTTGTTCTTGATTGAGATGCGGCAGACGCAAAGGCAGCTGGTCTTCGGGAACCAAGGTCTGAGTGCCGTCTTCCCAATGAATCACAGGAATCGGCTCACCCCAATAACGCTGACGCGAAAAAATCCAATCGCGTAGTTTGTAATTAACCTGTCGATGACCAGCTTTGTTTTCCTGCAGCCAATCAATCGCTTTAGCAATGGCACTTTTTTTGTCCAAACCATCTAAAAAACCAGAATTGATATGCAGGCCATCCCCTGTATAGGCTTCTTTTTCAATATCGCCACCGGCAATGACTGCTTTAATTGGCAGCTGAAACTTTTTAGCAAAATCATAATCACGCGTATCATGTGCTGGCACAGCCATAATGGCACCCGTACCATAACTAGAGAGCACGTAATCAGCGATCCAAATTGGTAATTTTTCTCCGTTAATGGGATTAATCCCATAGGCACCCGTGAAGACACCAGTTTTTTCTTTAGACAAATCGGTTCGTTCCAAATCGGACTTGGAGGCAATCTTAGCCTGGTAGGCAGCAACCGCGTCTTTTTGCCCGTCAGTCGTAATTTGTGCAACCAGCGGGCGCTCGGGAGCTAGAACCATATAAGTGGCACCAAAAAGCGTATCGGGTCGAGTCGTGTAAACTTCGACTTGCGTGTTTTCGTGACCATGAACCTTAAAAAACACCGAAGCACCAACCGACTTGCCAATCCAATTACGCTGCTGTTCTTTAATCGCTTCGGGCCAATCCAAATCGTCTAAATCGCTAAGAAGCCGGTCAGCATATTTAGTAATTCTTAAGACCCACTGACGCATAGGCACACGGTAAACAGGATAGCCGCCACGCTCCGTCTTGCCGTCAATGACTTCCTCGTTAGCGACAACACTGCCGCCTCCTGGAAAATCAGGCGCCCAATTAACCATGACTTTGTCCTCGTAGGCCAGGCCTTTTTTATAAAGCTGTTCAAAAATCCATTGAGTCCATTTATAGTATTCGGGATCGGTTGTATTGATTTCACGATCCCAATCATATGAAAAACCCAGCGATTTAATCTGCGTTTTGAAATGTTTGATATTTTCATTTGTAAAATCGGCCGGGTTGTGCCCAGTCTTGATTGCGTATTGTTCAGCCGGCAGGCCAAAAGCATCCCAGCCCATTGGCTGAAGCACGTTAAAGCCCAGCATCCGTTTGAAACGCGCCATAATATCTGTCGCTGTATAAGATTCCGGATGACCAACATGCAGCCCTTGTCCAGATGGATATGGAAACATGTTCATGACATAATATTTTTTCTTGCCGGAACTTTCCGGAGCCGTTTTGAAGGTCTTGTGTTCATCCCAATAGTTTTGCCACTTTTTTTCAATGGTCTTGTGATCGTAGCTCATAAATTCCTCTCTTTTCTCAAATGCCAGACAAAAAAATCCGCCTGTAAATAATCACAGGACGGATTTTCCGCGGTACCACCTGAATTCGCTGACGCGCACTCAATATTTTAATTATTCTACCCTCAGCCGAGTTCGATTTTCGAACATGCAGACTCGCAATAACCGTCTGCTCCCTGTAATGCTTTCAAATCTAATACTGCTAATTGCTTACCATTATAGCTTACTTTTCAATTAAAGCCTTGATTTTGTCAACCTGATCCAATTTTTCCCATGGCAAATCAAGGTCTGAGCGCCCAAAGTGACCAAACGTTGCTGTCTGCAAATAAATTGGCCGGCGTAAATCAAGCTGATTAATAATGGCTAGCGGGCGAAAATCGAACAGCTGATAAATAATTGCGTAAATTTGATCCAGCGATACTTTTTCAGTGCCGAAAGTATCAAGATTAATGGACACCGGCTGTGCGACACCGATCGCATAGCCCACTTGAATTTCTAATTGTTCTGCCAAACCGGCTGCAACCAAATTTTTAGCAACATAACGGGCATAATAAGCACCAGAACGATCCACTTTAGTAGCATCTTTACCAGAAAAGGCACCGCCGCCATGATGTGCAGCACCACCATAAGTATCGACAATAATTTTACGTCCGGTCAAACCCGAATCGGCTTGAGGGCCGCCCAAAGACCAAAGTCCAGCAGGATTAATAAAGAATTTCGTATTTTCATCGACCAGTTCATTAGGCAGAACCGGCGCAATCACATCCTCTGTGATACGTGCACGTAAATCTTCAAGCTCGATACCTTCAATATGCTGAGCTGACAAGACAACTGCAGAAATGCGTTTCGGTTTGCCATCATCCCCGTATTCAACGGAAACTTCGCCTTTGCCATCAGGACGCAAGTAACTGGCAGGACCACCTTTTTGACGGACAATCTTTAATTGTTTCATCAATTTATGTGATAACTGCAAAGCCAAAGGAATATAGTCGCTAGTCTCATTGTCAGCATAACCATAAATAATTCCCTGGTCGCCAGCACCGAGCTGATCAGGATCGTCATCTGCTTGACTAACAGCTTTGGAAATTTCTTTTGATTGTTCGACGATTTGATTGGAAATATTGACTGAATCATATGTAAACCCGAGTTTTGGTTCAACGTAACCAATATTTTTGATCGTTTGAGTCGCGATCTCACGTACATTGACATAAGCCGTGGTCGATAATTCTCCGAAAATCGACACATTACCTGTTGAAACCGTGACTTCAATCGCACTTCTTGCCATCGGATCCTGCTTTAAGACTTCATCTAAGATTGCATCGGCAATTTGGTCAGCAACTTTGTCCGGATGCCCAACGGCAACCGACTCGCTAGTAAAAAATTTTCTCATTATTCAAATTCTCTTTCCAACAAAAACAGACCGCAGGGCCTGTCTAGACCCTATCGTTTACCACAGGGGCACCTTACCAAAGCAGGTTGCCGGCAGATCATCGGGTGGTATCCCTAGCTGCACTCAAAATAGGTTTAACTGTTAATGTTAATTAAAGTGTAGCGAATTTCATTTATAATTGCTAATGATGGACTCGAAGAATTTGCAAAAAAATTTAGCCCACACAGATGCCGCTGCGAGAAGTTCGATGATACCAGCATCCGTGAAAAGCAATCACTTAAAGGGCAGAATATTTCCTCTGTTAATGACTTTATTGGCCTTTAACACGGCTTGGTGGCATTATTCTGATATTAATCTGGACATCAGCCAGTTGTTTGTGAGAAATAGCACCACTTGGCTTATACTCTTGTATACTGTGATGATCGCACTCGCATTTTTTGCAAGTTTTAGTCAAAACAGCTTTAAATTTTCCGGTTTGGTCCTAACTATTTTATCCGGTCTGCCAATCCTGTTCATAGGCAACCGGCTTGATTCTCGTGTTGCCGAGCTGCTGCTGCTCATTTCGGCTTTCCTGCTGCTGCTGCAGATTCATGCCTTTAATTTAAAGTCTGTATACGGTATGCTGGCTTTTTCTTTTATGGCAGGTGCCGCTATCCCGACGGCTATCTTCTGTCTGCAAAATGGCCATGTCAACCGTGCATTTTTGTACTCTTTAATTCCACTCAGCATGACTTTTGCCTTCTTTTTAACGCCGATTTTCGTTCCCAAGGGCTTACTTAAAAGTGTTTTGTCCATGTTAATCGGCCTGGCGTTAATTATTTATACGTTAACAGAAGCTGTGAATGTCTGGTTCTTTTTAAATCTGTTGGTGCTATTGGTCACCTGGGCCATTTTTATTAATCTAAAACTGAAAGCCAAATACCATTTGTCTATTTATCTCACGATGATGTTTCTGTCTATTTTGTTCTTGACAGCACAAATGAGTCTTTGAATCAGTTAGTCATCAGCAACTTGTCAATCATATCCAAAACACCATCATGATTATTGTCCAAATCAGTTTTCAAATTGATTTTTCGATGCATGGATGGATCCGCATTGGTCATCAAATAACCAGCCGGATAATTTTTCAGCATTTCCAAATCATTTTCATTATCACCAAAAGCCACCACTTGATCATCAGATACGCCCCAGCGCTGCTGCAAATATCTGAGTCCGGTGGCTTTATTTGTATTAGCCGCTAAAACGTCCACATTGCCAAAACCTGACCCAGTTGAATGAACCTCGTTGCCAAACACCTGCCGCAATCGACGAACCTGTTTGACCACATCGGCATTTTGCCATAGAAATGTGACCTCAAGAATCTTTTCACCCGCCTCCATCAATTTATCAATCTGTTTGATATCGTGATACCATTCAGAAATTGTCTTGATTAATTCAGGTGTCGCATGGTTGGACACATATGACCGGTATAGGCCGGTCAAAATAACAAAATTACCTTCGGAATCCGGATTTTCAGCATTCCAAGTGATAACCTTCTGAATCTGGTCATCAGATAGAAAGGCCGCATGCACGAGGGTATCCCGGTCGTATGAAGCAGCACCATTGGAAGAAACATAATTTATCTGATAACCGCGCTCTAAAATCGGTTGGAAAATCGACTGAAGATGAGAAAATTTATTTCCGGAAGCCGCAACAAATTTAATATTGCGTTTTTGCATTTCATCCAATTGCTCGCAAAAACGATCAATATCGTAATTCTTATCGTCACTTAAAAAAGTGCCATCCATGTCGCTTGCAATCACTTTTAAATTCATGCACACCTCCAAAAATATATCGAATTATTTTAACACACGAGCTCGCGATTAATAAAAGTGTTCATGAATTAAAAAGTTTTCAGATATTGCCTTTAAGATCGAACATTAGTTCGTATTTATTCTAATATAATAGCATGGACGCAAAAATAATCAGTAACCAAGGCAGAATCATTTACGACGATCAAGATGAGGACAAGCTGATTGCCTATTATCATTTAAATGACTATTTTATGTCGCATCCGATTGGTCGAAAAACTGCAGATGCTTTCTACCCGGACTTCAGCCAGGATTCCTGGATTTTGAAGTATCCAAATATCATTGAACAATATGCACAGCCCGCTTTAGTCAAACGGCTGCACCAGCTCCAGCACAGCAATCCTTCCTAGATCAGCCACAACTATGGTTAGATTGTGCTAATATGATTTTGTAAGCGCTTGCTACTTTGTCGAACAAACACTTACAGCTTCAATTCAATTTAATGCTTGACCCGTAAGAATCAGTTCTAAAACTGTCCCTTCACTTCTTACGGGTTTTTATTTTTTCAAAATTATGGTTCTGTCTTAGAATGCCATTTGTGCTGGTCCAAAGCCTGCTGTTCCGTCATTTGGATGACACGCGATTTATTCGTATTGCTGGGCATGGCATCCTCGCTATACCAATAAACTGACGACTTGCCATTTCCCGTCACATATACAATACGTTGGTGAGGATCGGTAGAGGTATTGGGATTAGCAACTGGTTTGGAAGAAGAAATCACAGCTGCCTGCGAGTGGCCATTTGCTACAGTATTGACTGCCCGGCCGCTTTGATAATCTAATTTTGCGTTCGGACTCTGGTTGTTGAGATATACGAGCCTAGCATCGCCATTGCCTTCCTGCTCTTTTGCTGCATCCAATGTAATAGGCAAGGTTCTGCCTTGATTATCAATACCGACATAAGCCAGACGAACTTGCCGAGGCACCAGCTCATTGCCTTGATAAAGCGGCGTCACTTGATAATCCAGATAATAATCAGGATGCAGGGACAACCAATTATCCAAGCCTTCTTCATAAAAAAGCATCGAGTCAGTATTTTCTACATCGGTACCAACATAGTTGCCAGTATTCAGCCAAGCAGTCTCAGCCACTAAATTCCGTCCCTCATCGTTAAGGCCGGAAAATTGATAACCAACCAAGTGGCCGCGGTTCATTAACCAGGCCATTTTTGTCTGTCCGTCATGACTTCTATAGAAGAAACGATAATTGTGCCAACCCGCAGGATCATAATTTAAATATGGTTCTCTTTTTACAGCCGGTTCGTCACTATTGCGTAATTGAATATGTGAATTGCGTGCACGTCCTAAAGCGTCCAGACTGGCCAATTGGAGTTGTTTTTGATGACGAAAAGACAAAGGCTTTTGGACAAAACCCTGAAAATCGTGGTTTTCATCTTTGACAGCACTGACGGTCGAACTAGCGCTAGAAAATGTCTTCGATGACGCTTGTTTGCTTGCTTGAGACGAAGAAGACACGGTTGAGGAAAAGGCTTTGTCAGATTGATCAGCTTTTTTTCGAACTGTTGTCTGCGAGGGTTTATGTAAAGCTTGATCAGAATGACTGTCCGATAAGGCAGAAAGACTGAAAATAAACAGCAGCAAGCATGCAAAGACAACTAATCCTACATGAATTCGTCGAGCCTTCAATCCCGTTCTAAAAGCGGGCAAACAGCAAAGGCCTAGTACAACAATGGCAAACAGCAATAAAAATAGCATCATTCCCTCTAATAAAAAAATTATGCACTTTTATTAACAATCAAAGCAACAAATAATGTCAAAACATCTAGGCTAAAAGTAATTTAATCAGTAGAATCGCGCAAAGGGCTTGAAAAATCAAGGTCAAAAGACCGTAAGCTAAATACTTCTGTCCAGAAGCTTTAATCGTTTGCCATTTTAAGTTCAAACCAATACCGGCCAAGTTGACAACGCCAAAGAAACTAGAAATAGTCTTAGCACCGTCATTAACAAAATTTGGCAAAGACAGAAAAGAGTTGATTAGGACGAAAACAATAAAAGTCATCACAAACCAAGGGACCGACACTTTTTTAACTGCGTGAACAGCCACCTTTTTTTGTTCGCCTTGATCTTTTTTAGCCGCCATACGAGCAAACACAAAAACAACTACTGACAATAGAATCACGCGCAGCATCTTGAACAATGTCGCAAAAGTCACAACAGTCGGATTCACTAAAGCCGCAGTTCCAACAACTTGTCCGACAGACTGGACCGTTCCGCCAATTAAAGCTGAAATCAACAGATTTTGCTGACCAAACAGTGCCGGACCTAAAACTGGCAGAGCAAATAATAAAATAACCCCGCTCAAGGAAACGGTCGCGACTGCCGTACGCCTTTGATCATCGTCTGCACCAATGGCCGGAGCAACTGAAGCAATCGCACTCGATCCGCAGACAGCATTCCCGCTAGCCATCAGCATGGCTGATTTACTCGGCACTCTAATCAAACGCTGCCCAATCCACATGACAAACAAAATCGTGGCCGTCATCTGCAGCACGATAAAAATAACACCTTGGATTCTTAAAGAAGCAATGGTCCGCAAAGTAACAGTCAGCCCCATCAAAGCAATGCCGATTTCGATTGGATACTTCTCAGCCCATTTCACGCCAGCCGACCATCTTGGCGCTGTAAAAATCGTGTTGCCAACTAGAATACCCAGCAGCATTGCAATTGCTTCAGCTCCCAAATTCGGTAAATAACGAGCCAAGAATCTTGCCGCAACAGACAAAATTAAGGTGAGACAAATACCGCTGATCATATTTCTTTTAATTTTCATAAAAAAACACCAATAGCGTTATTGAAACACGATTGTATCCATTTGTAAAATAAATGTTTATAATGTTTACTATTAAAAATTTTAATGGAAGTGAGCCATGTTTAAACTATTAGAAAGTTTTATTGCCGTTTATGAAACACGAAATTTTTCCAAGGCTGCTGCGGAACTTTTTTTGTCCCAGCCAACGATCAGTGTGCGTATTAGCCGCCTCGAATCCCAATTAGATACAACTTTGTTTGATCGGAAAGGCCATACAGAAATTCAAGCGACAGAAAACGCTAAGCGTTTGTACCCAGCTGCTGTTAAGCTCATAGCAGACTGGCAGGCGGCGCAAAACATGATAGCTGATCATCAGCAGGCGAAGAAACTTTTTAAAATTGCTGCTTCCCATACAACAGCAACAACTCTGCTGCCAATGATTGTACGTGCTTTGATGCCCTATATTGATCAACTACAGCTGGAAATCAGTTTGCATAACTCAGACGATATTTTGGCTATGATAGCTGAACACCAAGCGGACCTTGGATTGATTGAAAAGCCCAGTATTCAAGACGGTGTTTCCCGCCGTGAAATCGCCCGAGACCAATTAGTCCTGGCAGGCAACCTAAAAAGTCCTATCTGGCTGCTGCGAGAACAAGGATCCGGCGTTCTCCATTACACCCAACAATATTTACGCGTGCAAAGTATCATACCGGAGCAAGTGATTCACGTTAAAAGCAACACAATGATCGCAGCGTTGCTGGCAGAAGGCCTGGGAAAATCGATTATTTCAAAAGATACCTTAATTCCAGGCACACCTTTTGTCGATATTGGTGAAGATTTTCATCGCTCTCTCTATCTGCTGACTCCTGAACACGCGCAAAATTCTGAAAATTCAGTCATCATCTCAAAGCTTTTGCGGGCAATACCAGACCATCAATCTCTATAAATGTTGCTTAACTCTCTTTTTTATCATGAAAAGTATGTTTAGAATGGAATTAGTTTTGATAAGCAAGTAATAAGGAGAAACAAGTATGGACGAAGCAAATCGATTTTTCAAATCACTTCTTTTTTTCATCAAACTTTTCCTAACAGTCGTCAGTCTTTGCATCACTTTTACGCTTGTTAGCCAAATTATCAGAAATTATTTATTCTTTTATCTAGTTGCAGCATATGGCGGCACTATTTTCGGGTTTTTCCCTTATCTGGCCGTCTTAAGCAGCTTGTTAAACATTTTCCAGCCTATTTGTCTTTTCATAGGATCATCAAGATTCACCAAGACTTTCCTGTTTACGAGTGCCATCGTTAACTCTCTCGCTTTAATATTGCTAGCTCTTATTTGGCACCAAGTCTTCTTTGTCGCCTTCTTGAATATGATTATTAGTGCGCTAGAGGTTGCAACTTTTTATTCTCGTGCTACGTTCGCTTATCAATCAAATAAATAAATTAACAGCTTGCCGATTAAAAAATATGCATTATCATAATTTTTCTAAATGCCACAGACCTTGCTCTGCCTGCAAATAAAAAATCTCGCTCTCATCTTTAAAATTAGCTTTACGATAGACATAATGTGCCGCTGGGTTATCACTCTCAACGGCCAGCTTAAAAGAATGATGCCGTACAGCTGCAAGTTGCTGCGTTAATTGAGCGATAAATCGACTGCCCAGTCCCTGACCTCGATAGTTCTTAGCGATAAACAACCCGAATAAATAATCATACTCACCAAAATCCACGGCACAATAACCAATCAACTTGCCTTGATAACGACAGACATAACCGCAGCTGCTATGAGACTGAAGATTTTCGGTTAAATAGCGGTTAGCTTCTTCCTTGTTACTATCTGGAAAAGCGTCTACGTAGGCCGGCAAAAGGGCCGGAATGTCAGCTGCCTGCAGTGCAGCCACATCAAGATCCGTATCCCTTTCATGGTGACTATTAACTTTTAGCGTCATCTGAAATTCACTCACGGGGTCGGCAGCCAGTTCTGTATTGGCTAAGAAATTTGGTGCGGCCGTTAAAAACGCCTTCTCGACCAAAAACTCGGCATCATGATAACCATATTGCTGCAAAACGGGCCGAGCCGCCTGCCACAATTGTTTGGCTACACCCTGTCGGCGCCGAGCCGGCACAACATTTAAGGTCACATCGACACTGCCGCTAGGATCTTCATCAGCGTAGAGTGTTAACAAACCAATTAGTTCTTCCCCATGCAGAGCCAAAAAGAGAGCCGGCATGTCCGAAAAATAATTGAAACGATTGCTTAAATAAGGATCGCGAAATGTCTGATCGTACTCGTGCACTTTGCTGATCAGATGTTGGACCGCCACTTCTTGTTGTGGATTAGGTTTTGTTGTTGAAATAATTACGATATTTTCTGCCATGATATTCCTTGACGAATAGCTTAACAAAAAACGGACCGAAGTCCGTTTTTCAAACATATTGATCAAAAATTTACTTTAATAACGTAAATCCGCCATTCCAGCTGATTTTTTCAGAGGCAGCCAAGGTCATTTGGAAGAAACCAATTTCTTCCAATTCTTTGGCACGCTTTAATGAACCTGCATCCACAACAGCCAAATTACTGCCGGACAAAGCTTGTGCAATAGTTTCCTTGGCCGCATCATCATCAGAAGCCAGCAGCACCGTGGTTGTTTGTGCATCTCCTATTTTTTTGCTTAACAAAGTCGAAGCAAAATTCGTATTGAAGCCCTTAACAATTTTTGCATCAGGCAATAGTTGAGCCAATTCCTGTGCTGCCGAACTATCAGTTGGGACTGTCAGGCTATCAAAGGTATCGAAATTCACTGGATTTGTAATATCGATGACGATTTTACCGACCAATTGTGCGACATACTTTTCGGCAATGTCTTTCAAAGCTGGATAAGGAACAGCTAAAACGACGATGTCCCCCAAGGTCTCCGGCCGATCACTATGTCCCAGATAAGTCACTGCATTACCGCCATCAGCAAAATTTCCGCCGATCGCTTTGCCCATATTGCCTTTACCAAAAATTGTTATTTCTGTCATTAGAATTTACTCCTGTTTTTTATTTTTACTTACTATTTGATAGTAAGTCATTCATTACCAAAAGTAAATCGGATTTGAGTGGAAATTTCAAAAATACGATAAAACTTCACTTCTCCTTCACAAGCGTGCTTATGATATGCTGCATAATTAAATGGTGCAGCAATTAACAGACGCAATTCTCAGAAAATATAAAAAAAATTGGGAAAAATTCTTCGTTATCGCCATCAGCGGTTCTGTTTCAGTTGGCAAAAGCACAATCGCCAAACAACTGGCTGAGTCATTGAAAAAAAGTTTTCCTGGCCTAACCCTATCGATTATGTCAGTCGATTCCTTTATTTATCCAAATCGTGTTTTACAAGAGCGCGGGATTTTCAACCAGAAAGGTTTTCCGGAAAGCTACGATTTAAAAGCATTGTCATCCAAAATCGCCGAGATGCGATCTGGAAAGGATCAGATCGAAATTCCCTTGTACAGGCAGGAAATCAATGATATTGATGCCTCACGGACTGTCATTGTAAAGCGGCCTAAGATTTTAATCGTAGAAGGCGTGACGGCTTTAAGGCTTAAAAAAACTGACTATGCCATCTATATTGATGCTGACGAAAAAAACATTTATCAGTGGTTTTTAAAACGGACTTTGTCTTTTATCCGGGAAAATCGGCAAATTCCAGGAAGCTTTTATTATTCCCTGTCAAAAAAACCTGTCACAGAAATTATGTCCTTGATCCAGCAAACATGGACACAAACAAATCTTAAAAACCTGAAAACCTATATTGAACCTCAAAAATCCAATGCTGACGCCATTATTCATAAAAAGCAGAATCATGAAATTGATCGGATTATATTTCAAAAATAGCGCGATTTTAAGCCGCGTATAATTGAAAATAGGATCAGTAAAGGAAAGCCAATGTTTCAAAATAAACATATTTTATTAATTGTCAGCGGCAGTATCGCAGCCTACAAATCCGCCTATTTTTTAAGACTACTGATAAAACAAGGCGCTCAAGTGCGCGTGTCTATGACACAAGCGGCAGAAAAGTTTGTTAGCCCACTGACTTTTGCAACATTAAGCCGTTTTCCAGTACTCACTGATATTTTTCAGGCAAAAGATGGCAGTGTGCCACATATCGAATGGGCAAAGTGGGCTGATTATATTTTCGTCTTGCCGGCAAGTGCTGATATCATCGCTAAAATTGCCAACGGCATCGCTGACGACACAGCCTCAACGATCATGCTGGCCAGCCAGGCCAAGAAAATCGTCGCGCCCGCAATGAACGATCAGATGTGGAATAACCCTGCCACGGTCCGCAATATCCAGCAGCTGAAAAGAGACGGCATTCTCATTATCGACCCAGCCGATGGCTTCTTAGCTGAAGGTTACGAAGCTAAGGGCCGTTTACCCGAACCCGAGGATATCTTAGAGCAAGCACAGATACGCCTTTTGGCAGAAAAGGGCTCTTTGCGTGGCAAAAATATCCTCATCACTGCTGGCGGCACGCGAGAAGCCATCGATCCGGTCCGTTATATCAGCAACCGGTCGTCAGGAAAAATGGGCTACGCACTGGCACAAGTGGCCGCTGAGGCCGGTGCCAAAGTCACTCTGATTGCAACTCAAATCCGCCATCTGCCCTATTCAGTATCTTTGATTAAGGTAGAAAATGCCCAAGAGATGCTGCAAGTAGTCCAAGAAAAATTCCCCCAACAAGATATTTTCATCTCGGCCGCAGCTGTTTCTGATTATCGGGTTGTCCATCCTGCCAAAGAAAAAATTAAAAAAACAGAAAAAAATGACCTAACACTTGTTTTGCAGCAGAATCCCGATATCTTAGCCGATGCTGGTTCACACAAAACAGATCATCAATTCGTTGTCGGTTTTGCGGCGGAAACGCAGAATTTAGCGGCTTATGCACAGGAAAAACTGGTGAAAAAGCATGCTGATATGATTGTCGCAAATGATGTCTCAAGTACAGCATCTGGATTTAACAGCGATCAAAATCAAGTCACAATTTTTCAAAACAAAAAAACAGCCGTTACCCTGCCCTTGCAAAACAAGCTGGAAATAGCTCGCGGTATTATGGCTGAAATTTCAAATAGTATTCAATAAGCGATTATTCCCGCTTTTTTTTGATTTTCGTATAAACATAAATAGTGGCAAACACAGCAACTATCACAGCAGCGGTTTCTAAAATCGTCTGAAATATTTGTCCGACAATCGATAACTGCCCTTTTTTATGTTGATTAGTCAACAACAAAGTTGGCTCAGTGGAGCTGACAGAGGTTGTATTACCTAAGGTTAACTGCGAGCTCTGTAAGGCCGAAGATGCTGCAGCTGAACTGCTTTGCTTACTGGCTGGATCCGGCCGTGAACTCGCAGCTGTACTGCTATTAATTTTTGCATAGACAAAGACAACCAGCTGGCCCTGTTGACTCAGCTGGCCACTTGTCTGTCCTCTAACTTCCTGAAAATAGTAGCTGTCAATATTTTTTCTAACCGCTGTATAACTATCACCGATCTGTCCCTGAATCAGGCTGCTTTGAGAAATACTTCGACCCCTATCGTCAACATATTGGACTGTGACTGGTGCAGCCGTAGAGGTTTGATTATCAAAAGACAAATTAAAGAGAAGGTTAAATGGTGCGGTGAAACCATCAATTTGGATCGGTAATGATACACCGCCTTGATAACTGCTCCCTGATTCCCTAAAGGCGTAGTTCTGGTCGGACAAATCTTTATAAGATACTGAGTCTGGATTGTTCAAAGTAAAATCAATCTGAGTGCCGTCATCTGAGAGCTTAGCCGTGTAGGAAATATTTGAATCTGTAAATCCAGTCAAATGGTTGCCTTCACCCCGAATTTTCCAATTTTCATCCAGATTCGGGATACCTAAATTCGCAGTCGAAATTTGAAAATGACGATAGTTAGCAGGATTCAGATGCAGAGCCGCATTCGAGCGCCAAATAGTCAACGGAGCGATCTCGACAGCTTGAAATCCTTTTAGTGAGGTAAATTGCAAACCATCGGGAAAAATGAGTCGTAAATCGTGGGCCAAGACTAAGGTTGTCTTGCTTTGAAAATCTTTGGCTGTGCCAAACCATTTTGACCAAGAAAACGACCCTGATTTATTCCAAAGGGCTTCGTTATTTTTATCTGCTAAAACTTCAATGCGAATTGATCTAAAATATTCCAGCCCAGTTGTGCTCGCTATTTTCAAAAACTGATCCGTTGAAATAGTAATATCAGCCTGCAAACAATCTGCCATGGTGATTAATTCAATCGGCTTGCCAATTTTCTCGGCAACAATATCTCGCAAAATGGGATCCGGAAGGAGATTTTCGATCGGCGTGTTTTGGTCAATCGCCGAATCAATCTGACCCGGAGCTGGGGTCTGCGGTGCTAATGGCACAGAGGGTGCAGATGGTCTTGTGCTGCCTGTAGATTCAGCTTGTATAGACTTTGTTGATAAAAATAGATTGTTTAATAAAAAAATCAGCAGGAAAAATAAAATCCATCGAAGAAGATTTTCATAGTTGAATTTCCCTTGTCTAGTTGTGCGTGCTTTTACCCAAATCATGGCCAACTCGAAATCAAGTGAGATACGATTATCGTTTATTCTAACAAAAAAGAATTTCAAACAATTTACAGCATTATTTTATCGTGTAATAAACAGCAGTAAAATAATCGGCAGCCATGCAGCCATAACAATCGTATCCACCAGCCGCCAATGCATCACACGGAAACGCGTACGCTGCCGGCCATCTGTATAGCCACGCATAATCATCGCAGCTGCCAAGTCTTCGGCACGTTTAACACTATTCAAAAATAGCGGTGCCATCACAGGGATATACATTTTCATACGATGCAGCAGAGATCCGCGATTGAAAACTGCCCCTCTGGATTTTTGTGCATCCAAAATACTGGAGAATGTGGCAATCATTGTCGGCACGAAACGCAAAGCAATCGAGAGAGTCAGCGTGATATCATCGACCGGTAATTTTAAAATTTTCAAGGGTGACAGGAAAAAGGCCAAAGTATCGCTAATGGCAATTGGTGAAGTTGTCAATAAGAACACAGTCATCGCAACAAGAGCCGTTAAAAAACGGAGAAAAAAAATCACGCCGGTTTGAAGGCCCATCTGTGTCAGTTGTAAAAATCCCCAACTAAAAATAACTTGCCCGCCACGGCTGAAAAGCAGCTGAAGAACGGCCGTTAAAAAAATCATAAAAACAAAAAATCGAATACCGCGAAAGAAGAAGCTCAAATTCAGTCTGGCAAGTCTAATCGATAATAGACTAATAAGTAAAAAGAGAAACAGCCAAAGCCAAGAGGTTGTCAAAAGGTCCAAAGCAACGATCAACAAAACAGAAATCAACTTATTTCGCGCATCAAGATCGTGAATGAAAGATTTGCCAGGCATAAACTGGCCAAAAATAAAATCAGGCATGCGGCGTTGTTTCCTTTCCTGAGGGGTCTTGTGATAACGCTCGCTGTAAAAACGAAATCAGCTCTTTTTCACTAATGGGCAGCTTCTGGTTCGTGTATCCTGTCTTAGCAGCAAATCTGATGGCAAATGTGGTCACCTTCGGCAGGGCTAGGATTTTTTGAAAAACAAGTTCTTTTTCCTGGAACATGTCTTTGGGCGCTGCTTGTTTGACTAATTTTCCCTGCTGCATCAACAAAATTTGATCGGCGAATTCCGCTGCAGCGTCCATATCATGCGTTGCCATCAAAATCGTTAAATGTTTTTCCTGCTGCAATTTCTTAAATAATATCATCACGCGTTTGGCTGTCGAAGGATCCAAGCCTGCAGTCGGTTCATCTAAAAGCAGAATTTGCGGTTCAGTCGCTAAAACACCAGCCAAAGCCGCTAAACGCTGCTGGCCGCCGGATAAATTGATTGGCGATTGATTAAGAAGCGTCATATCAAAGCCCAACATCTCTAGTGTCTTTTTGGCAATCTGTTCGGCCGATGGCTTTGTTTGACCGAAATTTTCCGGCCCAAAAGCAACATCCTGCAGAACAGTTGGGGCAAACAATTGCGTTTCCGGAAATTGAAATAAAAAACCCACGTTTTTTCTCAAATCAGCCAAATCTTTTTCCGATGTCTTAGAGCTAATGATTTGATCGCCGACTATGACCTGGCCGCGGCTAGGCTTTAATAAACCGTTAATATGTTTTAAAAGCGTTGTCTTGCCGCTTCCCGTCTGTCCGATCAAAGCTGTAAAAGAACCGTCTGCCAGACGAAAACTGACATTTTTTAATAGCTGAAAAGCATTCGGTGTTTTCGATTGATAGCTGTAATTCACTTCTTTGAATACAATTGCCATAATTGATCTATCAGCTCCTCTTCGCTTAAATAGCCCGATGGTAATGCAATTGATAAAGCCAATAAGTCGCGCTGAACTGTGCGGCTCAAGGGGAGCTCTATACCAAATCCAGACAGAGCCTGATCTTCAATGAGAATTTGCGACGGCCTGCCTTGTAAAGCAACGCTGCCATGATCCATCACAAGAATTTGATCGGCCAAAAATGTCTCTTCAATGTCATGCGTGACAGACAAAATCGTCATCCCAAAACGATTTTGAAGCTGTTTGACTAAAGCCAGTAAAGATTGTCTTCCTATTGGATCGATCATACTGGTTGCCTCATCTAAAATAATCAGGTCAGAATGTAAGGCCAGTACACCGGCCAAAGCAACACGCTGTTTTTGTCCTCCGGATAAACGCGCCGGCTCCCAGTCGTAAAAATCCAGCATCCCCACATTTTCCAAAGCCTCTTTGACTCGCTGTTCTATATGGTCACGGCTTAAGCCTAAATTTTCCAAGCCAAAAGCAACATCATCAGCGACAGTCGGTCCGACAAATTGATTATCGGGATTCTGGAAAACGAGACCGATATGCAAACGTATCTCGTCTACAGTATCTTCACTCAAAACCTCGCCAAACAGGCTAATTGCATCCTGCGATTTATTTTCTAATAGGCCAGTAAGAAGTTTGATCAAGGTAGATTTACCGCTGCCGTTTCGGCCAACAATCGTCGTCCAACTGCCCTTTTCAACAGACAGGCTGAGGTGGTCTAACGTCATACTATCGTGCTGAGCGTAGCGGAATGATAAATTTTTTACTTCGATCAGAGCGTCAGCCAATCTTATTCCTCCTGCTTTTTAAAAGAATTTCAATCAGCTTTGTGGACATACTGATAGAGTGGTAATGCAATGACTGGTGTCACAATGGCAGCTAAAATAGCTTCTGGAATGCCATTAGTCCCAATGACAGTCAACAGCAGTCCGCCAATCAGCGAAGGATTAGCCACCCCATATGCACTAGCGACTTCCGGCGTGCGGTAAAACAGATAAATCATACCCAAAACCAGCACAGTATTAGTCAATGCACCCGCTAACCCAGCCAGCATCATAGCAAAGGCTTTTTTAACCCGGATCTTGGTTAAAAAAATAAATAAATAAGCAGCCACAATTGCTATCAGAATTCGCGGCAGAATAGCAATCAGTGGATTCGTGAAAATTAGCGGCTCAACCGGGCTGGTCGGGGCAGTAAAGGCACGAATTAACGAAAGCAGTCCCCAGACTCCGCCTAAAATACCGCCCGGCAAAGGTCCTAAGACAATTGCCGCAATGATGACCGTAATGTGAATGGTTGTCAAACTTAATGGCCCGATCGGAATATAACCGAACAAAGGAACGAAATTTTGAATCAGAATAAAGGCGATAAACAGTGCCAAAATAGCTAGTTTAAAAGCTCTGGTCTTTCTAATCATCTGAATACTCCTCTAGCATGGCTCTTTTATCATGCAGCCCGCCTTGCCGCCAGTCTTGATGATCAAAAAGATCTTAAGAACCGGTCAATCATTATCATACAATATCCGAGATAGGCAAAACACTTCATATGAAGAAGCGGTTATCGGCTTAGCTGTCTGCGCCATGCTCGTCCAAACTTACCAGCCAATAAGTGATTTTGATTGTCATATTTTCAGACTATACTAGTGGCGAAAAGAAAAAATGGAGGGAAATCATGACTGAAAAAACAACATCAGAAATTAAAATTCCCAAAGAAATGGCTGCTTGGGAAATCATTCAAAACGGTCCAATAGCTGGTCCCACAGCACCGATTCGTTTTGTAAAACGGCCAGTACCCATCCCCGGCCCAGGTGAAGTCCTGGTCAAAGTGATTGTCTGCGGCATCTGCCGAACCGATCTGCATGTAATCGAAGGCGACCTGCCGATTCATCGTCAGAATCTGATTCCAGGCCACCAGATTATCGGCAAAGTGGTCAAAGAAGGACCTGATGCCAGCCGTTTTGCGATTGGTGACCGAATTGGGATTCCTTGGCTGCGTCACACTTGCGGTGTCTGCAAATACTGTCGTTCTGGTCGAGAAAATCTATGTAAAAAATCAGTCTACACAGGCTGGGATGCTGACGGCGGGTACGCTGAGTATGCAACCGTTCCTGAAGGCTATGCCTACCGCATCCCTGATCAATTCGACTTGCAGGCAGCAGCACCACTTTTGTGTGCCGGAATTATTGGCTATCGTGCTTTGAAACGGGCGCAAATTCCCGCTGGTGGCAGTTTGGGTATCTATGGATTTGGCAATTCAGCACACTTGACAGCACAGTTGGCGATTACTCAAGGCACACAGGTTCACGTCTTTACTCGGGGCGAAGATGCGAAAAAATTCGCTTTGAGTTTGGGAGCTGTTTCTGCGCAAGGTGATTTAGATCCATCGCCAGTGCCTTTGGATTCAGCAATTATTTTTGCGCCAGTTGGTGATCTGATTCCGGCCGCCTTAACAGCTGTCGCACCAGGAGGTACGGTTGTTTCAGCTGGTATCCATATGAGCGATATCCACAACTTGAATTATGAAAAACATCTTTTTCATGAAAAATCTGTAACCAGTGTCGAAAGTAACACCCGCCGAGACGGTGAAGAATTCCTGACTTTGGCCTCGCGGCTGGATCTTCATCCGACGATTCATCGCTATGCTTTAAAGGATGCTTTGCAAGCACTAATTAGAGTTTCTAAGGGCGATGCTGCTGGTGCTTGTGTGCTGCAGATAAGTTCCGAAAATTAAAACACGTTATCAGCAAAACCGATTCCAAATCGCTTCATGATAGAATTAAAGCAATTGAATATATATTTAGGTTGAAGCCACTGCTTTCAAGAATTTTTTCTGGTTGGGTTACCAGGAATTTTTGATTGTCAGTGGTTTTTATATTGAGGAGCGGAAAATGGCATTTTTAGGAATCTTATGTTTGATTTTATTCATGACAACGCTGGCCGGGCAGCTCAGTGCCAAAGCCAATTTGCCAGTCGTGATAGGCCAATTGATCGTGGGCGTTATCATTGGGCCGGCCCTTTTGAATTGGGTTCAGCCGAATAACTTGACTCAAATATTTTCTGAAATTGGTGTTGTGATCCTCATGTTTATGGCCGGCTTAGAAAGCGATCTGCATTTATTGAGGCGTTTTATAAAACCAAGCCTGCTGGTTGCAGTGACAGGCATGCTATTACCACTAATCAGTATTTATGCGATTGGTGAACTTTTTGGTCTGGACCACAGAGAAAGCCTGTTTTTAGCCTTAATTTTTTCAGCAACTTCCGTCTCCATCACAGTCGAAGTACTCAAAGAAATGAATCGCCTTAACAGCCGCGAAGGCATTACGATTTTAGGCGCGGCCGTTGCAGATGACATCTTGTCAGTCATTTTATTAAGCCTAATTAGTGGCGATTCAGGCGGAGCAAACATTTTGAAAACGATCATCGGTCAAATCGTATTCTTTATCATCCTCCTCGCAGCAGCCCGTTGGCTGATTCCGCAATTAATGAAATGGAGCGGCGTTTTTGATCTGCGTGTGTCTGAAGTCCTCATGGCTTTGATTCTGTGTTTTGCTTTTAGTTATCTAGCCGAACTGATGGGCCTTAGCAGTGTGATTGGGGCTTTTTTCTCAGGAATTGCCATCGGGCAGACTCCCTTTAAGCAAACTATCAATGAAGGTATCCAGCCAATCGGATATGCCCTGTTTATTCCCGTGTTTTTCGTCAGTATCGGTTTAGATTTGCGATTAACCGGTCTTGTTCAGGATTCGTTTTTCTTTATTATCCTCACGATCGCTGCTGTACTCAGCAAAACACTGGGAGCGGCTTTTGGTGCGCGCCTGTTTTCTTTTTCTTATCGCAGCTCGCTGATGATTGGCTTTGGCATGGTGTCGCGTGGCGAAATGGCTTTAATTATTGCTCAAATCGGCTTTCATAGCAAACTGCTCTCTAACGATCGCTATTCAGCCGTGATCGCTGCCATTTTTGCCGCCACCCTGATTGCGCCATTTTTATTAAAAGCAATCATCGGCCACCAACAACAAAATGCCTAATTACTATAATTTGATATCTAACACAAGCGAGGGGTCTCGAAGAAATATCGACATCATTTTAATTTATTTTTCGTTATGCATGCTTTCACTTTTTTGCCAGAATTTCTTTGCTCCTTCTAAAATGCATCCAGTTAATAAAACGATGCCTGCGATTTGTATGATAATGACGATATTTATTTCAGCAACACCCCAGCCAGTGAGTGCTAAGATCATCGTTAATAAACAATTACCTGTAATCATTGCCGTAACTGCACAACTGGGGCGATCCCGCCAAAAAGGCTTTCTGGTACGTGTCATTAGGATCGTCAACATTGCGCTGAAGATCAAATAAACATATAAACCCGTGCTCAACTCGCCAGCAGGCAAGGATTGGTTACGTGCCCAGGCCATCAGACAGATTCCCACTAGCGTCCACCCCGTCGCAAGGACCCCTGCAATTTTACTTAACCGGGCCATATTCCAGTATTCTGGTTGATAGCGAATAGTTGTTCGATCCGTTCCGAGCACCAAAGTCACTAGATCATTTAAAATAGCCACTAACACCATTGCGTTTAGCGACAGCGGCACACGACCCAGCCATAAATAACCAATCGTTAGAAGCATCGTCAATTCAACTGTGCGGGAGAGTTTGGTAATCGTCCATGTCAGCATTCGCTGGTAGACACGATGGCCACTATCTAAAATCTTAATAACGTTCGTTAATCCCCCTGTTAACAAGATAAAGCTGGCACTGCGTTTAGCTAAATCGGTAGCATTATCAACAGCGATACCGACCTTTGCCTGCTTTAGCGCGGGGGCATCATTAATACCATCACCCATCATGCCAACAACGTAACCCGCATGTTGCATGGCTTTTACAATTGCTAACTTATTCTCCGGAACAACTTCAGCAATTCCCGCCACTTGTGTTAACGACATGGAACGCGTTTCAAAATTCTGAAAAGTAAGTACTTGACCACTTAGCCCAATAGTGTCAGCCACGGCTTGCGCAGTCTTTAAATTATCTCCAGTCAACATCACGGTTTGTACACCACGCCGTTGAATCGATTGAAGTGCCGCTGCACTATCCGCACGTGGTTGATCTTGCAAAATCAGTACGCCTTGTAAGACACCATCAACCATTACTGCTACCGAACGACCCTGAGCCAAATCCAATTGGTCAGTTACCGCTGGTATTTGTGTTGCCAACTCACTTAAACGTTTAAAAGCACCAACACGTACACGGACTGCTGTTGCAGCTTCACCAACTAGCGCTTCGGCATACCCTGCACTCGCATCGAACGGTTGAAATGCCTGTTGCGGCAGCATCGTCAGCTGATGCTGATGAGCTAAATTCACAATTGCTTGGTCTACAACACTAGGATGCCGCAAATCAGTTGCACTAGCAGCCAACCGCAGTAATTGATCATCAGATGCTGCTGATAGGTTTTTCCACATAACGACTCTCGGCTGGTTGCTTGTAATCGTTCCCGTCTTATCTACGAGCAGCAAATTCAAATTGGCCGCTTCCTGAATCCCAGTTAACTCACTCACTAAGACCCGTTGGCCGCTAAGCGCCCGGGCTTCCACCGCGTTCGCAACTGCAAAACTTGATGGCATTGCGATTGGAATCGTTGCAATAAACAACATTGCTAAAAAAGGTAACATCCTAACCATATCAGCATGCCGGAGCAACGCTACGCCAATAATGATAATTGCTAAAACACTGTCTAGGAGTGCCAAGTAACCAATAATTTTTCCTAACAATCGTTGCAAATGCCCAGGCGCATTGCTTTGATTAATTAAACTGACCGTTTTGCCCGAACGGCTCTGGCGCCCAGTCGCCGTCACGTGTGCCAAGGATGATCCAGCCAGTACTGTTGTACCCGCAAACGCGGTTTCCCCAACCTGGTGAGTCACCGCGATGGACTCGCCGGTAATGGAGCTTTCATCCGTGTTAATAGGGTTCGTCAATATGCGCACATCGGCTGGAATTACGTCCCCCTTCTGCAAGCTAATTAAATCGCCTACAACCAACGCTTTGGCATCGATCAGCTGCCATTGGCCACCACGGCGAACAGAAATAGTCGGCATTAATTGGTGCGCTAGTCTTTGCAAGACGATACTGGCACGCCGCGATTGTACAGCACCATTCATTGCCGCAAACCCAAGCATTAAACCGATAAAGCCTGCTTGAACACCTTTACCCAAGATAACTTCAATTACTAGCGCCCCCTCTAGAATCCATGCGGACGGTTCCCACAGGCGGCTAACAATGGCTTTAAAAAAATTAAACGCTGGTTCTGGGACCTCATTGGGTCCATCTGATGCCAATTTAGCCACTGCCTGCTGATTAGATAAATCCTCAATCATCTGAGCACCTCATACTTCACAAAAAGCTCCTATCAGATATTTTTGCATGACGCGTTAATCAAAAGTCACATTATCAGGAAAATGTGCTAATCGTGTACCATCAGCACCTAATTCTTCCTCGATACGCAATAATTGGTTATATTTTTCTACTCGTTCAGAACGGGCCGGCGCACCGGATTTCAGTTGAGCAGCATTTGTTGCAACAGTAAAGTCAGCCACAAAAGTATCACCAGTTTCTCCAGAACGGTGCGACATCATCGTCGTATAGCCGTTTTTACGTGCCAATCGAATCCCTTCTAATGTTTCTGTGACCGTCCCAATCTGGTTTAATTTGATTAAAATACTGTTGGCAACGCCCCGCTGAATAGCCTGCCGAATTAACTTAGGATTCGTGCACACCAAGTCATCGGCTACGATTTGTACTTCACTACCGTGAGCCTTCGTAAAGGCCGCAAAATTATCCCAATCTTCCTCCCCGAAGGGGTCTTCAATCGAAATAATTTCCGGGAACTTAGCTAATAAATGCATATAATAATCGCCAAGCTCTTGAGGTGTATATGTCTGCCCTTCAAAATCATAACTATGCGTGCTTCGATTATAGAAATAGGATGCAGCAGCATCAAAAGCAATCGCAATTTCTTTTCCCGGTTTGTATCCAGCCTTAAGAATGGCATCGTGCAGCATCTGTAAAGCTTCCTCTGAATTTTTGAGATCCGGTGCAAAACCACCTTCATCGCCTAGACCGGTTGTATAGCCAGCATCCTCAATGACTTTTTTTAATGTATGGTAAGTATTAGCGATTTTCTCAAACCCATCCCGAAAGCTGGTTCGGTCGACTGGCGTAATCATGAATTCCTGAATATCAATGCCATTATCCGCATGTTCGCCACCATTAATCACATTATGAAAAGTTTGTGGCAATTCTAAATCAGTACCACCTAAATAGCGATAAAGTGGTTCATTCAGGGCATTAGCCGCTGCCCGTGCGGTTGCCATAGAAACGCCTAAAATCGCGTTGGCACCTAGATGAGCCTTATTTGCCGTGCCATCTAAATCAATCATGATTTGATCGATGTGAGCTTGATTAAACGGATCAGCACCATGTAATGCTCGATTAATGTCCTTATTGACATTATCAACCGCTTTCAAGACACCTTTACCCTGTAGCCGTTCACCACCATCACGTAATTCAACGGCTTCTTTTTCACCAGTCGAGGCCCCTGAAGGGACTTCTGCACGTCCCAGTGTTCCATCTGATAAAACAACATCGGCCTCAACCGTTGGGTTCCCTCGCGAATCAAAAATTTCTCGAGCTCGAATTCTTTCAATTACTTGTGTCATTATCATTTCTCCCTTTTGATAATTTAAAAAAAAACGTCTACTGCTTGAAATACAAACAGTAGACGTCATCAAATTGATTATCAATTAAATTTTGGCGAACGTCATCGCCGATTCACTTTTTACAATTAGAGAATACACCATATGAGAATCAAGCGCAATGCATTTATGCAGGATTTTGTGCAGTGTCTGCTATTCCTTATCGAATCCATCGTTTCTCATCAAACAGTTGCCTGTTCTATCAGCATGAATAGCCAAACAGCCTTGATTTGCAAAAAGGTAGTGTGTTATTATTCGAAAAAGTAAATTAAGGGGACGGAGATTGATCAGAAACAGTGTCATTATTTTAATTTGTGCTTTTTTTGCAGGTGCTTTAAGAGAATTGCTGGAATTGTCTTTTCAAAGTCCCTTTCACTGGGTAACACTCGTCATTAATTTAACTGGGGCTTTACTGATGGGCATGACTTATGAATATGTCGAGCTCTCTGAAGAAAACAGCGGCATTTTCTCCTTAATTGTTGGCACGGGTTTAATCGGCAGTTTCACGACTTTTTCGACTTTTATATCAGAGATCTATGCTTTCATCAGGCAGCAGCAATTTTTGCTAGCACTGCTTTACCTAGTCTCATCAACTGTTTTTGGTATACTGCTGCTCATCAGCGGCAAAAAAATCGTCAGGGTCATGAAACATGCTGATTAAACTAACCTTTATTTCAGCCTTAGGTACTGCCCTTGGCGGCGAAGCTAGATACTTAATTTCGCGCTACCCGCGCTTTGACCGGCTTTTTGGTTTTTCTCTGGCGACTATTCTGATCAATATTATCGGTTCTTTTCTGCTGGCAATTGTGTTAAACAGCTCGCTTTCCCTGCTTTGGCGAACTTTTTTCGGCAGCGGTATTATCGGCGGCTTAACGACCTTTTCGACCTTTATTTTAGAAACAGTTAATTTGTCGACCAAACAGCAACGCCAAAAAGCCCTGCTGTATCTTATCATCTCCGTATTATTATCTTTGGCAGCCTTCGCTTTTGCCGCTTGGTTGATGCACAAATAAAAAATCCAACCTTTGGCTGGATTTAAGTAAATTATTTTTTTAGTTGTGAAACAGTTTTTTGAATTAATTGCCTTTGAAAATCGGCAGCAAACTGTTTGCCCAAACGCTGTTGGGCCTGACGATCAGTTGCTAAAGCAGGCTGCTTAGCGATTGCTTCTTGCATATGCGTCTGTACATATGCGGCCGCTTGTGCCTTGGCTTGAGCTTGGAATTTTGCGCTGCCCATTTGCTTTTGTAGCGCTTTAGCTTGAACAGTCGAGAGACGAAGCCAAGATTTTGGTAAGTAAAAACGATTAACTCTGCGCGTCAATTCATGACCGTTTCCGGCGATGCCGAATAAAAAGCGATTGAAATTAGAACGGTATTCCCAATGCGTTTCACTGGTCTGAAGTCGAGCTTTTTGAGAAGACACGGCTATCACACGGTTTACAGTCATCGAATTAACCTGCGTATGGCTAGGTTTTTTCTGGTTAGCTTTGGTCGTGTAGATATAGACATTATCCTTGCCACTAGTGCCGATCGGCTGATATAAAAGCAGACCAACTGGCATTTTACTGCCCGCTGAAGAATAAATGCGGCGAGTCTGCTGAGTCGTCACCTTTTGCAGACCAAAGTGATCATGATAATTGGCAGCTATAGCAGCTAAAGATAAAATCAGCACAACGCCTGAAATAAGAGTCAGTAAAGTTCTTGGGAAGAGACGGTCAATATAGATAAAACTCACGAAAAAAACGACTGCAGAAAGAATCAGTAGAATTAAAATCATGCTTCACCCCCTTGAGAAAGCGGCTTTTTGGTGTCCTGCAAAGTATCTTCTGAAAAGATTCTATCCTCTTTATTTTTCATAAAGAAAGCAATCAAAAAGCCGGCAGCACAGAAAGCAACCGCAATCCAGAAGGCTGCATGATAACCTGACATAGTCGCATTAAAAGCCTTTACTTGATAAGCCAGAGGCGACGCCTTTAACAAACTCTGTTTTGGCATTTGATTGTTCGTCACATTGGATAAAACAGAAATCAATATCGCAGTCCCGATCGAACTGGCTACTTGACGAACCGTGTTATTAACGGCCGTACCATGAGCAATCAGATTCGTCGGCAGCGCATTCATACCAGCTGTCGTTGCAGGCATCATGACCATTGAAATACCAAACATGCGCAGTGCATACAAAACTGTGATGTAGATAACAGGTGTTGTCTGTGTGATCATCACAAAGGATAACGTCCCAGCTGTTAACAAGAAGAGCCCGGCAATCGATAAACGTTTTGCACCAATGCGGTCAAAGGCACGGCCGGTAATTGGGCTCATAACCGCCATCATCAAAGCGCCCGGCAGCAATGTCAGGCCGGAATGCAAAGCGCTCATATGATGAACAATCTGTAAATAAAGCGGCACAATCATTTCGACACCGACCATCGCAATCATCACTACCGAACTTAATGCCGTTGCAATTGTAAAAGTCGAAGATGAGAAGACACGCAGCTGCAAAAATGGTGTTTTCATAGCCAATTGGCGCCAGACGAATAAGATAATTAAAATCAACCCAACGATTAAGCAGGATAAGACTGTTTTTGAACCCCAGCCATCATCGCCAACTGACGAAAATCCATACAACAAAGCGCCAAATCCAGCTGTTGATAAGGCTAAAGACAGCCAGTCTAATTTTGGACGCGATGTTTCAATAACCGGCTTCATAAAGAAGAAAGCAGCCAGCAGCACGGCCGCAACAATCGGGATAATCATGCCAAACAAGTCACGCCATTGCCAGGTGTCAATCACCCAGCCGGACAATGTCGGTCCGATAGCAGGTGCAACGCCAATAACAATGCCGGCCATCCCCATCGCTGTGCCACGCTTATCAGGCGGAAAGATGGATAGCATAATATTCTGCAGCAAAGGCATCGAAATGCCGACACCGACAGCCTGAATCAGACGTCCAGATAAGAGAAAGGCAAAGCTCGGAGCTGCCCAGGCCATGATTGTGCCGATCTCAAAAATGGCCATCGATGAAATATAAAGCCACTTGGAGTTGAAACGGTTGGACAACCATGCTGAAACAGGAATCATAATACCATTGACCAGTAGAAAACCAGTCGTCAGCCATTGGACTGTCGAGGTCGAAATATTGAAAGCCTTCATTAAGGTTGGAAAGGCTGTTGCAAGGATTGTCTGATTGAGGACAGTACAAAACGTACCAACCAATAAGACAATGATCATCATCAAACGATTATAGGGCTGACCCTTAGAATCAATTGCTTTTGACATTGAAATACCTTCTTTCTTGTGTTTGTGATTTCTGCTCGTTAAAAATAACTAGTCAAATATACCGCTTTAGCAGATAGTTGTAAACATTTGTCATATCATCATTATGAAAAATATATTAATTCTAGGATTCGTAGTAACTTTAGCATGATAAAATAGACTCATTGGTACAGATATGAGCGACATACAAGCAGACACACAATTCAACGATTTTACTGATTTTCGTCCCTTAATTCAATCAATTGTTAAAGAAGATAAGGTCTTAATCGGAATTGCTGATCTTTCACAGGCGACCGGCGTTTCTCAAACACAACTACGCTACTGGCTGGAGAAAGGTTATATTATCAGCCGTGACGATCCAAAAAAGAAAAAGTTTTCCTATGGCACCGTCTTTCGAGTGGCCATCATCAAGCATTTGCAAGATGAAGGTTTCACACTGGCCGCAGCCGTTGCTAAAGCCGACCATCATTCAGCCGTTGTGAAAGCCTTTAAACATCTTGTCGCAGATCGTCTGAGCGGCATTCAAGAGACCGATACAGCGACATTTATTGATTTTGGCAGTTTTGACCCCCAGCCTGATAAGCACCTAATTGCCAAAATTACCGATACGGAGATACGTTTTCTCATCCAGTAGGTTCACAGTGTCTATAATTAAGAAAAGACGATAGGACTTAAGCGAGGCTGAAACATTGGCAGAGAAACACATCATTTTAGACTGTGATCCGGGAGTTGACGACGCTTTTGCAATCGTGGCCGCAATCTTAGACCCGACAATCAAGTTAGATTTAATTTCGACCGTTGCCGGTAATGTGAGCGTCGACCGAACGACGAAAAACGCACTTTATTTAGTACAGGATATGAAAGCCAAAGTACCTGTTGCCTCCGGTGCAGCTCGTCCTTTATTGCGCGAACTGGAGAGCTATGAACCCTGGTTTGGCGAAAGCGGGCTTGGTGATTATGCCAACGGTGATTTGGTGATTTCCGAGACTGATGAAAATGCCGTGGCAAAAATCTACGAAACACTAATCGAAAATTCTCATCCAATGACCATCGTCGGGACTGGCGCCTACACGAACCTAGCATTGTTGCTGGTTGAACACCCGGATATTAAGCCAAAAATCAAAGAGTTTATCCTCATGGGCGGTACTTTGTCTCAAGGCAATATGTCCAGTGTCGCCGAATTCAATATTTATTGCGACCCGGAAGCTGCCGATTTGATTTATCGTTCAGGAATCCCGATTATTACGGCGGGTATTGACGTATCGCAGAAAGCGCTGATCCAATTTCAGACTAATGACCAGCTGGCTGGATTTGGTTTTGTTGGCGACAAACTTGCAACTTTATTGAAAGATTATGCCGAACGCCAGGAAAACGGATTTATCGTCTACGACTTAAACACAATTGCCTACTTGCTTCATCCGGAATTCTACAAAAGCCGCAACTACTATATTGCCATTCAAAAAGACGGGCCGGCGCGAGGTGCCAGCGTGGCTGATTTATCCGACCGCAAAGATACAAATGTCAAAGTATTGACCGATGTCGATAGTCAACAGCTAAATGGCTGGCTGATTAAAGAGATGTCTGCCCTGTCTAAAATCAACGCATAAAAAAGCCTCCCAATCTGAGAGGCTTTTTAATTTAGTTATTAGAGTAAAACAAAGCCGATCAGAAAACCCAAAATACTGCAGACAGCGCCCCAAATGATTTCCTGCATTGTGTGTCTTCCTAAATATAGCGAAGCCCAAATGACGATTACCACGGCGACCCCCAGCCAAAATCCATATCCCAGCCCCAGAGAAAAGCTAGCCATTAAATACGGTCCGACCGTGCCGCAAGTATGTCCACTGGCTCGAATGTGAAGGATTTTATTAAAAATTACGAGAAATATGGCTGAGATTAAGTAGGTCAGCAGCAGTTTAAAAGTCAGCACTTTAACTGAGAAGAACAGTGCGTACAAAAAAGCCACAATTTAGCCTATCGGATAAACGTAGAATGCAATTCGGCGTTTCCCTTCCGGCCCACGCCGCCGGACCTGCGGAATAAAGTCGGCCAATAGATAGGAAGCTAAAGGCAGGATAACCAGCAGTGCTAAAACGACAGTAATCTGATCTAATGCAGTCAAAAGGCCAGTCATGTAAAAGATCACCATGAGATATACAGTAATCATTGGCGGTTCGCATAACGCTCGAATCAATTTCGCTAGATTTGTTAAAATTTTCGGATGAACGATTGGATGAATCATAGAAATAAACCCGCTTTCTCATCAAATAAATAATTGTTCAATGATTAACATATTAGTGCATCAGCAAGGAAAATCCAACCCTTTTATCGATCACATCCGAGAATAATGACAAATAATTGGTCATTGAAATAACAATCGACTGATTTGGTTGCTATACTAAAGTAAGTAAAAAGGAGATCAAAAATGAAAATAACAGTAATTGGTGCAACGGGTATGGCTGGGTCAGCAATCGTCTCAGAGGCAGTCAAAAGAGGCCATGATGTCACTGCCATCGCACGATCAGCAGAAAAATTGGTTGATTTGAAGACTAAGATACCGAGTATTCAAACTTTGCTTAAAGATGCTTTTGCTCTGACAAAAGATGATCTATCAAACAGTGACGTCCTGATCGATGCCTTTGCCAGCAGCCCTGACAAGGCTTATCTGCATGTTGATTTAGCGGCCAAATTGATTGCTCTGTTTCGGCAAAGCAGCCAGCCGCGTTTATTCTTTATTCTTGGTGCTGGCAGCCTGCACATTGGTGAAGATCACCATCTAGTTGTGAAAGATATGGAAAAAGATCCACAAAACGATTCCTTTATTTCGGTACCGCAAAATCAATTAAAGGAACTGCGATTTTTGCAAAACGTCGATGATGTTAATTGGGTTGCTGTATCTCCTGCCGCTTCATTTCATGCTGGTGCTGCTACAGCTATATTAAAAGGCAAAGATGACCTGCTGTTTAATCAAGCCGGCCAATCCGAAACTTCTTCAGGAACAATGGCCAAAGCAATTTTGGACGAGATTGAACACGAAAATTATCACCAAACGCGTTTTACAATTGCTGATAGTGATTAAAAATAAAAAAAGCCGTGCGATGATGAGCTCGCACGGCTTTTTTAATATGAAGAGAAAACTACAATTATGAAAAGCGTTTAACTAAATCAGCAAAAGTATTGATAGCGGTTTGCAAAAAAGCGATTGTACCCGGATTAGTTATTTTGAGATTATCATCCAAGAGGTTTCGGACGTTGCCTATGTACACCTCAGGTTGAGCGACCACTGGCATGTTCAAAAAGACCAAGGACTGGCGCAAATGATGGTTGGCACCAAATCCAGCAATGCCGCCGATAGAAACACTGATGATCAAAGCAGGTTTGCCATTCCAGACACTCTGTCCAATTGGCCGAGAACCCACATCCAAAGCATTCTTTAAGGCAGCCGGCATGGAGCGATTATATTCAGGTGTCGCAAAAATCACAGCATCAATATCAGCCATCTGCTGCCTCAAATGCTGCCAGCTCTCCGGAACCTTTTTTTCGTCATCAAAGTCCTGATTATAAAGTGCCAGATCCGAAATTTTCACGTTAACAAGTTCAAATCCTCCAGGCAGCAAGGCGGCGGCTTGTGTTGCAATGGCACGTGTATAAGACTTTTTTCTTAAACTGCCCACGATTAAGGCCACTTTTTTAGTCATGATATTCTTCATATCTCCTTACTTTTTGTAAGTTAAATATAACGCTAAAAAATAAGGAAATCAAGCGGTCTTTTATAAAGAATGGTGATGATGAAGATAGATGATTAATAAGAGCATTAAAATAACAGTCACGATTAACGAAATCAACCATGCTAGTGATCCTGCGGCCAGCGGCAGATGCATATTCATACCATAAAAACCGCTCACGATGGGCGGAATGGCCAACAGCAGCGACCAGACTGTCAAAAAACGCATAATCGCATTCAGATCATTATTAATCAAGCGATCATAGGCATCACTTAACTGCTCAACATTTTCCGATATCAAATCGATCAATCTGGTTGACTGGCGAACTGCGAGATTGAGTTTCCGAAGTTTGCGTGCAGATACCGTCTTGATCTGGACATGTGTATCTTTGAAAAAAGAATGGATCTGAGAAAAACAGTCAGCATTTTCTTTGACGGCCGAGCGAAGATAAACAACATTCCGATTCACTCTTGTCAGATTTTCAAAATTTCTGCTATTACGATGGGAACTTAAATGCGTCTGAATGTGTTCCGTTCGCTCAGACAAATTTGAAATGATATCCATATATTTGTTCAGGGTCAGAAGCAAAAGATCTAACAAAAACTCAGCACGATCGCCTTCCTGCTGTTTTAACAAATCCATGACGCTATCATGAATAAAAGTCATTTTTGAGGTCACAAACATCAGCATCTGCTGTTTGTGAAAAATGACAGAGATAGGCTCAGAATGCGATTTTTCACTGATCGGTACCCAGAAAACAATCACAGCATCCTCTAAGGAGTCTTCGCTTTCAATGCGCGCCGGACCATTCTTATCATCGACATACTCAAGCAATAACGGATCAATCTGATATTGATTTTCGAGCAGGTCCTTATCAGCTTGGGTATAATTCTCGACCAAGACGAGATCGAAGCGATGCCTGCTGTCAGATGAATATTTTTTCAACAAAGTCAGGACTCCTCCCGTTGTTTTAATTAACCGCGCAATAAGGATTTGTTTCTGGAAGCGCTTAATATTAGTTTAACCCTTGGCTGATAAAATAAAGCCATCGGCAGAAAACCGGTACAAGTATGATCATTTCCAAGGAGGAAGAGCCATGTCAGTTAAAGAAGATCAAGCGAATTCACTCAAGGAACACAAACAAATCCAAGCACCTGAGGCGGAAGACAAAGCAACCGCAGACCAATTAAAACTTGCTAAGGGCCAAAGCGATCAGCTGCTGAGCCAAGCCGAAAAGAAGCTCTACGCTTTAAGAAACGCTGCCAAAGATAAAATCAGCGAAATTAATAAATAAAAACCTGTAGATGAGGATGTCTCAAAATACAGGTTTTTTATTTTATATAACGATTCAACGAGGCCACAATATCAACCGCAACCTGCTGCTGATAAGCCGGGTTCTTGATATATGGAAAATCAAAATCGCTATCCATAAATCCCATCTCAATCAGGACAGCCGGACGGCGGTTATCCCGCAAGACTTGAAAATTACCATAGGCAATGCCGCGATCGTATAAAGGCAGATTGTGGAAACCCTGATCAAGACTAGCCGCGAGCTGGTCGGCATTATGATGATATTTAAAAACCTCATAGCCATAAGCTAAATTGCGCTGCCCTGCAGAATTAAAATGAAAGCTGATAAATAAGGTTGCCTTGACACGATTAGACATCGCCGGCCGTGCCGCCAGACTAACAGTTTTATCACTGTGCCTTGTCATTAACACACGAGCATGTTGAGCTTTTAACAAACGATAGGTCTTTAGAGCCGTTGGCAGCGTATAGTGTTTTTCCATTGCGCCGTCAGGTGCTAAAGTGCCGGAATCAATACCGCCATGACCAGGGTCCAGCACAATCGTACTTTCGGCTAAACGACCGCTCTTTGCCGCATCGTAACTCTGATCTCTTAAAAGCCAGGCAGCCACCCAGCCTTTGCTAGAAGCCGATCTTACATAATACCAATCCGTTTGTTGATTGCGTCGGAGAACGGTCACTCGTTGGCCTCTAGCCACACGTCGAATAATACGCGACCGCGGTGAAGGCGAAGCACACAAATTCACAGAGCCAGCCTGGACAGTCAATTGTAAAGAACGATGCAGCAGATAAAAAGTTCCTGCAGCCAGCAAAATCAGCAGTATAAAAATAGCAATCAACCATCGACGTCTTTTTTGGACCGACAAACGGTTGATGAATTTTTTTTGCCGCCAAATATTCAAACTGCCGCCGCCAAACAATCGGCACAGACACCGAAAAGTTCAAAGTCTGTTGAATTAATTTCGCAATCAGGAATTTGTTTTTGGAAATCAGTCAAATCCGGTCGTTTTAATTCAATCACACGGCGGCATTTTTCACAGATAAAGTGGCAGTGTTTCAGATTCTTGAAATCACATTGATATTTCACACAAAGGCCGTTTTTAAAACTACGTGTCTCAAGCACTGAAATTTTTTCGAGTTCCTGAACATTGCGATAAACCGTTTCATAACTCATATGTTTGTAAGTCTGACGCAAAAAGAGATCAATCTCTTTAATGGGCAGATAATAATCTTGTCGATCTGCTAAATACTGCAGCATATCGCTTCTTTGATTTGTAATTTTCAGGCCGTTTTTTTTCATGACCTCGAGTGCTTCGCCGATATCGACTGTCTTTATCATGCTGATATACCTTCTAAAACCATATAACTAATCCAAATGGCCTTCGTTTAAAACAATAACATAGCATTCTTATATGGGGCATCATCTTCCTATTTTTGCGCTTTGATGGTCTTGGCAAATAAGCTGGCCAAATAAAAGAAAGTTTCGATCGCTGCGATGAAAAATGTGACCGGCCAATTAGTTTCATAAGCCAGATACAGGCCAAGCCAAGTACCAACTAAGGAAAGGCCAATACTGATAAAAATCATAGCCGAAACAGAACGGGCGTAAAATTGTGCAGTATAAGCTGGCAATGTCAGCAAAATAAAAATCAGCAAAGCCCCAACAATTTGTGAAGCGACACTCACGCTTAAAGCCATCATGACGATGAAAATAATATTGATATAATTATTTTTTCTATCTGTAATTTGAGAACCAATCTGATCAAAAGAATCAAATTTCAAACGGCGATAAATCAACATCGTCAGAATCATGACAATCATAGAAACAACAATGATTTGGATCACGTTGCCAAAACTAATCCCGACGATACTACCGAATAAAATACTTGTTGTATAGGAAGCATTTTTGCTGGAAAAAGAAAGAAACAGAACGCCTAATCCCATAAATAAAGCCGAAACAGAGCTTGTTGCTGCATCCCTTCTCTGCTGATTAATCCCAATTCGACTGGCTAAAATTGAACTCAGAAAAGTGAATAACATCATCGACTGAAAGGGTGCCCATCCGATCCAAACGCCAAAGGCCGCACCGGAAAAGCCGATTTCAGAAAGTGTGTGAGCGAGAAAAGACAATTTTCTGGCAACCACAAAAACACCAACAATGCCGCATAAGATCGCGACAATCGTCCCCGCTTCGTAGGCATGCTGCATAAAATCTAACGATAACATGGATTCTCCTTTCAATTTTCAGCCAAATCGGCCACTTTACCGTACTTAAATTTGTCGGGGAATAATTCCAAATAATGTTTCCCGTACTTTTTGACCAGCGGCCAATCATGAGAGATGAAAATAATCGTGGTCTGATTGTCTCTGTTCAATTTAGTTACAAGATCCAAAACATCATATTTAGACTGCTGGTCAAGGCTTGCAGTTGATTCATCTAAAATCAAAAGTTTAGGCTGATTGAGAATCGCTTGTGCTAGGTAAGCACGTTGTTTTTCACCGCCGGATGCCTTGCCCATAATTTGTTTTCTTTTCTGCCAAAGATTTGTCTTTTCAAGTGCTTGGCGTACCTGTGCGCGTTCAGAACGGCTTAGCCAAGGCCTGAGAGAATGGCTTAACTTCAAAGCGACGAAATTTTCGATTGAGAGCGGGTAATTTTCTTCAATATTGCGAAACTGCGGGACATAACCGATATCATTTTTAGTCATTATCTCAGGATTGAGCCATATTTTACCATCACTAGGAGTCAAGAGACCTAGCAGCAAATATATTAAAGTTGTCTTGCCCGTGCCATTAGATCCTAATAGACAAAAAAAATCTCCCTTTTGAATATCCAAGTTCAGATTTTCATAAAGGACACGATTTTTAAAGGTCATTTTCAGATTAACAAAAGAAATAATTGCTTGTGCTGCTTCTGTCAAATGTTTTTCTCCTTAGTTAGAAAAGGTCTAAGCCATAAATTACTTAGCTTCATTTTGAATCCGGCCTACTTGATTATACTGGCTGAGCATCCATTGTTTATAGCTCTTGCCTTTCGGTTTCGTTTCAGTCACTTTTAGAACTGGTACCTGATACTTTTTGGCCAGTCTGACCAGATTGCCGACGGTTTTATCAGTAGCCTGCGTATTTTGAACAAAAAAGGCAATTTTCCGTTTGCGGATATCCTGCTGCATGTTGGCAACATCCTTAGGTGCAGGGTCGGTGCCATCTTCAACAGACTTGGCAAATCCAGTGTTGTTCTCCTTATATCCAAGACTTGCAAGTGCGTAATCAAAGACCGGTTCGCTGACATCAACTAATTTACCATCGCTTTTTTTGCTCAATGCGGCGATTTTGCGATTAATCGGCCGAATGTTGTTTTGAATATACTTTTTCGCATTTGCTTTGAAATAAGCTTTTTCACTCGGCTTTAAAGCTGCAAAATGTTTAGCCAGATAATTTGCAACTTTCGGCATTGTCTTGCGATTGTACCAAAGGTGCGGGTTATCACCGTTTTTGCGGTTCATAATATCTTCACCCACACGGATGGTCAGGGCACGCTTGTTATTCTGAGCTAGTTTTGACATCCAACTGTCATATCCGATACCATTATAAAGAAGCACGTCAGCAGCATCGGCCTGCTTAGCGACATTAGTTGTTGGCTGATAATCATGCGGATCAATGCTGGTCTTTTTGATCACGTTTTCAACTGTTCCCTGATTGCCTAAAACAGCCTTAGCCACTTCACCATAAAAATCCACTGATGACAGCACTTTGATCTTCCCCTTAACTTCTTTTGCGCTAGCGGCCGGCTGACTGCCAAAAGTAAAAAACAAACTTAAGGTCGCAATTAATGCCGCGATTAACAAACAGACACTCTTAAAACTCTTAACCATATTCCCTCCAATTCCTTGCTTAAATAGTAAATATTACTAATAAATCCTAACATACAATTTATCAAAATAAGCCAGAAATAGTAATTTTTCCTCTTTTAAGCTGAATTTTTCATAAAAATCACGAGCTATTAACTTATTTCACAAAGATTTTTGGCAATGGCACTAAAAAACCGCCATCGGCAGGCGGTTGACTCTTTAATTAATTTTTCTTTTCGGATTCAAAATTCCCATGGGATCAAAAAGATTTTTTAACTGATGCTGAATGACATCAACATCGTCACCTAATTCTTCGTTGGTCCATAGGTTTTTTGACATACCGACCGCATGCTCGCCGGAAATGGTGCCGCCCAGCGCCAAGGTCTTATAAAATAAGCGGCGAATCCCTTCAATAACAGCGTCAGGCGGCGTTGGCTGGCCGTCCCAAAGCAGGCTTGGGTGCAGATTACCATCTCCAGCGTGCCCGGCCGTGTAAATATCCAGTGATAAGTCTTTGGCTGTCTGGTCGATAAAATCAGTCATCACAGCTAATTGCGATAATGGGACAGCCATGTCTTCCATAATGTGATATTTTGTATTGGCAAACACAGCCGGCAGCATGTCCTGGCGCAGTTTAACTAATTGTGCTGCTTTATCTGGATCATCAGTGACTGTAATATTCCAAGCTTCATGCTCTTTTAAGATTTTTTCAGAAATCTGCAGCTGCGTGTCGCTAGCGCCGTCAAAGCCAAAAATCAGCATGGCTGAACTGGCCGTCTTGGCATAATGACTGTCTTCATATTGATCCAAAGCCTGAACCGTCTTGCCATCCAGAGCTTCCAGCATCGTCGGATACAGACCAGACATCCGTAAGGCCTGAACACCCTTAGCTAGTTTGGTCATATCATCAAAGAAAGCAATGCCGCGAATCGTTTTGCCATAAGGAATTGGAAACAGTTTAACAGTCACTTCTGTGATAATGCCAAAAGTGCCTTCAGAGCCGACAAAAAGCTGCGTCAAATCATAGCCGAAAGCCTGCTTCAGTGTCCGGCCGCCAAGCTTGATTTCATGGCCGTTTGTCAGCATCACTTTCAAACCTAGCACTGAATCTTTTGTCGCCCCATAGCGCGCGCCGCTGAGGCCGCCAGCATTCGTCGAGGCATTGCCGCCAATTGATGATAAGGGTTTGGAGGCTGGATCCGGCGCATAAAACAAGCCTTGTTTGCGGGCGGCTTGATCCAAATCCTGATTAATGACGCCAGGTTCAACGACGGCTAATCCGTCGCCTTGGCTAATCTCGATAATATGATTCAGTTTGGCAACTGAAAGAATAATCCCACCATTGACACCGTCAGCGCCAATCACAGTACTTGTATCAGCGCCCTGCGCGACAATCGGCAAATGGAATTTCATGGCGGTTTTTAAAACGCCGCCGATATCGTCCTTGTCGCTAACGGCCACATAAGCAAAAATTTTGCCGTCAATCTGGTCCTGCGCCCGGCCATTTGCCGTATGTTCGTCCGCCATAAGGTCACCAATATGAATCTCAGCGTGAGGTGCGGCTTTTTTAAATAATCAATCATCTCCTGATGACTATGAGCTGTAAATACTGCCATACTTAATATCCTTTCAAAATCAATTGCTGCATTTTTAGTTGGTTAAAAATCGGCCTTTAAAATAATAAACAACCATATGCTTACTAAAAGTAACAATAAATTAGTTTTACAACGAAAGCGCAAACATGTCAAGAAATAAAAGAAATTTGTTAGCAAATAATTCAAATAAAAGCAGTCAAAATAAAAACCAGCCCAATCAGTGGCTGGTTTTTAATGTAAAAAGAATTAGATTATTTATTACTCCTTGTCGTTAACCAAGAAACAATTAAGACGACAACGACCGCACCGATGATTGATTGGAAAACAGCTATCCCGGCAACATGCCAACCCCAATCTCCGAGAATGGATTCGCCAAGCCATGAACCGACTAAACCAGCTACGATATTAGCGATCCAGCCCATTGACTTGCCTTTACTCGTAATCGCACCAGCAATTGCGCCGATGATCGCGCCGATGATTAATACCCAAAGTAAATGAAGCATGATAATTCCTTTCCGGAGCTTTTTTATTGACCTCAGTTGGCCACAACTCTATTTTAACAAAAATCACAAAGTCACTCATTTCTCGGATTTGAAGGTCTTGTTGATCTTGCCAATATTGGACATTTGTATAATTTAAGTATTGGTAAGCGCTTTCTGTTTGCCAAAATAGATGACAAGGGAAAAATAAAAATGAGAAAGCTGGTTCTATTTTTACATGCTTCACTTGATGGTTTTGTAGAAGGGCCGAATGGTGCTATGGATATCGGCTGGATTGCTTACGACGCCGATTTAGAAAAATATGCAGAAAAAGTTCTGAACACTGCAGATACTGTCATTTGGGACCGCCGAACTTATCAGATGATGCATGATTATTGGCCGACTGTCCCGGCGAATCCATCAGCCTCGCCATATGAAAGACATCACGCTGATTGGATCGAACAGGTAGACAAAATTGTGTTTTCCAGAACACTTAAGGAAGTCGAATGGCATCACACAAGGCTCGTCCAAGATAATGTCAAAAAAGAAATCAATCGCCTGAAACAGCAGCCGGGTCAAGACATGGTGATACTCGGGAGCCCTAGATTGGCCCACTCTTTGATGGCACTGGATTTAATTGATGAGTATAAGATTACCATTTCGCCTGTTCTGATCGGCCAGGGACTGCCTTTATTTCAGGGTATTAAGAACAAAGTTGACTTAAAACTGCTTGAAAATCAAAGCTTTGATTCCGACGCTCTGGGCCTTACCTATCAGACGATACGGTAGAGGTATCGCAAACATTTTTTGTCTGTCATTTGCTACAATCAATGACAAAACGAGCTGGTCTTGCCGGCTAGGGACGGAAAACAATCGGTCAGATGCTAGAGATAAGATTCTTAAATGAAAATGATTTTGATCAATATCGGCAAATACGATTAGCTGCTTTGTTGTCGGATCCAACCGCATTTGGTTCAACTTATGAAGAAGAAAACCGTTATCCGGATCGGCATTTTAAAGACCGCCTCCAAAACAGTAATGGCCGCTTTATCGTAGGGGCTTTTATAGGATCTGATTTGATTTGTATTGCGGCTCTTAGAAGGTTAAGCAATCAAAAAGAACAGCATAAAGCAGAATTAGTCTCAGTTTATTGTTTACCAGAATATCGCCATCGAGGTATGGCCCGCAAAACGATTCAATTCTGCATCGATCAGGCTCGTCAAATCGAGGGTCTGAGACAGATTCTGCTGGCCGTGTCAGCCAATAATCAACAAGCAATCAGTTTATACAAATCGCTAAACTTTGCCAAATACGGCACCGAACCTGATTCTTTGTTCGACGGCAAAGAATATTTTGATGAAAACCTCATGATTCTCATGTTAAAAAACGACTAGTATTTTACTCGGCCACTGTGACTTCGACTTTGATACGGTCGGGATCCTCAAAATATAAGGCATAATAATTCTCGCCGCCAGCATAAGGATAACGGTCAGCATAGAGTTCTTTATAAGGCTGATCGGTCAGCTCTTGTCTTAAATCATCAATCTCCTGCTTGCTGGACATATAAAAAGCCAAGTGATTCAAGCCAATGTACGTGCGATTGTAATTAAAAGCCAGTTTTTCCTGATCCGTTTGCACAAATACCAAATAAGTGTCATCCAAAATGAAGCTGATGCCCTTATCCCACTGCTGATAGATTTTGTAATTTAGATGCGAGACTAACAGCCATGACCAGAATTTTGTCGTGGTCATAAGATCGGAAACATAGATTTCAACGTGACTGATGAGGCCTTTTTTTGTCATAAAAACTCCTAGTTATTTGCGTCAGTCAGCAGGACTTTTTTCAAAGCTGCGGCAAAAGCCTGAGAAACCGCCTCACTCACCAGGCTCATCTCGTGAAGAAACAAATCTTCATAGGCCCGTGGCAGAAAGTGCAGCTCTGTTTGGTGCTCTTTGTATAGAAATAAGGTGTAGCCCCTGAAAAATTGATGATCGCCAAGGACAACATATCCCGTCTTCAATTCAGCGACAAAATAAGGATTTGTGCCCTCTTTGATCATGTCGATTCGGCGGCAAATTTCACAATTATCTGTCATGGCTGCTCCTTTGAATATAACAATATCATAAGCAGATCTGGGCCGAATCTAATCGAACGCTGCCATAAAAACGCGGAAATTATGATTCGAGCAGCTTTGCCAGTTTATCAGGTCTAAATCCAGACCAGCTTTCACCAGCAGCAACCACATATGGCGTCTGTTTGATGCCAAGAGATCGTAACCATGCCAACTGTTTGGCATTCGACGGATCGCTGATATTAATTGAATCAAAAGGGATATCGCGTTCCTGCAGCCAGCGCATCGTGGCATGGCACTGCGGGCAATTGTCTTTAATATAGATCGTCAACATGATTTTTATCCACTACTCTCAATATACAGATATTGAGAGTAGATTGTCGACCCAGTTCGATGTGAAATCCAATTATTCGAAACCTTCAAAGAGTATAAAAAAGCGCTATATCAGCACTCACAGAAAATGCAAATATAACAGTCAGAAAGGTGGTAACGGGAATCGGACCCGTGATAACGGTTTTGCAGACCGTCGCCTTACCGCTTGGCTATACCACCAAAAAGTCACCTTTAAAATCATAGCAAAAAGGACAGGTAAATGTTTTTAAACTTTATAATTTAAGTATGGACACGATTAAGCTATTCGCAAGTGATCTCGACGGTACCTTTGTGACCGACAAAAAGACCTTCGATACGAAATATTTCAAGAACACGATCGAACAATTAGCAGCAAACCAACAATTCTTTGTTGCTTCATCAGGACGGTCCTATAACGGAATCGCGATGATTTTCAAAAGCTACATTAAAAAGTATAACATCAGCTTGGTCTCACAGAACGGTGCTTCTGTTTTTGCGGACGGCCGCAACATTTTTCGTTCCGACATTGACCCAGACATTTTAGAAAAAATTTATGCAGCCATTCCCGAACTCAGCGTCAAACCGGACAGAATCATCTTCGAGGGCGATGATACAACCTACGCACCAGATTATCAAAAACAGGCCAATCTGGACAAAATCAGTTTCTACAATCCAAAAATGAGAACTATTCACCGTTTTTCAGAAATTAACGAACCTATCGAAAAGATCGCGATTTTTTGGCATGATAGCGATCAAAAACTCATGGCTGAAGAACTGATCGCGAAAATCAAAGTTCAAGGTGTCCGTGCCACCTCCTCGGGATATGGTTCTATCGACATTATCAATCGCGGCATTTCCAAAGCGATCGGCCTGCAGAAACTCGGCTCCTACTTGGGCCTGCATCATGACCAAATGGCCGCCTTCGGGGATGGCGAAAATGATCTGGAAATGCTTTACTATGTGGCTCATCCCTATGTCATGCCCAATGCTCCGGACTTCATCAAAAAAGAGTTTGCAGGCGACCAAATTGCCTTGGCCGACAATAACCACGATGGCGTCTTAAAAACAATCAACCAAATCATTGCAAAATAAAACCACGATCGCAGATAGAATCGTGGTTTTATTTTTAAGCCAAATGCAAACTCACTTCACGAGCTCTACTTGGAACAGTCACAGTAACGGCCCCTTCTGATTGTGCCATATCACCAGTTTGGCCATCAATCTTCAAGTCCATCACCTGTTTTGCATGAATGACGAATTGGAAATGATCATATTGCTGAGCATATTGAGCTGTCGGCTCGCTAATTTGAATCGTTAACTGATCTCCCTTTCTGGTTTGACGAAAATTATACAGATTATAGACACCGTCACGATAATCAAAACTTTCGCCGTCGTCACGATAATGTTCATAAAGGCTTTGCCCATCACTGGTCAAAGGGTAAATATCTAGAGTTAGTTCTGTAATTTGTTTCTCGCCAACATAATTCTGTACAGGGTACAAAGGTATCGTACTTCCCTCTTTGACGTAAATCGGGCAAGTGTCCAAAGGTGCTTGTTTGACAATGTACTGGCCGCCTTGAAAGACTTCCTGTGTCCAATAATCAATCCAGCGATTCCCTTTAGGCAGATAAACGGTCCGCGCCTTTTGCCCTTGTGCCACGACCGGTGCGACAAGCAGATTAGAGCCGCTCATAAATTCATCATTAATTTCGTAAACAGCTTCATCATCTTGATAATCCAGCAGTAAAGGCCGAATCATTGCCAAACCGCTGCTTTCTTCGGCATGCATAATATCGTAAAAATAAGGCAGCAAACGGTAACGTAATCTAATGTATTTGCGATTGATTGACTCAGTCTGCGGATCAAAAGCCCAAGGTTCCTGATCTCGTGTAAAGACGCTGGAATGGTTCCGGAAAAGTGCCGTGAAAGCGCCTACCTGCACCCAGCGCGACAAAAGTTCGGCCGTCGCATCAAAACCAAATCCACCGACATCCGTGCCGCTAAAGGCCAAACCGCTCAAACCTAAATTCATCAGCATTGGCAGCGACATGCGCAAATGCTCCCATAAACTTTGATTATCGCCGGTCCAAACAGTCGAGTATTTCTGCGTACCAGCATAGGCTGCCCGCGTAATCACGAAAGGCCGTTTATTCGTAGCCGCTTTAATCCCTTCGTAGGTCGCTTTTGACATATAGTGCCCATAAACATTGTGAATTTCTCGATGATCCGTTAAACGGCCATCATTATTGAATTGCACATCATCTGGTAAAGGTCCGTTAAAACTGGCTGGTTCGTTCATATCATTCCACACACCGGCCACACCGTGATCGACGAGAATTTTTTGATTCTCGGCCCACCATTTGCGAACCGGCTGATTAGCAAAATCCGGATATAAAGCATCCCCAGGCCAGACACGGTTTACATAAGGCAAACCGTCTTTATCAGTTGCAAAGTAATGATTTTTAACACCTTGATCGTAAATGGCATAACCCTGATCCTTTTTAACGCCAGGGTCGATGATCGTGACCACTTTAAAACCCTTATCTTTCAATCTTTTCAACATCTGTTCGTGATCAGGAAACTTTTTGTCATCCCAAGTGAAGACACGATAGCCGTCCATGTAATCTATATCCAGATATAAGACATCGCAAGGAATGCCCTTTTCCCGAAAATCGTCAGCGATCTCTTCTAAGCGCTTTTCCGGTGCATAAGACCATCGTGATTGCTGATAACCCAGTGTCCATAGCTGCGGCAGCGGCGTCCGGCCAGTTAAAAAGGTGTAACCGCCGACCACTTCTTTGGCTGAAGGACCATAAATAAAGTAGTAGTCGAGATTACCATCAACAGCGCTAAAAGAATAGTACTGACTATTTTCCTTGCCAAAGTCAAAAAATGTTTTATAGCTATTATCAAAGAAAATGCCATAAGCCGTCTTTTTTGTCAAAGCAATGAAAAAGGGAATCGATTTGTACAAACTCTCAAAGCTCTCAACATGGGGTTCTGGATTGTCCGTATTCCACATTTTATAGTGGTAGCCGCGTTTATTCAGATGTCCAGTCTTATCGCCAAGTCCGTAAAAATAGCTGTCAGGCTGCAATTGTTTTAGAACACGAATTTTCTGTGCTGCTTGTTCGGCTTCAAATTTGTGTCCTTCCTCAGCTGCGATATCCAGATCATTTCCGGTACCGCGACGGACAAAAGGCCGATCCTCGCCACGATAATCGGCACAAAGCAGGTTGCCGGTTAAGTCATAAATATCGACAATAAAATTATCGGCAACCACGGCTTTTAATTGACTTGTATAGACAAGCACTTGGCCGCCTGCAAAATCTGTCTTGATTTCACCTGGGGCCGGCTGTAAATTCTCGATGGCTTTAGATGGGCGCCGTTCTGAAGAAATTGGCGAGAAAAAATTGATAATTGATGGCGTAACCACCGTGACAGTCGCCTGGCCGTGTTCAAATTCAATTGAAACGACATTGTCTTTCACTTCGTAATACTTAATTTTTCCAAACATAAATCTGAGATAATCCTTTCAATTGAATTTTGTGAAACTATTTTGTTTGTATCTGTTGTGTGTCGTCAGCCCGTTTACTAATTTCTTTATCCAGACTTTTTTTGAAATAATGCGTAACTAAAAGCACACAGCTGCCAGGAAAGAGGATTGGCAGCAGCGGCGGAAAAGTCACCCATAGCAGAAAGGCAGTCCCTGCAACATCAATCATCATGAGAAGGCTATTAACAGGATGAGCCACCAGCATAAAAAAACTGTTAGCAGCATAAGCCCGATAGGATAACTGCTGATCCACAAGAAAACTGTAGAGGATCATAAAGAAAAAAGGCAGTAGAACCAGCAGCACAATGAAAATAACAGCTAGAAAAGCGAAGAACCGCGCATAATATCTCGCAGAAACATAGAAGATAATCAGCAAGCTCAAATTAATAAGACCAAAAATCAGGCTTTTCAAGTAATCGCGGCGGTAATAGAATAGCTCCGTTTTCCAGGATGGCAAATGATGGCCATCCTTAAAATATCTTCTAGCTAAAGCGAGTGTCGTGACAGTTGCAGGGATCGCTGATATGGGCATGAAAAGCAGGCCGCTAGCAACAGCCGTTTGCACCATAGCGCTATTTTTAGCCGTGAAAATCATGACCGCCAACAAGGCATAGGGAAAATTCAGCAGCCACCATACAGCCGATAAAAATAAAATCGGTGAGACAATATTAATAATTGTTTTACTCAATTTAACCCAATTCATTTATTTCCTCGCCTCAAAAATCAACCCTTGACTGATCCAATAACCAGTCCAGTCGTGAAGTATTTCTGCAAAAACGGATAAACAGCCAAAACCGGCAGAATTGAGACCACAATTTTCGCCGCATTCAAAGTCTTGTCTGAAACAGAAGCCAAAGCTTTCAATTGCGATGGATCGGTAATTTTGGTCATGTCAACATTTAATTGCTGAATATAAGTCTGCAAAGGATAATTTGCAGGATTGTTCATGTAAAGCAACCCGCTGAAGTAGTCATTCCAGTGGCCCACGATAGCAAAGAGGCCAATCGTCGCTAAGGCCGGTACGGAAATGGGCAGATATATTTTGAACAGGATTGTGAGTTTAGAAGCGCCATCCATCATAGCGGCCTCTTCCAAAGATTCCGGTACGCTTTTAAAGAAGTTCATCAGCAAAATCACATCGAAAATCGGCACAGCGCCAGGCAGGATTAATGCCCAAATCGTGTTCATTAGTCCCAAGCCTTTAACAACTAAGAACAGTGGAATCATACCTCCGGAGAAGAGCATCGTGAAAATCAGAATGTTCATATAAATATTGCGGGCTGCAAACTGTTTGGTCGTTTTCGATAAAGGATAGGCCATCAAGACACTGAGAATTAAATTCAGCGAAGTACCAATGACGACTCTTTCTATAGAAATGAGAAAGGAGCGCCAGAATTGTCCGTCTTCGAGCAGAAGGCTATAAGAATTCAAATTAAAATGAACTGGCAATAAGCCAACTTGATTCGCCGATGCCGCTGAACTATTACTAAATGAAATAGACACCATGTTCATCATTGGGACGAAGCATAATGCGGTCATGGCGAGCAGAAGCAGCCAAATAATGATATAAGATAAACGACTGCCGAATGATTTTGATCTAATCATATTTTATGCACCTCCCTTAAAAAATCCGCATGTTGGCAAATTTGATTGATAATTTATTCGCCGAAATCAATAGTACAAACGATACGACAGATTTCATCAAACCAATAGCCGTAGCAAAACTGTATTGTTGTCCTAACAGGCCGACACGATAAACATAAGTATCAATCACATCACCAGTTTCATAAACAATCGGATTGTACAAGGCATAAATCTGATCAAAACCAGCGTTTAAAATATTGCCTAAATTCAAAGCTGAGATCAGCATTATTGTCGGCAAAATCCCCGGTAGTGTCACATGCAGCAGCTGTTTGAAACGATTAGCACCGTCCATCGCCGAAGCCTCATAAAGGCCCGGATCAATACCGGTCAACGCTGCTAGATAAACAATGGCACCATAACCGAAATTCTTCCACACATCTGTCCCGATCATGATTTTTCTAAACCAGTGATTGCTGGCCAAAAACATAATTGGGTGCATACCAAGACCAGTTAAGAAGTTATTGATTGGTCCTGTGTAATCAAAAACGTTTATTACAATCGCAGCCACAACTGCCCAAGAGAGAAAATTGGGTAAATAAACAATCGTCTGCATTGTTTTTTTTGCCCACTTCAGCCTGATCTCGTTCAGAAGCAAAGCGAATATAATTGGCACAATCGTACCAAAAATAATTTTTCCTAAGGCAATAATGACCGTGTTTCGCAGAATGTTCCAGCTATCCGGAATTTGCAGCATATACTGAAAGTTTGCCAGCCCAACCCATTTAGAACCAAAAATTCCTTGGGCTGGCACATAATTTTCGAAGGCCATGACAATTCCCAGCATGGGAACAAAGCTGAAAATGACGAGAAATATCATCCCCGGTGCCATCATAAAGTGATAAGCTAATTGGCCAGTGCGGCCTTTATTTTTATGCATTCAAATTCCCTCTTTAATAAACTTTTTAAAATATGGATGCGGCTTGTACCGCATCCATATTAAGATCTAGAATTATCAATTCTATTTAACTGCTTGTGAAACTTCTTTTGTAATCTGAGTACCGCCTTGCTGATGCCATTGCCGAACAAAAGTTTTAAAATAACTAACAGGTTTTTGCCCAGTCACAATTTGCAGAAAGGCTTCGTCTTCCAATTTCTGAAGATTAGACCACTTCAGCTGCATACTCTTGGTCTGCCCGAAATAAAGGGAATCCACATTCTTGACCTTAGTTGTAGCCATTAGCTTAGCGCCAAGCATCCTAGACCAATAACTGCTTTTTGCATTCACAGGTGCATTTTTCGGATCTTTTAAATAAGTCTTAATAGCGTTATATGATGTTGTATCGTCCAAAGTCAGTGTTTTGGGATCTTTTTTGCCATCAACCGTTGCCTGCAAGTTTTTATACATTTGTGCGGTAGCATTGTCGAAATTTACCAAAACATTGATTGGTTTGCCGCCATCATAGCCACCCTGAACAAAGTCGACAACCGGCTTGTAATTTTTATCTTTACGAACAAGCCTGTCACTAAGAGCACTTACAATTTTCGGCAAAATTTCTGGGTGCGCATAACCCTTTTTAACAACATAAAACTCTGAATCCGGATCCTGTGTATAAGCACTAATCTTGCCATTACCTGTCTTAGAAATAATATATGGTTTCCAATCCGCTTTTGGATCCTTTTGCAGGGCACTATTGATTGGATAATCGCCAGACCACCAAGGACCAAAGAAAGCACCGGCTTTGCCGCTGATAATTAGAGATTCAATACTGTCTCGTACAGCCATCTGCGGATCGATCAAGCCTTTCTGGTACCAGCTAGCCAGCTTAGCCAATCCTTGTTTCGTTTGATTAGTCGTGGACCCATAGACCACTTTGCCATTCTGTTTAATCCACTGACGCGGATAAGAATTGTAAATGGAGAAAAGACTGTCAGCTACAAAAAGTCCGCCATATTCGCCACCAACTGATTTTGAAAGAGCCAAACCAATCGTGTTGCCTTTGCCATTATTGCCGGGATCTCTTTGAACAAAAGCCTGCAGAACTTGCTGGAGTTGGTCAACAGTTTTCGGTGCCTTTAGGCCAAGCTTATCCAGCCAGTCCTGACGAATCCAAAGCATAGTTGGGACATTGGCATTCTGAGTGGACGGCATTGCCATCAGTTTGCCATTAAAAGTCGCTTCCTTCAGTGCGCGGCCATGATAGGAGTTGTACATCGCTTTGATGTATGGCGTCGTACTGCTCTTATAGACACTCGATAAATCCTGAATCTCATTGTTGGCAACCAATTCTCTTAAAGTATTCAAGTCGACTGACATAATATCAGGCAGATCACTAGAGGCAACGGCCATTGAAACTTTTTGATTATAAGAATCACCAGTTTCAGCCTCAAATGAATCTTTATTCTGAATATTCAAAAGCTGCTTCAGATATTTTGTATAAGCATTTTTTTCATAAGTCGACCCTTTCGGGAGTTTTGGGATTCCCGGAGTTGACTTGCCGATTGTATATGTAATCGTTTTTTTGTATTTGCCAAACGGTTTTAACTGTTGTTTCGTTGCAGCCGCTGCTTGCAAATTGCCAGTAAAAGGATTCGGCAAGCCCACCAAGCCAACGGTGCTGCTAGCCAGCATAATGCCCGCTGCAATACCTGCAATTATTTTTTTCTTCATAAATTGTTCCTCCTCATTTTTCTCTCTGGGAAAAATGATCTTACCAATCTAAATCGCTTCATAAATCTGACTTTCATCTCTGATATCGGCATTAGGACCAACGACCTAGTCGGTTCAGATCAAATAACAGTAGTCCAACACCTTTCCCCATCACCCTCTCTCGTAATTGTGAGCTAGGTGTCACGTAACACCTAAACGACAAATACATACTACCATAAAAGTAAAGCGCTTACAATATCAAAACAGAGAATAAAAAAAACACCCCTGAGTGTGTTTGAACCTGTTCCTTGAATTGCAATTTAAAAAATCATGGCAGAACTTCGGATGGTTTTGCCGTACTGCCCTGGACAATTAATTCCGTATTCAAGAGAATGTTAATTTTTCGTCCAACGTGTTTGCTCTGAATTCTTTCGACCAGATAGTCGACTGCCAGTACTGCTTTTTGATTCACATTTTGACCGATTGTTGTCAATTTAGGCCGAATTTGTTCCGAAAAAATATTGTGGTCAAAACCTGTAATTGAAAAATCTCTGGGAACCTTGATACCGTTATCATAAAAGACATTGATCGCATCAACAGCCAGAAAATCCGAAGTAAAGACTAAAGCTGTATACTGTTTTAATTGATTGCGGCTGATTTCTCTCAAAAAAGCGTGACGTTTGTCCGCACGATAATCCAAAGCAAAAAAATCTTTTCGTTGGAAACTGATGCCGGTTTCGGATAAAGCCTGCTTAAAACCTAAGAAACGTTTTTCATCCACGCCAATTAAATGGTCGCCGTCGGCAAAGAAAGCAATTTTGCGATGCCCAAGACTGATCAGATATTTTGTAATGTCATACCCGCCTTGAAAATCCTGCAGCCCGACATTGATAAAATCGTCATTCATATATGATTCATCAACATAAGTGTCAATGAAGGCCAAAGGTCTTTGCTGCTGCTGAATGAATTTTTTGGCATCATCCGGAAGAGAACCCAAAATAATCAGCCCTTCAATGTCCCAAGCAGTTGCCAAACGGAGACTTTCAGTGACGCTGCCTGAGGTATAAAGCATCATGAAGTAACCTTGCTTACGAATTTCTTCTTCAAGAAAACCAATAATTTGATCGTAAAAGGGATCAGAGACGATATTGACTTCGGCGCGTCGATCAAAATTCAAAATGACAGCAATAATTTTAGAGCCGTGGTGTCCTAATAGACGGGCGCCCATATTTGAAATATAATTCGTGTCCTTTAAAGCTGAACTGATTTTTTTGTAATTTTCAGCCGAAACCTTCCCCTTGTGGCCATGAATGACATTGGAAACTGTCGTTGGGCTTAAGTTAACAAGTTTAGCTATTTCCTTTATTGTTACCATCTATCTCATCGCTCCTGCTTCATTGAAAAATTCGTTTTCGAATATATAAAAAACAATAATGGATATTATTATTTTAGAAGAACAATGTTACAGGGACGATACTAAAAAGACAAAATAAAAGCCTTGAAGACAGCTAGTATCCTCAAGGCTTTATACCGCTTAGTTGCCCTTATGACGGCCAACTTTTTCACGTTCGTTAGTCTGCAGAATAATCTTGCGCAGACGCGTATGCTCAGGCGTTACTTCGACCAATTCATCATCATTCAAAAATTCAATTGATTCTTCCAAAGTTAGATGCGTTGGTGTCTTAATAATCGCAGTCTGATCCTTAGTTGAAGAACGGACGTTACTTTGTGCTTTCATTCGTGTGATATTGACAGAAATATCATTTTCACGCGAATTAGAACCAACAATCATGCCCTCATAAACTTCGGTACCAGGGTCAACAAAGACAGTACCACGATCCTCAATCTGCATGATCGCATAAGTCGTTACAGTCCCCTGGCTGATTGCAACTAGTGTGCCATTGCGACGTCCAGGATTCCATCCAGTGATCACTGGCCGGTAATCCAAGAATGTATGGTTATAAATACCGTATCCACGTGTTGAACTCAAAAATTCGTTAGAATAACCAATCAAACCGCGAGACGGTGCAACGAAGTGCAAACGTGTCTGGCCGTTACCTTGAGGTTCCATATTCAGCATCTCGCCTTTTCTTTCAGACAAAGCTTGAATGATGGCACCGGAGTATTCCTCTGGCGTATCAATCTGAACATCTTCAAAAGGTTCGCAGCGCTGGCCATTGATTTCGCGATAGATAACTTTTGGACGGCCGGCCTGCAGCTCAAAGCCTTCACGGCGCAAGGTCTCAATCAGAATTGACAGATGCAGTTCGCCTCGGCCAGAGACAGTCCAAATACCTGGCATATCAGTATCGTCCACACGCAGTGAAACATCAGTGTGAAGTTCCTGCTTGAGACGGTCTTCTAACTGGCGGGCAGTCACAAACTTACCCTCTTTGCCTGCAAAAGGCGAATCGTTCGTGCGGAAGGTCATCTGCAGTGTTGGCGGGTCAATTCTCAGTGGCGGCAAAGCCTCAGGATGATCAGCCGCTGAAACAGTTTCACCAACATTAATTTCTTCCATGCCGGAAACGGCGATCAAATCACCTGCTTCAGCTTGATTGATATCAATTCGTTTGAGTCCCAAAAAACCCATTAACCGTGTCACGCGGAAATTCTTCCGAGACCCATCCAGTTTCATAACGGTGACATTATCACCAACTTTGATCTTGCCGCGAACAACACGGCCGATGCCAATACGGCCGACAAATTCGTTATAGTCCAGCATAGCCACTTGGAACAACAAGGATTCATCAGAATTATCTACCGGCGCCGGAATTGTCTTGAATACCGTGTCGAAAATCGGCTTCATTGTATGTTCCTGCTTGCTGACATCCGGTGAAAAGCTGCTCGTGCCATTCATTGCCGATGCGTAAATAACTGGGAATTCCAGCATTGAATCATCTGCACCAAGTTCGATAAAGAGATCCAGCACTTCGTCAACAACTTCCAAAGGACGGGCACCAGGGCGGTCAACTTTATTGATGATAACAATCGGAGTCAGGTGCTGTTCAAAAGCTTTTTTCAGCACAAAACGCGTCTGAGGCATCGTACCTTCAAAAGCGTCCACGACCAAAAGAACCCCATCAACCATGGTCATGATTCGTTCAACTTCACCACCAAAATCCGCATGTCCGGGCGTATCAACGATATTAATCTGCTTATCGCCGACTTTGATTGCAGTCGTCTTTGACAAAATCGTAATGCCGCGTTCCTTTTCAATTGGATTTGTATCCATTGCCCGATCAGCGATCTGAGTATGAGAGTCAAACGTATCCGACTGCTTGAGCATCTCATTAACTAAGGTCGTCTTACCGTGATCGACATGGGCAATAATTGCAATATTTCTGATATTTTCTCTTGTTTTTACCATTCGCAATCCTTTACAAACAAAAAGCCGCTTATGCAGCCACTGACATACTATGATACACGATAATTGGACGATTGGCTAGTCTGGTATACAATTGAAAATATGATATTAATGGAAGATATTGTACGTGATGGAAATCCGATATTACGCGCACAGGCAGCCCCCGTAACGTTTCCGCTAGATCCTCAAGTCAAGGAACTCGGACATCGGATGCTTGAGTTTTTAGAGGTTTCCCAAGATAAAGAAGAAAATGAAAAATACCATCTGAGGCCAGGTGTCGGACTTGCCGGCCCGCAAGTCGATAAATCCTTGCAAATGACAGCCTTGCTGATCCCCGCCTTAAATCCAGAAGAAGACCCGGCTCCTTACTTTAAGGGAATCGTCTTCAACCCGCAAATTACGCGAGAATCAGTAAAAAGAGCCGCTCTAGAAGCCGGAGAAGGATGTCTATCCAAAGATGAGGATACACCTGGAATAGTGCTGAGAGCTGATAAAATTACTGTAGAATACGATGATGAAAACGGTCAGCACCACTCAATCAGATTAAAAGATTATCCGGCGATTGTGTTCCAACACGAGATTGATCATCTGCGCGGTATCATGTATTACGATCACATCAACAATTTGGATCCTTGGACAGTCGCTGAAGATGTTGTCTTGATAAAATAAAAAGACCTGACGGTCTTTTTTTAATACTTATTTGATAACTGTACCTGCAAAACTCGGCATGAAATATCTTGAAATTGTCTCAACTTCAACGTTGCGGCCAGGAACCGGTGCAGCCACATATTGGTTATTCCCAATATAAATGGCAACATGGTAAGTAGCACCAGCATTTCCCCAGAATAAGAGATCGCCAGGTTTAGCTGCTGACACAGCATGTTTGGACACGTAACCCTCTTGTGAAACAGTATATGGCGTCATCGAAATGCCGGCAGCATGCTGGAAAACATAGGAAACCAAGCCGGAGCAGTCAAATCCAGCTGTCGTGTGGCCTCCCCAAACATAAGGAATACCTTGTCTTGACAACTGCAGAGCCAGATTAATAATCGCTGTTACAGTACCGCTTTGAGCAGAAACGCCCAATTTTGCCGGTGCAGCAGGTTTAACCGGCGCTGCACTTGCCGGTGTGCTGGCTGCAGCACTTGCAGCCGCTGCCGAAGAAGCATCGTAGGCACTTGCTGCAGCTGTCGCAGCTGCCTGACTGGCAGCAACTGATGAATTATAGGCACTTTGTGCAGATGACGCAGCAGCAGAACTAGCTGCTGCCGGTGCGCTGCTGACAGGTGCAGCCTGGCTATCTGCGGACAGCTTAATCTGGAGCACTTGCCCTATTGTGATCAGGCTCTTGCCACCATTTGACTGAAGCAGATCATTTACCTGTGCACCTGTATTCTGTGCAATCTGCCAAAGTGAATCACCGGCTTTAACCGTATAACTAATAGTCTTTGCAGATCCGCTGTTAGCCGCTGGCGCCGTTGCAACAGGGGCGCTGGATGATGCTGCGACTGCCTGCTGAGCTGGTGTAGCAGCGGCTGAAGATGCCTGATCAGGGATGTCGAGTGTTTGGCCGGCAACAATCAAATTTGGATTAACAATATTATTGCGGCTGGCCAATTCACTGACGCTTAAGCCGCTTTTTTGCGAGAGAGACCAGAGTGAATCACCGGCTTTAACCGTATACATTTTAGCCTGGGCAGCAACAACTGCTGTACCAGTAACGCTCAATGCAGAAATAGCTGTGAGCAATGCTTTGGATTTTAAAGAAGCTTTTTTCATTTTCTACCTCGTATGCTTCAAATTCTAGTCGCTTACGAGCCTCTTTGGGTTGCAGAGGTATTACAAAAAATTTTGTTTCCTTTTCAAACAAGTGTTTGGATTGAGTGGAAATTAATCGCGTTTTTTACGAACGTATGGTTGAAAAAAACTTTCTTGTAACATACAATTTTAGTTTTTATTTAAAAAAAGTGCCTATCCGGCACGAACAAGCACTTTTTTAATGTTACATAATTGTTACATTTCTGATTTAAGAACACCACCGACTGCGATATGATCTTTGCTGGACTCACGTACGACAATGTTGACCGCATCAGCTGATGCATTGGCGTCATTGACCATCACTTCCGTAATATCTTTAACAACCTTCTTAATCTGCTCAGCAGAACGCCCTTCCAGCATATCAATTTGAATGTATGGCATCTTCGTCCACCTTTCTGTTTTTAATATCTGCCTGTCTGTCCGCATCCAGCCAAAGGCCGCTGACAGATATTGTACTAAGAATATCAATAAAAGCATGCGGATCTATTTCTCGCACGATATTCTCCATATCATATAACTCTACGCGGTTAATTACCATCATCAGCGTCGATGACTGATGATGCGAAAAAGCACCAACCGATGGGAGTATCGTAATGCCGCGTACCAGCTCTTTTTGCAAGGTTTTCGTCAGTATATCGGCTTTTTCAGTGACAATCAAGGCTGTGAGCTTGCGCTGGCCGGTATAAATCGCATCAATCACCTGCCCGCTGGCAAAAATTCCGATTAACGTATACAAAGCATTCGGCCAACCGATAAACATGCCTGCAATCAGCACAATTGCCGCGTTAATCGTATTGCTGATCACACCCACAGAGCGCCCGGTCTTTTTCTGGACAATCATAGCAATAATGTCCATGCCGCCGGTAGAAAAACCAAAACGCATCGATAATCCCGTAGCCATACCGACCAAGACGCCGGAAAATAATGAAGCTAGCAAACTGTTTTTGGCAACATCAATCACAGGCACATACAAAATCAGCAAAGATGTGAAAATAGAGTTGGCCGTACTGAGAATTGTAAAACGCGATCCGACTAGTTTCCAACCAATCACGCCGATAACCAAGCTGCTAACCAGTAAGAAAATTCCTGTATTAATCTGATAGGCAAATAAACGCCGGCTGGCTAAGGAAAGCAGCTGCGAAATACCATTGAAACCGCCCGTAAAAATATGGCTGGGCGTCAAAAACATATTCATTGCAATCACTTCTAAAAAAGCTGTAAACACGAGAATCAGCAGTTGTAAAAATAGCTGAGGAATTTTATTTTGAATTCTTCTAATCTTTGTCATCAATTTTCCCGATAAAAAAAGAGCTCTTCTGAGCCCCTTTCCAATATTACTTTGCTGCAGTCTTCTTGGCAGTGCCCTTAAAATTAAGGTTTTCCTTAATACGAGCTGCCTTACCGCGAAGTGCCCGCAAATAATACAACTTAGCACGACGGACATGACCGCGGCGAGTAACCTCGATCTTATCAACACGGGGTGAGTTCAGCGGGAAGGTACGCTCCACACCAACACCGGAAGAAACTTTTCTAACGGTATAGCTGGCCGTGATACCAAATCCCTTGCGCTTAACGACAACGCCTTCAAACAATTGGACACGTTCGCGTTCGCCTTCGACAATACGGGCATAAACCTTAACATTGTCCCCAGGACGAAAGTCTGGAATGTCGGTACGCAACTGTGACTGCGTCAGCTTTTCTAATAATTGGTTCTGTTTCATTTTATACTCCCAACGAAAACATTGATATTAAATACCTTGGCACAACAGCGCAATGTTAGTAATTGGCAAAAAATAGCCAAGTTGTATTGTATCAGTTTTCATCGCTTGGAATCAAGAGATTCCTCGTATTTTATATCATCTAGAAAGTCGCGTTCTTCATTAGTCAGCTGTTTATGTACTAATAGGTCTGGCCGGCGCAGGTAAGTCCGCCGCAAAGATTCTTTTAAACGCCAACGCCGGATTTTCTCATGGTCGCCGCTGATTAAGACATCCGGTACTTTCATGCCCTGAAAATCAGCTGGACGTGTATATTGGGGCTCCTCTAGTAAACCGTTTTGAAAACTATCGTCTGCCGCCGAATCAGCGTTGCCCAAAACATCGTCCAAAAAACGTACCGTTGCGTCAATAATCACCATGGTCGGCAGCTCGCCACCGGTCAAGACATAATCTCCTAGACTAATTTCTTCATCAACCAACTGGCGGATACGATTGTCATAGCCTTCATAATGGCCGGAAATAAAGGTCAGGTGCTCGTATTTGGACAAACGCTGAGCTGTCTGATGGTCAAAACGCTTGCCTGCCGGATCAACTAAAATCACGTGCCCGCGGTCGCCTTGGTTATCAGCTTCAATGGCAGACATGGCAGAAAAAATAGGCTGCGGTGTTAGGAGCATCCCCGCACCACCGCCATAGACCAGATCGTCGACGTGCTTCTGCTTATTTAATGTATAGTCACGAAAATTCGTGACTTTAAAATCGATAATCCCTTTTTCCAGTGCCTTGCCGATCATCGATTGACGCAGCGAGTCAAACATTTCCGGAAACAAGCTCAGTACATCAATCTTCATCTAAGCCCTCCAGCAAGTCGATTATGACTTGTTTGGCATCCAGATCTACTTTTTTCACGACTTGATCAATGTAGGGAATGAGAATTTCTCTGCCATTAGCTTTTTTAACCGTCCAAACATCGTTAGCGCCAGTATGAAAGCTGTCAACAATTCGGCCAACAAGGCGGCCATTTTCATCCACTGCTTTCAGACCGAGAATTTGAGACACTAAAAATTCGCCGGGTAATGTTTTTGGCTGAGAGATTGATTCGTCGACAAAAATATCCTCCCCTTTATACTGCTCGACCAAATTAATATCTTCGTATCCGACAAACGTCACAAGCCAGAATTGCTGGAAAGGCCGGCTGAATAAAACAGTTAATTCTTTATCAGCCACAAATAATTTGGCCTTTTTAGCAAAACGCTGATCGGGAAAATCTGTGACAACATCGACCTTCAATTCACCCTTGATGCCATGTGTATTAATAATTTTTCCGACTCGCAGTTTGGCCAACTCGTTCCTCCAATTCCAATAATGCTCGTTTAATGATGACACCGTCCCGATACTGCCCCAATTCTCCAGACTGGTGAACAATCCGATGACAGCCAATCACGACTTCGACAGGATTTTTGCCAACGGCACTCGCTACTGCCCGCACTGCTTTTGCTTGTCCAGCCCTATCTGCTAGGTCGCTATAACTAGTTCTGTGTGTGACCGTCTGCAAAGCTGTCAGTACTTGCCGGCTGAAATCGCTCAAAGACAAAAAATCCCAGTCAATCGACAAATCTACTTGCGTTTGACGACCGGCAAAGTAAGCTGAAAACTGCCGATCGGCTGCAATATTTTTTTGTGGTGATGGAATACCGGCTTTAGTGAACCGTTTCCGAAAAGCATCCACAGCATCAGCTTGAAAAGTCGTGAAAATCAACCCTTTATCAGTGTAAAAATAACTGAATGACCAGTCTTGAAAAGGTAGTGACGCATAATAAATTTGTGGCTGGGCTTGCATTTTCATCTCTATTAAATCATACAAAAAATCCCGCCTGAATGGCGGAATTTCTCACTTAGCAGCTTTTTTAGCCGCTAATTTTGCCTCATGAACCTTCTTCATAAGACCAGCATTAGACAAGAAACTGCGAACAGTATCAGTCGGCTGAGCGCCCTTCATAAGCCAAGCGAAGATTTCATCTTCATTCAACTTAATTTCAGCAGGTGTAACGATTGGGTTATAGTAGCCGACTTCTTCGATAAAACGGCCATCACGGCGGGCACGGGAATCAGCGACAACAACACGGTAGAAGGGACGCTTCTTAGTTCCCATTAAATGCAAACGGATTTTAACAGACATATTTTCTCCTAGTAATTAATTACTGAAATATCATAAACCATCGAAATAACCGTGTCAAGGTTAATGACTTGACAAATGAATTCAATTTTCGTGTACGCTGCGCGTGAATTTCTTAGCCAGTCGCGCACTTCTTGTCTTGATCGCTGGCCGCAGCAAACAGCCGCGTGAAAATTCTTTTAAATTCGGCGCACGATAAGTTTTCAAAAGTACTAAACGAAACTCCGGATCATAGTGTGAGACAGGTTCGATATCTAAATTGAAATGCCGGCTATGGTGATGGTTCCAAGCAGTAGTTTGATTAGCATGATAGTCATTGCCGTCAGCAAAATTAAAAGAAGCTCCATTAATAACCGCGCCTGGTTCCGGAGATAAGATAGTTAAAAAGCGCCCCTCCTCCGTTAAAATAAATTCTACATGAAAGTTGATGAGGATCTTGTAGTTAACCTTTTTTAGATAAAAACGCGTATGCCCGGCTAAATCTGGTCGCAATTCTTTTTCGTGCAAACGGGGGCTGCCAATAGACCAACGCTCCTTAGCAGCTGGGAAGGTCTTCAGATAATCGATGAGCTTTTGACGATCACTGGCTTGCCCTGACAGACTGCGAACGTAACTGACCAACCAGCTGTCGATCAAATACCTGAATTGATGCACACGTTGAGCCAAAACTTTTTCTGCCGAACTTAACTGCTGATCGAAAAGTCCTAAAGGAAAAGCTTGCTGAACTAAGTGCGCCAATTGCTGCCAAAAAGGGTCGGCTGGTGATAACTGACCATTAAAAAGTGCCTCCAAAGAAATCTGACGGATGTCACTCCCTCTTTGAAAAACACTGGCATCCAGCATTCGGCGTAAAACAATCTGAGCATCCTGGCTTTTTTCAAACTGCCAATCTTGGATAAAACGCGGATCGCCGATTTTTATGAAATTTGATGGTTGTTTTGTCATGAATTAATACCGAAATTCCGTAATAAGAAAAGTGCTGATACTTTTCTTTATTTTGGGTGCCTGTATGGCTTCTTTCATTATGTGCTTAGCGGATCGGATTAATCGGCAGATCAGCCTAAGGGGCTTTTCTGTTTGCGACAACTGCCAGCATCGTTTGGATTGCCTGTCGCTGACGCCGATCATCGGCTGGCTGATTTCAGCAGGACACTGTCGATATTGCCGCTGCAGCATTCCAACGCGCTACCCTATTTTCGAAGCTTGTTTTGGTATATTATTCATCGTATTTTCCGACCAGCTTGATTGGCTGATTTTAATTTGCCTGTGCTTATTTTTAAGCTGCGAAGATTTATACGATCGCCGAGCTCATGCCGCTATTCTATATCCAGTCATTATTTTCGAATTAGTCTGCCATTGGCAATTAGAAACAGTGGCCTCGCTGCTAGCCATCACGCTATTCTGCAGTTTTTTTATTTGTTATCGGCGATCTATGGGCAGCGGTGATCTCCCGGTTCTCTTAATCCTTTACCTAATGGTCGAGCCAATCACTTTTGCGGTCACGATTTTACTCGCCAGTCTATCTGCTATTGCTTGCTGCTGCTTGAAAAAAGTCCAAATACTGCCCTTAATCCCGTTTTTAAGTGCTGCAGCTATCATAGCTAAACTATTTGTATATAACAATTAGTTGATAATGCTGCAATTCCAGATGTCGTCATAAGCAACCACTTGTCCAGCGATCACAACGCCATCGTCGCCATATCCTTGTACGAAGCCCACAATCGTCTGAGCCGCATAATGATCCTTGTTTTCTTCGGCCAGCTGCACGCTGACCTCTTTTTCGTTAGCAAAAGCACTAAATAGATTAGCTGAAATCTTCTGGAAATCCATTTGTTTTTGTAAACGGCGTTTCTCGTTTGCCCGCCGGCTTTTAGCTTTTTTCTCGATCACGCGTGTATGATCGGATAAATAAAAGCCACCCCACTTCATCATGCCGCGATCGCGATAATTGCGGATAAACTGATCACGAATCCGAGGATCATAATTAGGATAAGGGTTACTCATAACTATTGCCGCCATTATGCCCGCCAACCAGTCCGGCCCGCTGGATGGCCGTACCGCCCGGCAAGGTCGACGATGCTTTGACTAGTTTTGTAAAGCCGAATTTCAAACGCAACGAGTCGACAGTTTTGTCTAAAATTCTCTCCTGCATCTGACGTTCCGGTGTTCTGAAAAAATCCAGCTGCTCGAAATTATCCGGCAGCAGATCGCCAAAATAAACCGAAATATTGCGTATCTGATCGCCTTTCCAATTCGCTCGAAACAAATCAATCACAGCATGATTGAGAATACGGCTTTCATTGGTCGGAATAATGCGCGTCTGCTTGGAAAAGCCACCATCTGTATATTCATTGCCAACCCAGAGATGTACCAACCTGGTCTGCATATGGTGTTTACGGATTCTTGCAGCTACCTGTTCAGAAATCTCTCTGAGTACGACCTCGATTTCCGAAGCCTTTGTATAATTTTTCGGCAAAACTTGCGAATTACCATACGATTTCTCTTTTGGGCGTGTCTTATCAGCAATCACGGCTCGGTCAATGCCCCAAGATAATAAATACAGCTGGCCACCAATGACGCCAAATTTATTGGTTAAATCATAGGGATCGTGATGTGCTAAATCCGCCAAAGAATGAATACCGATTCTTTCCAACTTTTTAGCCGTTCGGTCGCCAATGCTCCAGACCTTATTTAATTGATTAATCGGCCACAATTTATCCGGCACGGTCTCATAATGAATCTCCCCGACAAAAGTCGTGCTATGTTTGCCATAAATGTCCATCGCAATTTTAGCCTGTGTTAAATTATCGCCAATGCCGACCGTTGTATAAATGCCCGTCTTATCATGCACTTCTTTTTGAATGCGGCGGGCAACGTGCATGGGTGTATCACCGAATAAATGCCAAGATTGCGTCATATCCAAAAAACTTTCATCAATCGAGTAGATATGCAGATCCCGATTATCAACATATTCTCGATAAATGTCGTTAATTTGCGAATTAACATGGATATACAGATTCATACGCGGCGGCACCATTAACAGATTTTTAACGTCTTTAGGCAGATCCCGCAAACGACTGACATTAGACTTCAAGCCGTATAACTTTTTAGCCATTGGACTCGTGGCCAAAATCAGGCCGCCTCCGCCGACATTGGGCCCGGTAGAGACTACGATAATAGCGGCGCGTAAGGGGTTTAAATGGTATTCTTTAGCCTCCACGCTGGCATAAAAAGATTTACTGTCAATCGCAAAAATAACGCGGCGTTCTTCATTGTTAAAATAATTAGACATCTCCCTACTTAAAATGATACGAACACCTGTTCGTATGTCAAGAGATTAAAAAAAATCTCAATCATTTGTTCGTGGAAACAAACAATCGAGATTTTGATGACACATTTTGCAGCATACGGCCTAATTTCGGACTTGGCATAATTTCATAAAGACGCTGAGCAGCGATAATTGAGGCCGTTTTTTCTTTGTCCAGCATCCGCTCTCCAGCAATTTCAGCATCAATAATCAATAATTCTCCTAAGTGCCAGCTGGAATGCTCTGCATGCAGGATTTTAAAGGCCCGTCTTAAATATTTTTGTGCCTTCTCGGGGTTTTGATTCATTAAAGCATGTTCTGCTAAAGCTTGATACATACGTACATAGCCATGCATAGAACTGCTAGCCAGCTCATTGTTTCTGTCGTTTTTCGACAACAAAAATTCTTCAACATTTTGAAAACACACACTGGCTTTATAAAGATCATTTTTCTGCTGCCAAATTTGTGCCTTAATCGTATGAACTAAGGCGTGATATAAAGGATCTTTATCTTTGTCGGGAATTTGCATCAGCTGATCACACCAAAAAGAGGCATCCTCAATTTGACCGCTATGGAAGTAGGCTGAAGCCTTCAGATAAAGCAGCCGCTGCTTATCTTTGGGAAACACGAAATCATTCTTATTAACCTTTTCCAGGCCATCAAACACACGACGATAATGTTCGTTATCCAATTCTTTTTGCAAATTATTCAAAGCCGAAGATGCTGGATTTATTGACATCACATCTTCAAGCGATAGATGGAGGCGATTCATAATCTCCTCTAAAATCCTCATACAAGGCAACGCGCCAAAGCATTCCAAAGAACTAATCGTTCCCTGAGACGCGATCCCATCCGCAAGCTGCATCTGGCTGAGTTGCATCTCTTTTCTCCTCTGCCTAAATATTTCTCCGTTAATACTGACCATAAATTATTCTTTCCTAACGACAAACTTAATTTATATGATCGTAACAAGGATTAAAAATATAGTCAAGCGTTGAACAATAATTAAATAAGTTAATAAAAAAATCGCTCTGCATAAGCAAAACGATTTTCAAATTACTTAGTCATCAATTTCAGAAACAGTGCCGGCACCAACAGTATGGCCACCTTCACGGATAGTGAACTTCAAACCTTTTTCAATTGCGACAGGCTTCATCAATTCAACAGTAAATGTTACATGATCGCCAGGCATAACCATTTCAACGCCTTCAGGCAATTCTACGACACCAGTAACATCAGTCGTATGGAAGTAGAACTGAGGACGATAGTTAGTGAAGAATGGCGTATGACGGCCACCTTCTTCCTTAGTCAAGATATAAACTTCACCCTTGAACTTCTTGTGGGTCTGAATCGAACCAGGCTTTGCCAAAACTTGGCCACGTTCGATATCATCGCGGTTGATACCACGAAGCAAAGCACCGATGTTATCACCGGCTTCACCAAGATCCAAAGTCTTACGGAACATTTCAACACCCGTAACAACAGTGTTCTTAACTTGATCTCTTAAGCCAACAATTTCAACAGTATCATTGATCTTAACAGTACCACGGTCGATACGGCCAGAAGCAACAGTACCACGACCAGTGATTGTGAAGACATCTTCGACAGGCATCAAGAATGGCTTATCGATATCACGAACTGGTGTTGGGATATATTCATCGATAACATCCATCAAGTGCAGAATAACTTTTTCCTGTTCAGGATCGCCTTGAAGAGCCTTCAAAGCAGAACCACGGATAACAGGAATATCGTCACCAGGGAAATCATATTCAGACAAAAGTTCACGAACTTCCATCTCAACAAGATCAATTAATTCTGGGTCATCAACAAGGTCAGTCTTGTTCAAGAAGACAACGATGTAGTTAACACCAACTTGACGGGCAAGCAGAATATGCTCACGAGTCTGTGGCATAGGACCATCAGTAGCAGCAACAACAAGGATAGCTCCATCCATTTGTGCAGCACCAGTGATCATATTTTTAACATAGTCAGCGTGGCCAGGCGCATCGATATGTGCATAGTGACGCTTTTCAGTTTCGTATTCAACGTGGGCAGTATTGATCGTGATTCCACGTTCACGCTCTTCAGGAGCGGCATCAATTGAGGCATAGTCTTGGGCTTGCGCAAGGCCCTTTTCAGACAATACCTTAGTGATAGCTGCAGTTAAAGTGGTTTTACCGTGATCGACATGACCGATAGTACCAATGTTAACATGCGGCTTAGTTCTTTCGTAATGTTCCTTTTCAGCCAATTTGGTTTCCTCCATTTTTTGTAGTTCATCTGATAAACGATGTAGGCTTAAAATTTTAAGCTTATACTTTATGGCAAATTGCACTAAAAGTAAAAAGCCTTAACTATTATACAAAAGTCAGCCTAAAAAACAAAATATCTTGCTTTTTTAAACTTTTGTTAACTATAGATTGCAATGACATCGCCAGCTGCAAAGCTAATTCTAACATCTTGGCCCTCAATAAACTCATTGGATGCAAAGACACAGGCTTTATCTGACGAAAAATCATGCAGCTCATACTTGGCAGCCGCAATTGAAAAGTGCTGAATGCCATTCAATGTTGCAAAACCCAGATATTTCTTCTGATAAAAATCAGAAATCACATAATCGCCAGCATGATAAAAAGTAACAATATTGCCAGCATCAAATAATCTAATCTTGGACAGCAGCGGCGCATAACGATCCTGAAAAATATTCAGCAGATTATCCAATTCATGATCCAAACGGCCGCCGGTCATTCCGAACAAATTAATTGTTTGATACTCACTGATATCAAAATGACTTAGAACACGCTGCAAGGCCAATTCTGTATCAGTGAAATCTTTCTCCGGCTTTGCCTGCTGAAAATCATCGGCATTAACGTGTGCTTTCACAAAAGCCAGCTGGTCAGCCGTCAGTGAGTCAAAATCACCGACCGCAGTTAGAGAGGTTACCCCCTTTGTCACAAGATAATAAGAACCGGCATCTACGCCGATCCAATCAGCATCAGCAGCTAAAAAATCGGAAAAATTAGCCGGTAAAACCGTTGTCGGCCCACCTGCTAAGATGTTAATCGACTTCAAAATCCGTAGCCTCAATCAGTTTTTTCACTTTGGCTGCTGGATCTACTTTGTCATAGACATATGAACCGGCAACAGCTACTGTCGTGCCAGCTTTGTAGGCTTCAACAATCGTCTTGTCATTCACACCGCCATCAATCTCAATATCAAAATTCAAGCCGTGACTCTTCTTGTAATCACGCAACTGAGCCACTTTTTCGATTTCTTCAGGCAGGAATTTTTGTCCGCCAAAACCAGGATTCACGGTCATCACCAAAACCTGATCAACCATATATAAGACAGGTTCGATCAAAGCAACCGGTGTACCCGGATTAATCACAACCTCAGCACGAGCACCAGCATTTTTGATCATTTGCAGTGCGCGGTGGATATGCGGCGTTGCCTCAACATGAACACCGATAATATCAGCACCAGCATCAGCGAAAGTATCAATGATCTTTTCGGGATGATTCACCATGAGATGAACATCCAAGGTTAATTTACTGCCGCTGGCCTTGATCTGTTTGACCCAATCAGGGCCATAAGAAATACTGGGAACAAAGTCCCCGTCCATAATATCGATATGCAGATATTTTGCACCCGCGTTTTCGACTAATTTTATCTGTTCTCCTAAATTTAAATAATCAGCTGCCAAAATTGATGGCGCAACAATAACACTCATTTTTTCTCCTTTTTTTCAAACAAACAACAAATCCGCTGAGCGGCCTTAATTTGACGAACTACTGGATGAACTACTGGATGAACTACTATCCGGTGTGCCGCTGGAATAGATCAAGTTAATCGTATCAGTTCCGGGAATCACTTGTGACCCTTGTGCGAACGACTGGCTAATTAATTTCCCATTTTCAATCGTAGATGAACTTTGATAATTGATCGAAATAGAAACTTTGTTGCGGCTTCCCCAGCTTTCAGCTTGGTCACGCGTCATAGATGTGAAATTAGGTACTGTGATCTTGCTGATACTACGGGCAACTTGTAGGACAACCGCTGTGGTTGCAGAAATTTCAGTTCCTGCACTTGGATTTTGGCTGATCACGTCGCCATCGTTATAATCGCTTGTCTGACTATAATTAATTTGCAATTTGATACCATTTTGCGTCGCCCATGCTTGAGCACTGGACAAATTACTAAAGGTCGGCACTGTAATCTTGCGGGTTCCCCTAGAAACAGTGAAACGGACAGTTGTACGATAAGGATCTACTTTTTTATCCGCCGCAATTGATTGCTTGATAATCTGGCCATTGGGTACTGAGTTGGAATAACTTTGTGTCCGACGCACCTTGTAGCCCTGATTTCTCAAAACATTAGCAACAGTCGAATAATCAGAACCAACATAATCGCCAAAAGTTAATTTGCGTGCACCATTTGACACGATTAAATCAATTTTGGTTCTTTTAGCAACATGTGTCCCAATATTCGGGTCGGATTTAATAATCAATCCCTTCTTAATCGACCTGGAAGTCGTTCGGCTGATATTACCAACTTCCAGATTATTGGACCTGATCAGGCGTTCAGCTGTACTAAGCTGCTGGTTGCGTGTATTAGGCACCTGAACATCACCCGGCCAAAACATCATGACGAGAATAACACCAAAACCAATAACCAAAAGGCCGGCCAGAATCCAAGGCCAGATGCGATGCTTTTTTTTCTTCTTGCCAATTAACTGCGACTGGTCTTCACTTGAAGTTTCCGCCATTGGTTGAGAGGGGCTAGTATTTGGCGAGGTTCTTTGGATACCGCTGGCAACTTGTGATTTCAAATCTTCCAAAGGAATGACGCGTGTCTGCGCCTGATCATCGATAAAAGGCGGGAGTTTAGCTTCTTTTGCACGACGGGGAGACAAGCTAGTTCGCAGATCGTTTGCCATGTCTTCAGCCGTCAAGTATCGATTATCAGGGTTCTTGGCTGTTGCCCGCATAATGACATTCTCTAAAGCCTGTGGAATGTTCGGATCAAGTGCTTTGGCTGACGGCATCTGTTCAGAAGAATGCTTCATCGCAATCGAAACCGCTGTGTCCCCTTTATATGGCACCTGACCAGTCAGCATCTCAAACAAAATCACGCCCAGCGCGTAAATGTCAGATTTATTAGTCGCCATGCCGCCGCGAGTCTGTTCTGGGCTGAGGTAGTGAACAGAGCCTAAAACAGCATTCGTCTGCGTCATGCCGAATTCACTGCGAGCGATTGCAATACCAAAATCGACTATTTTAATCGAACCATCTTTGCCGATAAGAATGTTCTGCGGCTTGAGGTCTCGATGAACGATGCCGTGGTTATGTGCCATAGACACAGCCGAAAGGACCTGTTCCATGATATTAATGACCTGAGCATATGGAATAGGAAAATACTGGGCAATATAGGTCTTTAAGTCCATGCCGTCAACATATTCCATGGCTAAGTACTGCATGCCGTCGTAAGAACCGGCTGCCAATACTTTTACGATATTAGGGTGAACCAGTTGTGCCGCAGCCTGTGCTTCTCTTTGAAAACGGCGCACAAAATCCGGATTATCCTGCAAATCCAAACGCAGCACTTTAATCGCAACCTGCTGATTATTCTGTGTATCGGTAGCAAGATACACATTAGCCATGCCGCCTTCGCCGAGAGGACGGACAATCTGATATCTGTTTGCAAAAATTGAACCAGGGTTCATCACTTCTCCTCCGTGAATTGCGACATCAGCAGCACTGTCACGTTATCAAATCCGCTTTGCTCATTCGCCATACTAATTAATTGTGCCACCATTTCACTCAACGACTTATGTTTGGACTTAATGACATGCAGGATGTCTGCTTCTTCAACCTGCTTGGTCAAACCATCCGTGGCAAGCATGATAATGTCGTTATTCGTGACACGGTGTTCGGCAAACGACATCTCTGTCTGAGCATTTAATCCAAAGTAACGGGTAATACTTTGATGATGGGGTATTTTATCCACCTCTTCTTGCGAAACCTGGCCGCGTTTTAACAGTTCATTGCCAAAAGAATGATCAAAAGAAAGCTGTTTTAAATTCCTGCCGTTAAATACATAAGCCCGCGAATCACCCAGATTACCGACTAAGACATCAGATTTAATCGCGATTGCCAGTACCATGGTTGTGGCCATTTTTGACAAATCGCCAAAACGTTTGCCGGCTTCCAAAATGCGGTGGTTTTCTTCCTTAGCCTTGCCGGAAATCCAATCCTGCGCCGCCTGAATGGATGAAATGTCCGTCTGCTGCCAGCCGAACCCAAAGTTATTAACCACCATTTCCGCAGCAACATCACCGCCTTTTTCACTCGTGACGCCATCAGCAACTACGGCTAATTTGTACTGGCTTTTATTCGTGAAAATCCCGACAAAGTCTTGGTTTTCTTTTTTTCTTGTTCCAATATCACTTAAATAGGCGATTTGCATAAGTTATCCGTAATGTTATCGTAACATTATATCTCATTTGTCTTGCTGCCAACATTAAATGTTCTTCCCTGGCCATTTAAAAACGCAGCCACAGTCATCACTTTCTTGCCAGCCGGTTGCAAACGTTCCAGTAAAACGACCCTGCCATCGGCTGCTGTGATACCGAATTGTCCCTTATTTTTGATAGAAAGTTGTCCAACTTGTCCGATTTTATCGCCAACTTTAGCTGACAAGAGTTTGATCCTCTGATCTCCCAACTGAAAAAAAGCACCCGGGTGCGGTGAAAGCCCGCGGACAAGATTAACGACTTGCTCAGCAGACTGCCGATAAAAATTAATTCGCATCAGCTGCTGATCAATTTTAGGCGCTAAGGTAGCAAGCGAGTTATCCTGAGGCTGCCCTTTCGCCTCGCCTGTCACTAATTTAGGCATCGTTTTTAATAATAAATTGCATCCTAAAACAGCCATCTTGGCAAACAGACTTCCGGCATCATCCGATGCTTCAATGGCGAGCTGGTCAGTCGCGATCACATCCCCGGCATCCATTGCTTTAACCATATACATAATCGACACGCCAGTCTCTTTATCACCATTGATTAACGCCCAATTGATCGGCGCAGCACCGCGATAACGCGGCAGCAAGCTGGCGTGTACATTGATAGCAGCAATTTTGGCTGATTTCAATAATTTCGTTGGGATGAATTGCCCAAAAGCTGCCGTCACCAAAAAATCAGCTTGTAATGCGATCAATTCAGCCATCTCCGGAGAACCTGGCAACTTTTCCGGTTGAAAGACCGGTAATTCATGAGCCACAGCCAGCTGCTTTGTTTGTGTCTGAAGTTTGACTTTTTTTCGACCAACAGGCCGGTCAGGCTGGCTGACAACGGCAACAACATCAAATGCCGGATCATCGATCAAACCTGCCAAAACACTTTTGCTAAAATCTGAAGTTCCAAAAAAAATTACTGAATTAGCCATTAGATAAATGATACCGGATCTCGATCAATACTTAAATAAATATCATGCGGCAGACGGTCGGAAAATACTGATTGCAGATCTGTTAATGTCCTTTCTAAATTTTCGTCCTTCTTGTATTTTAGGATAATTTGGAAATAGTAGCGATTACGTAATTTTGCAATGGCTTTCGGTGTCGGCCCCAGCATAATCGTTTGTTGTGCCAACCTGCCCTTAATAAAATCAGCTACAGCATCAATTGCCTGGCTGGCCATAAATTGATCCGGCCCATCCACGGCAATTTGCAGCGTGTAGAAATAAGGAGAATAATCTGCTAAATGGCGTAAGGACATTTCCTTTTTATAGAAACCTTCATAATCCTGTTTGGCGGCATACTGTATCGCATAGTTATCCGGATTAAAAGTCTGAATAATGACTTGGCCGCTTTTACCAGACCTTCCAGATCGACCGGCAACCTGAGTGAGCAGATCAAATGTCTTTTCACCTGAACGATAATCCGGCAGATTCAAACCAGTATCGGCATTGAGCACGCCGACTAAAGTCACTTCGGGAAAATCCAGTCCCTTTGCTACCATTTGCGTACCCAACAGCACATCATATTTCTGCTGGCCAAAATCACGCAGAATTTTTTCCAGGCTGCCCTTTTTGCGTGTTGTATCCTGATCCAAACGTGCAATTCGAACATTGGGAATCAAAGCCTGCAGTTTGGCTTCAATCTTTTCTGTGCCACTGCCAACATAACGGATTTGAGAACTCCCGCAGACTGGGCACTTGGTCGGAATTGCAGTCTCGTAGCCACAGTAATGGCATTTTAAAGAATGACTGTCCATGTGAAGCGTCAACGACAGATTGCAGTTCGGGCAATGCGGCACGTAACCGCAATTGCGGCACATCACAAAAGAGGAATAACCACGGCGGTTTAACAGCAGAATTGTCTGTTCTTTTGTGGCCAAACGCTGCTTGACAGCATCTAACAAATCCGGGCTGAAATCACTGTCCGCGTGTTCTTTTTGCCAGACTTCGCGCATATCGACAATCGACACCGTAGGCAGCATTGCGCCGCTGACGGCTCGATGATCCATATGTAATAGCGTAAACAGCCCCCGTTGGGCACGTGCTCGTGACTCCAAACTAGGCGTCGCTGAACCGAGCAAAGTCACAGCACCGTGAAAACGAGCCCGCCACAAAGCGACATCGCGCGCATGGTAACGGGGATTATCTTCTTGTTTGTAATTGCTTTCGTGCTCTTCATCAATAATAATCAAGCCGATATTGTCTAATGGTGCAAAAATAGCAGAACGCGTCCCAATCACAATCTCAATTTGGCCTTGCCGTATCTCCTCCCATTGATCCAAGCGTTGGCCATCAGAAAGGCCTGAGTGAATCAAAGCCACTGCATCAGAAAAACGCGCTTTGACTCGGCGAATCATCTGCGGCGTCAAAGCAATTTCAGGCACTAAAAGAATCGCGCTGCGCCCTTTTGCAATGGTTTTCTCTATTAATTGCAAATAGACTTCAGTCTTGCCCGAACCGGTGATCCCTTCTAGAAGAAAAGTCTCCTGCTTTTGGCTATCAATCGCCTGAGCAACCCGCTGGAAAACTTTTTCCTGATCCGGATTAAGAGCAATGGCCTGGCTTTTGGCGACTGAAATCGCGTGAACAGGGTTGCGCGTCACTGGCATCTGTTTGGCTGTCAGCCAGCCTTTTTTCTCAGCGGTTGTCAGACTAGCGGGTGAAATATCAAGGATTTCGGCCAGCTCTTTGGTCTGAAAATGATCGTCTGTGTGCTGCTGCAAAAAAGCCAATAATTTTTTTTGTGCTGCCCGATGCCCTTTGTCATCGAGCAAATTGGTCAATTGGTGTTCACTTAGTGCATTTGACAGGACTTTGACGGTCTTGGCTCTATTTTTTTTAGCGATGGTCGTGGTCTGCACGATTTTGCCTTGACTGATCAGCTGATTCAATACTTGCAGCTGTCTAGTGTCGTATTGCTCAGGCAGAAAATTAATCTCATCCTTGTCTAAAAAGAACTGTTTTTTAATATCATCCGGCAGCTCACCGACTATTTTCAATCCTTTTAGATATTTGGCTTTAAAGGCGTTAGGCAGCATGGCTTGGATGACTTGGATACGATAAGAGAAAACATAACGGGCCAGCCAGTCCGAAAGTGCCAGCATTTCTTTGTTCAGTAAAGGTTTCTCATCAATAATTGAATGAATTTCCTTTAAGTCATAATCACTGTGGGATATATCCTGAACTGCAACCACAAAGCCCATCAAATCGCGCTTGCCAAAAGGAACCCGAACACGATGCCCGAGCAGATCAAAATCAATCAAATCTTGCGGAATTAAATAGGTAAAAGGCTGATTTGTCTGTTTTGTCGGCAAATCGACGATCACAGAAACAGTTTTCAATATATCTCCTTGAATGCATAATGAGCTTGATAATAGTCGGCCATCAATTCGCGCAAAATGCCGTGAAAATCAAAGGATACCTCGGCTGATTGCAACGAATGAAACCAAGGCAGAAAATAATAATGGTCCAAACTGGCAATTTCATAATGTGCATCAGGATCGACATCTGCTTTTTGAATGCCGAAAAATAGCATCTCACCAAAGGTATCGCCGCGAAAGCCTGATCCATTTATATGCAGATTAAAAAGATGATCGCGCTGAGACTGGACCTCATCAAATAATTTTAGCAGGACGCTGCCGTCAATGTCGATTTTCATCGGATTGATTGTGTGCGGCATATCGGTTAAGAGTGAAAAGGCATTCAAGGGCCCTGCAGAAAGATCTTGAAGGAACATACCAGTTGACAGCATCGCAATCTGAGTATGAAAGTTGGCCATCAAAGCTTGGGCACAATCAGTTACCTGCTGCTTGCGGCTGCGTTTGGCCGGCAAAAATGCCATGACTTGATCCGCCAATAATTCTCGTCCCGTATGCTGCCAATTGCTAATAAAACGGCTTTCTGAAGCGACTTCCGGCAAATCTTCGAATTTAATCGTCTGTGCAGCTTGTGCAACAATGGCGTGATTATCAATTTCTAGCGTGACCTCGCCCACATTTTCACCATATTTCCCCGCCGCAGCTAATAAAGACCGATTGATGCGCTGGCCATGCGGCAATAAATGATGCGTATGAGCACCCAAAATAACAGAAAGCTCGTTAAAATGGTCAGCTAAAGCCTGATCAGTAGGAAGCCCCAAATGCGAAAGCAGAATACGGATGTCCGATTGAGCAGTTACCCGCTGCATCAAAGAAGGCAGGACATCAAGCGGCTGAACCGGCAGCCAATCGTTTAAGGGATAAGTAGATTCATAGGCCGCTGTCAAGCCGAAGGCCGAAAGTCGTGTACCGGCCGGCGTCACAAAAATCCGGTAAGCTTCTGCCCAGTCCGGCAATTGGCGATTGTTTTCTAAGATATTATCCAGTAAAACAGCAAACTTGCGCTGTGAATACAGATCTTCCATACGGTCATGCGGTAAGGCTAATCCCTCATTATTACCAATCGTCACAGCATCGTAGCCGGCATCGTTTAATAAGTCAGTATTGGCTTTGCCCCAACTGGCCTGCGTATTGGCATCAGACCGATCAATAAAATCGCCGATATCGAATGTCAGAACAAAGTGGCCCTGCGCCTGCAAAAAAGCCCGTCGCGTTTTTAGCCAGTTGGCAATCCTAGGCCAATGTTCAATATGGCTGTGCAAATCGTTTGTGTGCAGAATTGTAATGAATTCATGAGCCAAAATTATCGCCTTTTTGCAAAATCATCGGATTTTGCCTTGATCAAATATTCAATTTTCTCCATAGAAAGGGGTGCACCGAAGATTGGTTTCATTTCTTTGGGAAAATAATCAAAATCTGCAGAGTCAATGCCAACATTGATGTTTTCTTTAATATCAATCGAGCTGTGATGAATATGGCCATGAAGGTTGATACTATTTTTCGTGATACCGAAAATCAGCGGGTAATGTGTCAAAAAATATTGTCGATGGTCATATTTAAAGTAGGCGCCGACATCCTCGAAGGCAAATTTATCTGCACCATTTTCGGATTTGAAATTATGATTATTCAGATACTTGAAGAAATCATGGCTATCATGGTTGCCCTTGACGAAAATCAGGTTGCCATGCAGATTTGTCAAAAGGTCCAGCATCGCCTCTTTGCTGCCTTGCCGATAGAAAACGCCGATATCGCCGCAATGATAAACTGTATCTTCCGGCTGAACAGTCTGATTCCAAGCGTCGACAATGGCATCATTCATTTCATTGACCGAAAGAAAGTGCTGCCGCTCAGGAGCAAAGTGAGGATGTCCTAATAAAGCATTGGCAAAAAAATGTGTATCCGAGGTCACAAAGATCATAAACTAATCTTATCAATTTTCAGAAATATTCAAAATTTTCCTTTTTTAATGTGAAGAAATTAATTTAAATGTTCGTGTTTTCATGATTAATAATCTCCTCGTGGAGGAAAAATGGATCAATATTTCGAACTAAAAAAGAACAATACGACAATTGGTCGGGAATTCGTTGCCGGACTGACCACTTTCGTATCGATGGCCTATATTCTTTTTGTAAATCCGAGTGTGCTCGGTGCTGCTGGAATGAACAAAGGCGCCGTCTTTGTTGCGACTGGCCTGATTACTGCCATCGCAACTATTTTTATGGGGGTTGTGGCCAAGTATCCCTTCGCCATTGCACCAGGTTTGGGCATAAACGCTTTCTTTGCCTATTCAGTTGTTATTGGTATGAAAGTGCCATGGCAGACAGCTTTAGCAGCCGTGTTTATCGCCGGTATTTTGTTTTTTATTCTCACGATTTTCAAAATTCGTGAAATCGTCATCAATTCCATTCCAAAGGATTTAAAAGCCGCGATCGCAGCCGGAATCGGATTGTTTATTACTTTTATCGGATTTGAAGATGGCGGTATTGTTGCTGCTTCTAAAGATACGATGGTCACTTTGGGAAACTTTGGTACCCCAACGACTCTGTTAACCATTTTTGGAATCATCTTGACTTTTATCTTGTATGCACGCCACGTACCGGCTGCCATCTTCCTAGGCATGATTGGTACAACGATTGTCGGCATGCTCACAGGCTTGATCGGGCTGCCAACGGGGGTTATTTCCGCAGCACCATCACTTGCACCGACCTTTGGAAGAGCACTTGTTCATTTGGGAGATATTAATACACCTCAATTGTGGGTGGCAGTGTTTACCTTCTTATTGGTTACTTTCTTTGATACTGCCGGAACTTTGGTTGGCTTGGCCAAAAATGCCGGTTTTCTAAACGAAAAAGGTGAAATTCCGCGTGTCGGCGAAGCTCTGATGTCTGATTCTGTCGGCATGCTGATTGCGCCTGTCCTTGGAACATCGCCAACATCAGCCTACATTGAGTCATCTGCTGGTATTGCCGTTGGCGGCCGTACAGGTCTAACAGCTATTTTCACCGGTATTTTGTTCTTGTTTTCACTGATTTTCAGTCCTTTGCTGTCGATCGTTACTTCGCAGGTAACCGCACCAGCCTTGATTTTAGTTGGTGTCTTGATGGCTTCCAACCTGGCTGATATCGACTGGAAAGATTTCCCAGTTGCTGCTTCAGCTTTGCTAGTCGCAATCGGAATGCCTTTGACTTACAGTATCTCTGATGGTATCGCATTTGGTTTTGTGACATACCCGATTTTGATGCTTCTGACTGGCCAAGGCAAAAAAGTAACGCCTGTTATGTACGCTCTTGGGATTATCTTCATTGCCTTTTTGATTCTTGTCAGATAAAAATCTGATAACGTTAAATTGTTAAAAGTTCGTCAATAGACGGACTTTTTTTGTTTTTCCAATCATCGCGTCCATATCATTGTTGATTTCCGAACTAACTTGCGAAAGTTTCAGAAAATTATTAACATAAATGCATGAGCCAAAACGAAGCGCAATACCTCAATCTCGCTAAAAAAATTCTCACAGAAGGCCATGAAAAAATGGATCGGACCAAGACAGGCACACGGTCTTTATTCGGCGCCCAGATGCGTTTTGACCTGCATGAGGGCTTTCCTTTATTGACAACAAAAAAAGTCTTTTTCGGCTTGATTAAATCAGAACTATTATGGTTTTTACGTGGAGATAATAATATCCGCTTTCTGCTGCAACACCATAACCACATCTGGGACGAATGGCCCTTTAAAAAATGGGTACAAAGCAGCGATTATACGGGTCCGGACATGACAGATTTCGGCCTAAGAGCACAAAAGGATCCTGTTTTTGCTGCCCAATATAATGAACAGAAGCAGATTTTTACCGATCGTATCTTGACCGACGATGCTTTTAATCAAAAATTCGGCAACATCGGGGATGTTTACGGCAAACTCTGGCGCAACTGGCCTGATAGCCAAGATAACGGTGTCGTTGACCAGATCAGTCGTTTGATTAGTGAAATCAGAACAAACCCCAATTCCCGACGCTTGATCCTGACAGCTTGGAATCCTGAGACAACGCCTTTCGCAGCTCTACCATCTTGCCACGTTCTCAGCCAATTTTATGTTGCCGATGGCAAACTAAGCCTGCAGATGTACCAGCGTTCCGGTGATTTCTTCCTCGGCATTCCCTTCAATATTGCCAGCTACTCTCTTCTGCTTTCGATGGTTGCAGCGCAAACCGGCCTGCAGGTAGGTGAATTTATCCACACAATCGGTGACGCACATATTTACAGTAATCACATCGAACAAATCAGCGAGCAGCTTACCCGACCCATGCATGAACTGCCCACCTTAAAATTAAATCCGCAAGTCAAATCAATTTTCGATTACCAAATGGCCGACATTAAAATCGAAAATTATATTCATGAAGATCCAATCAAAGCTCCGGTAGCAGTTTGATATAATAGTCAGCGGAGCTTTTTTGCGAACATAGTTCAGTGGTAGAACGCCACCTTCCCAAGGTGGAGGTCACGGGTCCGATCCCCGCTGTTCGCTTTATCAGCCAGGCTTATTTATACTGGATACATGATCTCATCTCTGAAACAAATTAAGGCGCTGAATCTGCTCGCCTATACAGTCGGCTGTGCTTTTTACGCCCTTTCTCTTATTTATGTCAACATTCCCAATCGTCTGGCCGAAGGCGGCGTCACCGGTGTCACTTTGATATTCCGGGCACTGTTCTCAATCGATCCAGCGATTACGAATATTCTTTTTAACTTACCGATTCTGGTCATCGGCTATCTCAAATTGGGCAAACGACAAATTATCTCAACGCTTTACTGTATTTTAATGCTGTCTTTTTGGCTCTGGCTGTTCCAGCGATATCCAATTACGATTAATTTAAATCACGATCCGCTCATTTCGGCTTTACTCGCCGGTCTTCTTATAGGCATCGGTTTAGGGCTTGTCTTCCGCTTTGGTTCCACGACTGGCGGATCCGATGTAATTGCCCGTATTATCGAACAAAAATTCGGTGTGACGATGGGAAAATCGTTATTTGCGATTGATGCAATCGTTCTGGCCATGTCCTTGGTTTATCTCGATCTAACGCAAATGATGTACACGCTGATCATGTCTTTTGTTTCAGCTAATGTGATTAACTTTATTCAGGACGGCGGATATTCAGCTCGAGAATTCTTGATTTTCTCAAAGTATCCAACCGAAATTGCTGAGCGAATCATGTCAGAATTAGAGCGCGGCAGTACCTACATCGACATTGAGGGCGGATATAAAAAAACAGCTGCTAAAGCTGTTTACGTGGTTGTCGATCCCTCAGAAGTTCGTCAAGTTAAGGAAATTATTAATGAAATTGATTCAAAAGCCTTCGTATCGATTCGCGTGGTCACTGAACAAGTCGGTGAAGGATTTACTTTCCTAAGAAAAAAGCGCTCAATTTTCGGGCGCTAAAATTTGTTGAATTCTGACATCAAGTTTGTCAGTTGGGATAGTTGCCAGCAACTGATCGTTTAAAGCTAAAGAAAGCGTTTTACCGCTATAATCCGATAAGTAACGGTCATAGTAACCAGCCCCGAATCCCAAGCGTTTACCAGTCTTTGTGAAGGCCAGACCTGGCACAATCATCAGATCGATGTCATTCTTCGGAAAAGCTTTGGATTCCTCCGGTTCGGAAATTGACATCTTACCTTTAATGATTTTTGTTGTTTCTGTAAATTCAACAAAGATCATTTTTGTATCAACGATTTTCGGCACAAAAACGTGTTTATCCAGTTCCCAAGCCTGCTGAATGATCGGACGCGTAGATAATTCAAGCGGCAGACTCAAAGTAATCGCAATATTATCACTCGACTGCCAACCAGGATTTTCAAAAAGCTGGCGATATAAAGATAAAGATTGCTCTTTTTTTGCGACAGGGTCGATTGCCGCCAAGCGTGCTTTTTGTTGATCACGCAATACTTTTTTGTCTTCTATCACTGTCATAACATTCAGAAAGGATTCGAATCAAAAGGAAATTTGTCCATGAAGTCAAAGACTTCCTGCTTGATTTGAGCCAAAGCCGCTGTATCGCCAGCATGATGAATGGCGCGCATAATAAACTGCTCAATCTGCAGCATATCCGCTTCCTTCATACCCTTAGTCGTCATCGCTGGCGTACCAATCCGAACACCAGAAGTAACAAATGGCGACAGCTTCTCATTAGGCAGCGCTTCTCTATTCAACGTAATCGAAACAGAATCTAATAATTCCTGCGCCTTTTTACCAGTCAAACCGGTCTTAGTCAAATCCAAAGTAAACATATGGTTATCCGTACCGCCTGAAACGACACGAATATCATCTTCCTTAGAAAATGCATCAGCCATTGCCTTGGCATTCTTGATAATCTGAGCCGAGTAAGTCTTGAATTCCGGCTGCAAATCTTCATAGAAAGCAGCTGCTTTAGCTGCGACAACGTGATCCAAGGGACCGCCTTGAGAACCAGGGAAGACAGCTGAATTAATTTTCCTTGCATACTTCTCGTCAGCTAAAATCATGCCGCCTCGAGGCCCGCGTAATGTCTTATGTGTCGTGGTAGTGATGACATCGGCCAAACCGACAGGGCTAGGATGCAGGCCGGCAGCAATCAAGCCGGCAATGTGCGCAATATCAACCATCAAATAAGAACCGACTTCATCGGCAATATCGCGAAAAGCCTGAAAATCAATCGTCCGCGAATAAGCCGAAGCACCGGCAATAATTAATTTTGGTTGAAACTCTTTGGCTTGTTTTAAAATAGCATCGTAATCCAGCAGTTCGGTTTCTGGATCGACTTTATATGATTCGGCTTGATAGAGCTTGCCAGAAAAGCTCACGCTGGCACCATGCGTCAAGTGGCCACCGGAATCCAAATTCATCCCGAGAATTTTATCTCCCGGATGCAAAAAAGCCATGTATGCCTCAAAATTGGCAGTCGAGCCTGAATGCGGCTGGACGTTAGCATAGCTAATACCGAAAAGTTCCTTGGCACGTTCAATGGCCAGATTCTCAGCAATATCAATGTACTCGTTGCCGCCATAATAGCGTTTGCCAGGATATCCTTCGGAATATTTATTCGTCAGAACACTCCCTTGCGCCTGACGCACGGCCTTAGAAACAAAATTTTCAGAAGCAACCAGCTCGATATTGTGCTTCTGCCTCTCTTCTTCGCCTAACACGGCTTTTGATAACTCAGGATCCAAAAAATTTTTTGCCATCTGCACTCCTCAAAACTTTTTCAGTCTAACATGCTTAAAATTATTGCGTCACGAATTGGTTAAGAAAACTAACAAGGGCTTTTAGCCAAATATTTTTGCAAACGTGCCAAAGCTTCTTTTAAATTGCTTTCAGAAGCCGCATAGCTCAAACGCAGATAGCCTTCACCGCCAGGTCCGAAACAAGAACCGGGAATCACCCCAACCAAAGCTTTATGTGCTAACTCACGTGCAAAAGCCACATCATCTTGATTCTGGTCAGCCGGAATTTTCAAGAAAAGATAAAAAGCACCATCAGGAGCCGCGACATCAAAGCCCAATTTTTTAAATTCAGGAATTAAAAAGTCACGCCGTTGCTGATATTCGGCCCGCATCTGTTCGGTGACAGCGTCACCTTCGTTCAAGGCTGCGGTTGCGCCAGCCATAGCAGGATTTGAAACGGCTGTAATCGCAAATTGATGAATCTTGACGATTTCTGAAATCAGCTCTTTTGGTGCTGCAACAAAACCGATTCGGTCACCAGTCATGGCGTGCGATTTGGAAACACCGTTTAACACAACCGTTTGTTCAGGCAGAATGCTGCCAATTGAGATATGCTGGCCGACATAATTTAGAGTCGAATAAATTTCATCTGAAACAACCAGCAGATTTGTTTTAGCAATCACATCAGCCAGCTGCTGCAGCTGCTCACGGGAATAGTCAACGCCAGTTGGATTGTTGGGATAAGTCAGCACAATCGCACGGGCATTAGGATGCTGAGCAATCGTTTCTTGCAATCGCTGGGGCGTCAGGACGAAATCAGTATCATTTGTCGGGATATAGACCATTTTTGTATGGTTGACATGTGCCAGTTGTTCATAGAGCGGATAGGCCGGTGACGGTGCCAGCAGTTCATCCCCTTCTTTTAAAATCGTCGACAAAGTAGCAAAAATCGCTTCAGTGGACCCAACAGTTGTCAAAATTTCCGTATCCGGATCAAAATCTAATTGGTAGTTGCGCTTTAAGAAATCAGCAGCTGCCTGACGGAATTCTTCCGAACCTCGTGCAGTTGAATAATGCGAATGATTTTTCTGGATAGAATCTATCATCGCCTTTTTAACCAAATCCGGTGCATTAAAATCCGGTTCTCCCAAAGTCAAACGCAGCAGACCGTCAATCTGGCGGAATTCCGTGTCGATGGCACGAATCTGGTTCACTTTGATGTTTCTAATATCTGGACGAACGTTTTCGATCAATCCTTTTTTTAATTCTGGCATCAGTTCTCCTTAAATAATTCATATGAAGCTTCAGGATCATCCACATGAAGCAAATCTCTTTTAACCAACTCTTCGGCAATCTGTACAGCATTCCAAGCAGCACCCTTTAGCAAGTTATCAGACACGACCCACATCCAGTAACTGCCGGGATTTTCATTGTCAGCACGGACTCGGCCAACAAAAGTCTCTCGTTTTCCGGCGGCGTTAATCGGCTGCGGATAAAGTTGTTTGGACGGATCATCTTGCAAAACAAGGCCAGCAGCATCTGCAATTGCTTTTTGAATTGCTGAAACAGAAGCTTGGTCACTATCAGCTACCTGAAAGTAAACTGATTCGCCATGACTGACCGGTACAGGCACACGCACGCTGGTTGCGGTCACCTTAATTTTATCGGAATTCATGTCGTCAAAGAAAATTTTCTTTGTTTCATGAATCATTTTCCACTCTTCATGGGTATAGCCGTCATCTTCAAAAACATCAATCTGCGGCAGTAAATTAAAGGCTAGCGGATAATGCTTGTCCGCCGACTTGACTGGCAGAATATGTGCCTGCATCTCTTTTTTATCCAGATAGTCAGCGGCTTCCTGTTCCAATTCATTCCATCCCGATTGGCCCGCACCAGAAGCAGCTTGGTAAGTGGAAACAATCACCTTATCAACGCCGAATTTATCAAAGACCGGCTTTAAAGCCACGACCATCTGAATCGTCGAACAATTCGGATCCGAAACAATCCCTTTGTGATAACTCAGCGCCTGTGGATTGACTTCAGGGACAACCAATGGCACGGCTGGATTCATGCGAAAATACGAGGTATTGTCAACACAAACAGCACCACGTTTGACTGCTTCTGGCAAAAAATGTTTGGAGACTGAACCGCCAGCAGAAGACAGAACTAAATCAATGCCGTCAAAAGATTCCGGCTTGGCTTCTTCAACTATGTATGTCTGTCCTCGAAAAGTCTGCTGTTGGCCAGCCGACCGAGAAGTAGCCAGCAGTTTCAAAGATTTAACCGGGATGGTTGATAATGCCAACTGTTCTCTCATGCGGCTGCCGACTGCACCCGTAGCACCCAAAATTGCAACATTGTATTCTTTTGCCATTTATTTTAACCCCATTATTTTATCTAAGCCGACTAGCAGAGTTGTCTGCTGATCGGCATTTTTAATTGCTAATTGTACGCCTGGCATAAAGGATTTGCGATCCAAGCTATTTTGTGCAATCGACAAAGTTTCATATTCATTAGCGAAATTAACTGATTGGTAGGCAACGTAGCCAGCTTGGCGTTTTGAAATGATTTGAATGCCATCAACTAAATTACTTTGTGATTGATCATCTAAGCGGCTGTCATCAGGCTTGGCTGTCGCTGCACCTGCTTGAGCGAGTATCGCAGCCGTCATTTTCGCCGTGCCGCTGGGAGCATCAACCTTGTCAGGGTGGTGAATTTCTTCAATGCCGACATTGGACATAAATTTCGCTGCCAAACTGGCAAAATACATCATCAAGACAGCCGAGATACTGAAGTTCGGTGCAATAATACCGCCAGTCTTTGCCTTTAATGCTGCCTGCTGCAGCGTTTGGATTTGATCATCAGTCAATCCGCTCGTACCAATGATCGGATGGATGTGATGTGAAATTGCCCATGAAGCGTTTTGAAAGACAGTTTCTGGCCGCGTCACGTCCAGCCACAGATCATAATCGCCTTGGATCTCATCTAATTTGTAAAAGATTTTTGTCTCAGCGGGAAAAGCTGATTGCGTAGACGGATGATGCAGCAAAACAGCTGACAGCTGCCAGTCATCATGTTCGACGATTAACCGCTGAATGGCCTGACCCATTTTTCCAGCCGCACCGGCTAAGAGAATTGTTTTCATGCCTGCAGTACCCGCATAATTTCATCAGTCTGCGCTGCAGTTAAGGGCAGAATCGGCAAACGCGGCTTACCTACGTGAATACCCATCCGCTCATAGACGGCTTTGACTGGCGATGGCGACGGATGACTGAATAAAGCTTTCACTCTTGGATTGATATAACGGAAATCAGCTGCGGCCTGTTTCATATCACCACGATCGACAGCTGCAAACATATCAACGAACTGCTTAGCATAAAAATGCGAGACAACTGAAATCGTCCCAGCACCGCCCAGCACGTAATTCAACAACGCTTGGCCATCTTCACCTGTGAAAATCAGAAAATCTTTTGGTGCATGTTCGATTAATTCCGACATATCATAATCGGAATTGCACTGTTTGACCGCAATAATATTTGGATGTTTAGCTAATGTCAGTAATGAATCGACAGTCAGACCGGAAATGCTGCGGCCTGGAATATTGTAAATAATCACAGGCAGCGGGCTAGCATCAGCAACAGCTGTAAAATGCGCGATCATGCCGTCCTGATCAGGTTTATTGTAGTAGGGCGTCACAATCAAAGCAGCGTCAATTCCCTTAATCTGCCCGACTTCCTGCGTGAAGCTGATCGTTTCGGCCGTATTATTTGATCCCGTCCCGACAATCACCTTGGCGCGTCCGGCAACAAAGTCAACCGTTTTTTTAAATAAGGCAATCTTTTCATCATGTGTCAGTGTTGGTGCTTCGCCAGTCGTCCCTGAAACGACAAAGCCTTGGACGCCATCGGCCAATTGCGAATCAATCAATTTCTCATAAACTGCAAAATCAATCTCATTCCTATCGTTAAAAGGCGTGATAATCGCGGTCAATAATTTTGTATCTGCTAAAATATTTGTCATTTTTCCATTCTTGCTGTCAGAAAACCAGTGATAGCTGTAATCCCCTTTTCAATAGCTGACTCGTCCGGTGATAAACGATCGGAATGCAGCGTATGCTTTGGATCATTAACACCTAACCAGCACATGGTTCCTTTAAATTGGTTGGACAAAAAACCAAAATCTTCTGCAATCATAGCTGGTTCAACAATTTTAAAGTCAACGTTATCAGCTTGTTCCATATAGCTAATAAAAAAACTGCTGCTTTCTTTATCGTTGACCACCGGCATATAACCGCCTTGTCGGAAATTGATTTTCAATTCCTGGCCAAAAGCGTCAGCAACTCCTTGTGCGATCATGCGAATATGCTTTGTCATGACCTCCATGCCCTGCTGCGTAAAACTGCGGATAGTGCCTTCAATATCAGTCTGTCCGGCAATAATATTCATGGCTTGACCGGCATTGAATTTGCCAATCGTGACCACGCCGCCTTCAATTGGATCAATATTACGGGAAACGACCGTCTGAACACTAGTCACAAAATTAGCCGCTGCAACAATTGAATCATTCGCTCTTTGCGGATAGGCCGCATGGCCAGATTTTCCGACAAAACTGATCCGCAATTCATTAGATCCGGCAAATAGCGTCCCTTGACGGCTGCCGATCTGACCAGCTGGCAATTGTGGATTCACATGTAAAGCATAAAATTCATCCGGTTTATAATCACCCTGAAAACCACCAGCATCAAAGAAACGTTTGCCACCAAATTCATTTTCTTCAGCCGGTTGGAAGAAAATCAAGAGATTATCAGCCGGCTGATGTTCAGCAAAATAAGACAGAATCCCAAGAGCAACCGTCATGTGAAAATCGTGGCCGCAAGCATGCATGACGCCATCGTTTTGACTGGCAAAAGGCAATCCCGTTGCCTCTTTAATCGGCAAGGCGTCAATGTCAGTCCGCCAGCCCAAAGTCCGCTTGGGATTAGATCCTGCGATACGCACGAGAATGGCCGTCGGCACTTCCGGAATTGTTTTGATTGAAAGATGGTCCTGAGGCAGACGGGCAATTTGTTTTAACAAGAAATCATGCGTATGAAATTCCTGCATACCGATTTCTGGATCCTCGTGTAAATGACGGCGAATCTGAATTAACTCTGCTTCACTTAACATTAAAGCTGCCTCAAAGCATCGACCAGTGCTGTCTTTTGCTCAGTCTTGGCATCAATCTCTTTAATCACACGAGCAGGCACACCAGCAACGACTGTATGAGGAGCCACGTCTTTAATCACGACTGCGCCAGCACCAACAACGGCACCTTCGCCAATTTGCACACCTTCTATCACAACGGCATTGGCACCGATCAAGACATTATCGGCCACACGAACCGGCTGAGCCGAGGCTGGTTCAACTACCCCGGCTAAGACAGTCCCAGCACCAATGTGACAATGTTTGCCAACAATCGCACGGCCGCCGAGCACAGCACCCATATCGATCATGCTGCCTTCGCCGATTTCAGCACCGATATTAATCACAGCACCCATCATAATCACAGCGTGATCGCCAATTTTCACCTGATCGCGGATAAAGGCGCCAGGTTCGATACGGGCATTGATATTTTTCTTGTCCAGCATTGGGACACCAGTATTGCGGCCATCGTTTTCGACAACGTAATCCTGCGGATCCAACGCAGACAGCAGCGGTTTGATATCCTGCCAATCACCAAACAGCAAACCAAATCCATCGCCAGCAAATTGCTTAACATCCTGAGGCAGCTCGCCAGTCAACTGGCCCTTATAAGTCACTTTCACCGGCGTCTTTTTCGGTGCGTTCGCGATAAAACTAATAATTTTTTCTGCATCTAATTCAGTCATTTCCTACCTCGTAATCTAAATCCAAATGAGTAATGTCAGCCATGCTCTCACGCTTGACCACTAGTTTTGCCTTGCCATTTTCGACAAAAACAACAGCCGGGCGCGGGTTTCGGTTATAGTTGGATGCCATAGAATAGCCATAGGCACCAGTTGCCAGGATTGCCAGCAAATCACCAGGCTGGGTCTTAGGCAGCTTCTGCTGCCAAACGAGAACATCGCCGGACTCGCAGTATTTACCTGCGATCCGCACAACTTGTTCGCTGGGCACGTCTGCCTGATCGGCTAATACAGCTTCATATTCAGCTTGATAAAGGGCCGGACGGATATTATCGCCCATGCCGCCATCAACTGACAAATAAGAACGAATGCCGGGAATATCTTTGCGGCCGCCGATTGTGTATAAAGAATAACCAGCCGGTCCAACGATTGACCGGCCAGGCTCGATCCAAATTTCCGGAAGTTGGATTTTGTAAGTCTTTGCTGCTTGTTTGACTGACTGACAAATCAGATGAATAAAGTCGGAATTAGGAATCGGATCATCTTTTTCATTATATTTAATGCCAAAACCGCCGCCCAAATCGATGATCTCAGGCTGGAAATGCCAATCGCTAGCTGTTTTGACCAATAGATCAGCCAATTTCGAATAACCATTTGTCTCAAATATCTGAGAGCCGATATGAGCATGCAAACCGCGAAGATGCAGATATGGTGAGGCCATAATCCGATCAAAAGCTTGTTTGGCCTGGCCGGAAATCAAATCGAAACCAAATTTGCTGTCCTGCTGGCCTGTCGAAATAAATTCATGCGTGTGTGCCGAGATGCCGGGACTAATTCGCATGAGAACATCTTGTATCTGATCTTTGGCACTGAGAATCTCTTCTAGCAGCTCAATTTCATGGAAATTATCGATGATAATGGTCCCGATATGATGATCGATGGCTGTCGATAATTCGTCAAAGGACTTGTTATTGCCATTAAAAGCCACTTTCTGCAAGGGGAAACCAGCTTTCATGACAGTGGCTAGCTCGCCGCCAGAAACCACGTCACAATGGACTTTTTCAGCCGCAAGCACATCGTACATGGCAACAACCGAAAAAGCTTTACTGGCGTAACTGATTTCATAGGCAACATTTTCGGCCTGAAAGGCCTCTTTCATCTCGTGAATCGTTTTTCGAATTTGACCGACATCATAGACATACAAGGGCGTTTGAAAACGTTTGGCGATCTCGCTTGCTGGCAAACCGCCGATATAAAGTTGATTATTTTGAATTTGCATAATAAAAACCTCCGTTTGCTAAACTAAACAAACGAAGGCTTACGCTGAGTCGTTTGTCCGTCCTAGCACTCCACATTGCTGTGACAATCCGTGGCCTATTGAGCCGCGTCTCAATCATACAGTGCCCGCTAACGCTGATGACTTCGGCAAAGTCCCTTTTCGTTATCCGATCCCTAGCGGGGAATTTCCCGGAAAACTACTCGTGTCCTATGCAACCTCTATTACGGATGATAGGTTAAGTGTATCATAAGAATAAAAGCGCGGAAAGTTATTCCTGAGATTGATTAGAGCTTGACTTTCGTGTTTTTTTTTGGGAAACTAAGATAGTTATTCAGTAAAGGAGCACTTCATGGCTGTTATCTCAAATAAAAATTCTAAGTCACATAAGCGCAACCGCCGCGGCCACATCGCTTTGGAAATTCCTAATATCGTTTTAGATAAGACGACTGGCGAATACACAGTAGCACACCGTGTTTCACCAAAGGGACTTTACAAGGGCCGCCAAGTGATTGCTGCAGCAAAACAAAAGTGATTTTATAACAATCCTATCGGATTGTTTTTTTATACAAAAAGAGCTTGCCCTTTTAAGGCAAGCTCTTTTTTTAATTAACTCAGGCCCGTTATTTGGCCATTTGCATCAACATCGATTTTTTCAGCCGCTGGCACTTTGCCCAAGCCCGGCATCATCAAAACTTTGCCAGCCATAGCAACAATAAATCCTGCACCAATTTTCGGAATAAAGCGGCGAATATGAATCGTAAATCCACTCGGCGCACCATGGATTTTGCTATCATCGGTCAAACTATTAGGTGTTTTAGCAATCACGACTGGTAGCTTGTCCCAGCCGTTAGCCTTCAATTCGGCTAAATCAGAGACAGCGCGGTCAGACAATTCATAATTCTTGCCGCCATAAATCTTTTCGATAATGGTCGTCATCTTGTCTTCAATGGTGTCGTCAGCGTGATATAAAGGCATAAAGAAATGATGATTATCAGCCGCGGCAATCACTGTTTTAGCTAATTCCAGCGAGCCTTCAAAACCATCGACAAAGCTTGTGGCAATTTCCATTTTCAAGCCTTTTTCATTCTCGACAAAATCCTTAACAGCTCGGATCTCTTCCATATCGTCGCTGGCAAATTTGTTCAAAGCCACCACAACCGGCTTGCCATAACGGGTCATTGCATCCAGATGACGGTTCAAATTGCCCAGCCCTTTTTTAACTGCGGCGACATCTTTTTGCCAAAGATCAGCTAAAGCAACCCCGGCATGGAACTTTAATGCTTTGATGGTGGCGACCAGCACAACAGCGTCAGGTTCTTTTCCCAAAACCGGCACTTTGACATCCATGAACTTTTCGCCGCCCAGATCAGAACCGAAACCTGCTTCTGTCACAGCGTAATCAGCTAGCTTCAAAGCTGTATCCGTAGCAATCACAGAATTGGTCCCTTGAGCAATGTTAGCAAATGGCCCGCCATGAATGATGAAGGGCGAATGTTCCAAAGACTGGACTAAATTCGGATTAATCGCGTCTTTTAAAACAGCCGCCAGCGCACCGGCAACCTTTAAATCAGACACAGTCACAGGCTCCCCTTTAACATTTAAAGCAACGACAATCCGACCCAGGCGCTTCTTCAAATCCGACAAATTCTTGGACAGCGTTAAAATCGCCATTATCTCAGAACTAGCCGTAATATCAAAACCAGAATCGCGCTCAGGACCGTTAATTTTGCCTTTGCCCAGGGTGATCTGGCGTAATGCACGGTCATTCATATCCAGTACTCGGCGCCAAAAAATGTTATCCGGATCAATCTGCAACGCGTTGCCCTGGTGCAGATGATTATCCAAAACTGCCGCCAGCAAATTATGAGCGGCGGAAACAGCGTGAATATCACCGGTAAAGTGTAGATTAATGTCATCCATTGGAATCACTTGGGCAAAACCACCGCCGGTCGCACCGCCTTTTAAACCGAAGACTGGTCCCATTGAAGGTTCACGCAGAGCACCAATCGCAGATTTGCCTAAACGATTAATTGCATCAACAAGGCCAATCGTAACAGTGGTCTTCCCTTCCCCAGCCGGCGTCGGGTTGATTGACGTAACAAGGATCAATTTGCCTTGGCGTGGTGCGTTTGCAAGGCTGACAGCATCGATTTTCGCTTTGTCGTGACCGTAAGGGATCAGCTGTTTTTCAGATAAACCAATTTGCTGAGCAATTTCTGTGATCGGCAATTCCGTGGTATCGTGCGCTATTTCAATATCTGACTTCATGAGTCCTATTTTAGCAAATTGTCAAAAGATAACATAGACGAACAAAAAAATACCTGCCTGCGCAAGTATTTTTTAGTCTTTAATCAGCTGTTGTATAGACAGCCAGCACGTCATCGTTGTCTTCTAATTCATCGACGAGTTTTTCGAATTTTTCTTGATCTGCTTCCGGCACATCTATTGGATTTTGCGGGATCATTGTAATTTCAGCTTCAGCCAAATCGTAACCCTTTTTGACTAAGGCATCTTCAACTGCAGCAAAATCAGTCGGATCCGAATAAATTTCAAAAGCCTCATCTGAAGTCTGAACATCTTCTGCACCAGCATCAATCGCATCTTCCATGACTTGATCTTCCGTGATTTCCGGATGCTCCTCGCGATCGATCACAAAGTGGCCGCGACGATCGAATTGGAAACTGACAGATCCCGTCGTGCCAAGAGAACCACCGTGGTGACTGAATGAATTTCTCACAGTCGAAACCGTGCGGTTGATGTTATCTGTCGATGTCTCTACTAAGACTGCAATGCCGCCTGGCGCATAACCTTCATAGGTAGCTTCTTCAAATTTGATGTCGCCAGCACCAGTCGCTTTATCCAAAGCGCGCTGGACATTATCTTTTGGCATATTGGCCGCTTTGGCCTTGTCCATGACAAGACGCAGACTAGCATTAGCAGATGGATCAGCACCGCCAGCCTTGGCTGCAACATACAAATCGTGACTTATTTTCTGGAAAATTTTTCCACGTTTAGCATCCTGAGCATTTTTGCGGCCTTGGATGTTGTGCCATTTACTATGACCTGACATATGAACTCCTTTTTATCAACGTAACGATTTTATTATTTTTCGCGTTAAAAGGCAAGTTTAGCGCACTCATTGTATTATACAGCTATTTGAAACGGACGCTTAACCATAAATACCTGTAATCCCGCCGTGAACTTCTGTGATATTGCTGCTCGTAATAAAAGCTTTTGGATCGAGCCGTTTGACCTCGCGGATAAAAGTCCGATAGTCGGCATTCTTGACAACCACAATCAGCATTTCTTTATCATCTTTGCTTTTCCCGCCGACTACCTGCAGAATCGTAAAGCCATGATCAAATTCATGTTCGATTAATTGCTTAATTTCCAATAGATGCGTCTCGCTCATAATCGAGAACATTTTTTTATGGTCAAAACCGCTTTCGATATAACGCATAACAATTGTCGTAATCACTTGAGAAAAAATCGCGAGAAAAAAGGCATTTGATCCGCTGACGAAAATATTGCAAATGATAATTAAACCATCAATAATTAACAGGCCGACTGAGGTATTCAGATTAAAAAACTTCTTTAAAATCATCGGCGGCACGGTCGAACCGCCTGAAGAGGCACCAACGTGATAAAGCAGCGCAATACCAAAGCCAAACACACTGCCCGCGATCACCATGGCCAGCAAAGGATCGTCAACCAGTTTGGCGGTTGGCGTCAGCCACATGAGCAAAGGAATCGCAAAGGATCCGAATACAATCTTAGCGATCACTTGCCGTTTCAAGAAAATAAAAGCCAGGCCGATCATCAGAAAATTAATCACCAAAACCGACAAGGCACGGTTAAAATGAAAGGCCTCATCCAGCAGAATGGCAATACCTGTCGATCCTCCAGCAGCAATCCCTGCCGGTACATAGAAAAAATTCAGGCTGAGGACAATCATCTCTAAAGCGGCCAGCATGACAAGCCACTGCAGCCATTTGTGCTTTTCAAGCAGATTCATTCTTTAAGCATAACAAGAAAAGCATTTCCAGGCAGAGAGCCTAATGAGCTAGTTGGCCGGACTGATTTTGCCGGCTGACAGTTGCAAGTGCTGAACATGATTTGCTCGAATTTGACCTGTGTCATAGTGATGGGCAATTTCGATAATCGTCTGCGGCAAACGATAAATGAGATCGCGCAATTTTTCAGAATTTTTCTCATCCAAAGCTGCCGTGACTTCATCCAACAATAATAAAGGCCGTTTTCTTAATAGCGCTCGCGCAATCGCAATTCGCTGTTTTTGACCGCCGGAGAGATTCTTGCCGCCTTCGCCACACTGATACTTCAAAGGATCATCGCCTAACTCATTAACCAAGTTAACTTCCTTGAGACTGGCCAGTAAGGCTTCGTCGGAAAAATTCTGTCCTAAAGTCAGATTTTCTTTGACGGTATCATTGAAAACCCAATTGGTCTGCGTGATATACGCAAAGTCGTTTTCATGAATCTGCTGGCCGCCCAAGGTAATTGAGCCGGTTTGAACGGTTAATTTATTTGTCAGTAAGTTCAAAAAAGTGGATTTGCCGCTGCCGGAATCGCCGCTCAAAAGCAGTTTGCCGCCGTAAGGCAACGACAAGGAAACATTTTTTAAAATGGGATGGTTCTTGTAGGAGAAGGAAACATCAGCAACAGAGAGAAGGGGCTGATCAGGCAGGCTTGTTGCTGAATCCTGCTCCGATATTGGATCAGGAATAATTCCTTTACGCAAAGCCCGCGTTGTCTTCATCCCGGCATAATACTGAATTCCCGTCCGGACTTGTGTGGCAACATTGCCGCCAGACAAGGCCAAAGTCGCAATTGCGCTGATTGTCACGCCAAAAAGCTGATATTGGCGAAAGATCAGGCCAATCAAGACAGGCCCAAGAAAAGAAATAATAATCATGAGCCAGGAAAAATACTGCGTGAAAAATTGACGGTTATTTAAAGCTAAGTAACGGTTTTCGCTCTCATTCAGTTTGGCATCGTTGGCTGCCAGCATTGTCTTTTCAGCCCGGAAATTTTTGATGATGTCAATGCCGGCGAATATTTCTTTAACTTGGCCCAGATAATGCTGATTGGCTTTTGACCAGTCAGATGAATATTGATCGAGTTTCTTATTATCGAATAAAGTCGGGATCATGATTGAAAAGCTTAAGATCACATCAATCAGGCCAAGCATAGGATTGACGCCAATCACAAAGACTGAGGAAGTAATAATGGCAATGATTGAAAACATGAGGTTGGATAGATTGCTAAAGTAGCGCTGCTCGATCTGTTTGGCATCAGCTGTGACCTGATTTAACAGCTTGTCAGCATCTTGGTGAACATAATCAGTCTGAAAAGCGTTTTTCATGAAAGCCTGCTTCAGTGCTACATTCAGGTATTTAATCGCGCGGTTCTGCAGGAGAATGAAAATATACAAACTCGTGTAGACCGCGAAATAAATCAGGACAAAACGCAGAACGAAGAGAGCTGGGCTGGCAACACGTGTTGTCGCAATCGCGGTTATCTGCCCAATCGCATAGCCGGAAATGACGCCTTCCAAAGAAGCGATAACCGCAAAGATGATAATCAAGATCAGCAGTGACACCGGCAGCTGAGCAAGTACCCACTTCAAGCCAAGATTTTTATTAGGATGCCCTTGATTTTCCATAATTGCTTTGATTATATGCCTCAATCATGTGTATCGAACAATAAATAAACAAAAAAATCAATTGAAAGTTATCAGAAAAATCGTTATAACCAGTTGTGTTTTTTGGCAATCTGAATTGCTGCGATCCGATTGGTGGCTTGCAGCTTGTCCAAAATGTGTCCCTAGTGCCCTTTGTCAACAATCAACATGATATTTGTCACAAAAAAGCTCCCAATTGCGGGAGCTTTCATAAATTATTTATATAAGAAAACTTTGCTTTCATAAGGACGAAGTAGTGCTGGATCCTGGCCACTATCAGCGTAATTGCCAATCAGCAGTTTGCCGGCTGCCTGCTGATTATAGTCGCGGCGAATATTTTGTTTCGTGAAATTGCTGATTACGAGCAGCCGCTGGCCTTGATAGTGGCGGAAATAAGCAAAAGCCTTGTCGTCGTGGGGATCTAATTCTTCAAAACTACCCAGCGAGATCAGATCAAAATCATGTCTTAAAGCAATTAGTTTCTGATAATAATAGAAAACAGAATCCGGATCGGCCAAAGCTGATTGCACATTAATCTCCGGATAATTCGTATTCAGGGTATACCAAGGCTGCCCTTGAGTAAATCCGGCATTAGCGGAATCATCCCACTGCATGGGCGTTCTGGCATTATCGCGCGACATGTTTGCCAGATAAGCCAGCATCGTCTTACCGTCAACCAAGCCCTCTTTATCGACAAATTCATGATAGGCATTAAGAGATTCCAAGTCCTCGTACTGCGACAATTTCGTTAAGTGCGCGTTAGTCATGCCTAATTCTTCGCCTTCGTAGACATACGGTGTCCCCTGCATCATGTGCAGCGTCGTTGCCAGCATTTTAGCTGCCCTGACGCGATACTTAGGATCATCTGTTGCAAAACGCGAAACAGCACGCGGCTGATCATGATTATTCCAATAAAGACTGTTCCAGCCTTTGCCGTCCAAATCCGTTTGCCAGTGCGAGAGAGTCTTCTTTAAATCAAGCAGTTTAACTGGCTGATCATTCCATTTGCCTAAACGCCGGTCAGGATTGGCTGATAAACCAACATGTTCAAATTGAAACACCATATTCAGTTTCTTAGCATCCAATCCGGCATACTTAATTGCCGATGCTGGCGTCGCACCGGGCATTTCGCCGACAGTCATGATGTCATAATGCGAGAGAACCTGATCATTCATTTCCTGCAGAAATTCCTGCAGCCGCGGGCCGTTAGCAACTAAAGAACCTGCAGTCCCGAAAGCTGCCCCATCTGCCTGAGGCGCATCCGGCAGGCCTCGCGGCTTAGAAATCAGATTAATCACGTCCATTCGAAAACCGTCAATCCCTTTGTCCAGCCAAAAACGCATGACTTCCCAGACGCTTTGGCGGACCGCTGGGTTCTCCCAATTCAAATCCGGCTGGCCAGATGCAAATAAATGCAGATAATACTGCTTCGTCTGGGCATCAAAGGACCAGGTTGATCCGCTGAAAAAAGACCCCCAATTATTTGGTTCTGCACCATTTTTAGGATCACACCAAATGTAATAGTCGCGGTAAGGATTATCCTTAGACTTCCGGCTTTCTTGGAACCAGCGATGCTGATCAGAAGTATGATTCACGACCAGATCCATTAAAATTTTCAAACCGAGTTCATGAGCCCGGTCCAATAATGTTTGAAAATCCGCCATCGTCCCGTAGGCTGGCTGAATTTGGCGATAATTGCTGATATCATAACCATTATCTTGATCAGGCGACTTGTATATCGGATTCAGCCAAATCACATCGGCACCCAATTTTTTAATATAAGGCAACCTGCTGGTCAGACCCGGCAAATCACCAACACCGTCACCATTACTATCCTGATAGCTGCGCGGATAGACCTGGTAAACAACCGATTTTTGCCACCATTTTGTCTCTGCCATCGCATCCTCTTTTCTGATTCTGGCCTTGGCCAGCGTCTCAAGCAACCGTAATCGCTTACATTTTCAAGTATAAAATAGCCTAAAAACCATTGCAAGAAAGACTTACAGCTATTTCAGATCTAATCTTTCGCTGCTGCCATTCGCTGCATCTGTTCGGATCATTTCTTGTTATGATATCCGCATGGCAAAAGAAATGGCAGCAAAACTGGCTTTAAGATTAATGACCAGCACAGAATTTGATCAATTCGTTTCCAAGGCAATTAAAGATTACGCCGTTGACAAAGTCCAAGCAGGCAGCTGGCTAGCTGATGAAGCAATGAAAAAATCTGAAGAAAGCTTTAATTCGCTTCTGCCCCAAGGCATTAACAGTCCAGACAATTATCTATACAGCATCATTTTCCAAAAGGAAAAAATCGGCATCCTTTGGATGGCCAAGCTTAAAGACCAGCCGGATACAATTTTTATCTATGACTTTGCAATTGATGACGCCTTTCAAAATCAAGGATTCGGAAGCAAAGCACTTGTCTTGGCCGATGAAGAAGCCAGAAAATTATCTTTCAAACACATCGCCTTGCACGTTTTCGGCCGAAATGCACGTGCTTTGCACGTTTATCAGAAAAGTGGTTACGGCATTACGGATATCAACATGCAAAAGGACCTGTAGCCCGCATAGGCTTGCCTAAAAGACTGATATCATGCATGATTAAATCATATTGTCTCAAAGCTCCAAAAATAAAAATCATCAGCTGCCTTTAATGCTGAGCCCCGCCGTTTCGCAATTAGGTTCGGCGCTCTATATTTTAGGACAGAACTGGCTGGTCGTGCGATCTACAGGAACCACGAGTCTGCTTGGTATTATCGAAGCCGTCGGCGGTGTCGGCTTCTTTTTAGGTGACCTTTTTATTGGTGAACTCGTTGACCACCACAATCGGAAAAAAGTTCTCCTGTGGACTGATCTTTTGTCTGCTGTCATTTGTTTTTTTGGAAGTTTCCTTATTAATAATGAAAGTCCGCAGGCATGGTTGCTAATCCTAATGACCTTTACCTTGAATTTCCTCTTCACGATTAACTACCCGGCCGCCAAATCAATGGCACCGGAAATTATGGCCGGCAGCAGATTACAGCGTTTTAATGCCTTGGCAAACATGGTTTTTAACTTTGCCAATATTATTTCACCTTTGATCGGTGGTTTATTGTTGTCAATTAAAAGCATTGATTTTAGCGAGTTCGTTTTGATAAACGCAGCTTCTTTTCTCGTGGCCGCCTTTTTAAACTTTTTGATCCAATACTCTTGGCCGCAGGACAATGTCGATCGCAGCAGCACCAGTTTCGTTCAGGACATTGCCAACGGATTCAAATATGTGTTTAAAAATAAAAATCTGTTTCAATTTATTCTATCCATGGCAATCTTCAATTTCTGCAGTGCCGGTTGTCTGCTGATCGCACCTTATATCGGCAATCATTTTTTTGGCGGCAAGGCAGTCAACTACAGTATCTTTTTAGCCGTTAGTGCCATTGGCGGCTTAATCGGCGGCAGTCTTTTAGCTATACAAAAACAAGCCGTTTCCAGCCAAACACTTTACCGTGAAATTATACTGGAAGGGCTTTCTCTTCTGATTGCAGGCATTTTCCTGCCGAACAGTTTGATCGTTTGGTTCATTTTAGCTTTCATCATTGGTTTAATTCAGTCGAGATTCTTCAGTATCTCAATTACGCTGATTCAAAAAGAGACGGAAATTGCTTATTTGGGACGCATTTTCGGCTTGACCTTTCTTTTTTTTGATGGCATTCAACCCTTAGGAAGTTTGATTTTCGGCTATTTGATCAACAGCTGGCGGCAATATACCTATAGTTTCATTGGTGCCATGCTGCTACTGTTTTTCTGCCCATTTTTGCTGCACAACAAAAACAAGCAAAATAAAAACGCAGCCGTTTGACTGCGTTTTGATAACTTATGATTACCAGCCACCAGTGGTTGGGACGTTCTGCCAGCCGCCGTAACGGTTGCTAGCATACCAATTAGCAACTGCATCTTGATGAGCTGGGCTGAAATCAGAAACAGACCCGCCAACCGCAGCAACACCGGCTGCCCATGTACCACGGGCGAATTGATAGGCACCCAAGTAACCATTGCCAGTAAAGGTATTGTAATTGTTACCCGATTCTACCTGACGACGGCGCAATGCATTTGAACCAGTCACTGCAGGCTGATAACTCCGAACCGGTGCTGCCGGTACATAGGTTTGTTGAACCGGAGCCTGATAACGGGGAGCAGGAGCTGCAGTTTTAGCCGCAGGAGCGGCAGGTGCCTGATTGGCTGCAGGCGCTGCTGCTCCGGCAGCGCCGATTGAAAGGCGGCTGCCAGTATAGATTAAGTTGATATTTGCAATTTTATTTGTTTGTGCGATTGTCGAAACGCTCGTATTAAATTCCTTGGCAATTTTAGATAAAGTATCGCCGGATTTAATTGTGTAGATCGTGTCAGCGTTGGCACTAATCACTGAAAATGAAAGCGCGGCTGCTGATGTAAGAATAATTGTTGTGAGTTTTGCTTTAAGATTTGGCATATATTCAATGTAACTGAGACAGTTTGCATGAGTTTTGTACTGGGATTAAATTAATTACTCTTTTTTTACATCACTAAAGCCACAGTAATTAGTGAGACTTTGTCGCAACATAGTCATCGATATTTAACGCAATTGCAATCTAAGCAGAAACTTTTTTGTAAAATATCCTGCATTTCAAAAACGCACAATTCAATTTGTGATCGTTTACATACACAAATGATAATCGTTTGTATGCTAATATTGTTACAAATAAACGCTAAGAGGTATCAAAATGAACGCGACGCAACAGCTTCCAAAAAAAATCCAAATCACCTGGTTCGTGCACGCCTGTGCTAATTTAATCCTTTCTCTTATTATTCTTGCTGCCATCTACCTAGCAGGGCACGCCTGGCATTGGCCAATCTGGTTTGTGTACATCATTACTACTACAATTGCACTAGGCACGATTAGTGAACTGGTTTCTATTCCCTATCGTTATCGTTTTTGGCAATACCGTATTACTGAAGATGCCGTGGAAATGCAATCCGGCTTTATTTTTCGCAAACGCATTGCCATCCCCATCTCACGTGTTCAAAATGTGACACTTTCTGCCGGCCCGCTATTGCAATGGCAGAAAATGCAGAAAGTGACCGTCGCAACCGCTTCGAGCACGCATACAATTGACGGTTTAGACAACGCTAAGGCTGAAAAACTTCGTGATCAGATCATGGCACTTGCATTAGGGGCTTTAGATCATGAAATCTGAGCATCTTCATCCCCTTTCGATTGTGATTTTCATCGGCCGAGTGATTAAACAGCTGTATATTGTGCTCGGCCTGCTTTTGTGGGATGTGATCGCCAAGAATCATGTCAATCCATGGATCTATTTAGGCATCGTTCTATTGATTATCGGATGGGGAATCGTTCGCTATATTTGTTTTACTTTTGCTTTTGATGAAAACGGCCTTACGATCAATTCGGGTCTTTTTATACGCCGCCACGATCATATTCCCTTCAGCCGGATCCAGACAACTCAGCATAAACAATGGTTTTTCCTGCAGCCGTTCGGTATTGAATCATTATTGATACAGACCGCTGGCCACGAGGATAAAAAATCTCAGACGGAATTACCGGCTGTTTCAATTAAAATTTCCAATTTAATTGATCAGCTTTACCAAAATAAAGAAAAAACTGATTCGGATCTTCCTATTGCTAATCAATCCGATCAGGCAAACCAAATACCTGATAATTATGCGACCAGCACGCAAGATTTATCAAAATATGCGCTGACTTCCTTTACGATCTTTCCGGTGCTGGGTGCATTGATGACCTTATATTCGCAGCTGGATCAATTTCTGCCAAAACGCTTTTTAAAACCCTTTGAAACTATCCTGAATCACTTGCGTCTTAACGACTGGCTGATCGTTGTGACAGGTCTTTTGCTGCTTGGCGCCGTTTCATCCTATCTATTGATCCTCCAGCGTTATTATCATTTCGTCCTGATCAAGAAAAATAACAAGCTGACAACAGTTCGTGGTTTGTTTCAACGCCAGACGCTCGGATCTTCACTCAAGAAACTCCAGGCAGTTATCATTGAACAAAATATCCTGCGTCAATGGTTTCATTTGGCGACAATTAAAGCAGTTGTCGCATCTGAAGCGGGCAGTAAAGACCACGATGATGACAATTTCATTATTACACCTGTGATTTCTGAAAAGGATGTATCAAATCATCTGCATCATTTTGTTAATTGGATTCCAGCGAGTTTTCCTGAGTTAGATCATCTGCCGAAGATCTGCGACTGGTATTTTGTCCGCAATGCTGTCTGCTTATCACTTATTCCGGTTGCGCTTTCAATCTATTTTTGGCATCAATGGGGCTCTGTTTCCTTATTACTGCTGCCAATTTCGATATCACTGGGCATCTATAAGGGCCGAAACACAGCTCTAGCCCTGCTTTCAGATAATCAAAGTCTGCTGTTGCAGAGCGGATATTGTTGGACCAAAAAAACTACGATTCTACAGAGAAAAAATATTCAGTCACTGGTATGCAGGCAAACCATTTGGATGACTGGCCGGCATTTAACGCACTTATGTGTGAATGTTCGCCAAGGCGACGGCAATCAAGAAGTTCAAATTCGCTATTTATCAGATGCAAAGGCACTGGCTGTTTACCATTGGTATTTACAAAAACCCGATTCTAAAAATCAGTGAAAGTCACCTTTCCTGTAAGGGCATCAATGCTGGTTTCTGCCATTAGCGGTGTTGTCAGCATAGGCACTGTGTGGCAGGAATCGTAATCATAGATAATCGGTATTTTTTTATCAGCGAGTACTTCTAATAAGATATCAATTGGCCGCCGGCCGGATCCACAGTCGTCAAAAGCAGCATGTTTGCCAAGAATAATACCGCCAACTAAGTCGAAAATACCGGCATTTTTCAACATTGCAAAATTCTTTTCGACTGTGGCCGCGTCTTTTTCCGCATCTTCGATAAAAAGAACATCTCCCGATTGAATCTTGGGAAAAAACTTTGAGGACAAAATCCCGTACATCGTATTCAAATTACCGCCGATCAGACGGCCCTTTAAAACTGGTGATCCAATATAAGACCAATGATTTGGCCTTCTTTGTTTGGGCTTTTGAAATTCATTCCAATTCAAAGCCTCGTCACTCCAAAAAGCTGGTGCCGGCAAGCTCACACTTTCGCCTCTTTTAGCGAAGGCAATTTTGGCAAAAGCCTCCCAAGTCTCATCGACATAAGGCGGCCATTCACCAAAAGACGCTACTAAAGCAGGACCATAAAGTACGCGACAATTAGATGCTTGACTGGCAACTGCCAATAAGAGTGCCGTTGCATCAGAATATCCAACAAAAGTTTTTGGATGACTGCGCAGATAATCAAAATCAATATCAGACAAAATTGAGTTCGTGTTGCTGCCGCCGATGGTTGACATGATGATATCAACATCATCCCGATAGATCAATTGGTTAAGTTCCGCTGCCCGCGCCTGAATCGATCCCGACCGGTAGAAATCTGATTTTCCAGTTAAAGACCCAGCAATAAGTGTGATCCCTTTATTTTCAAGATATGTTTTTGCCCGCTGAAATCTGATTGGCGATAAAGCCGTAATCGCTGTTGATGACGAAAAATAACCAATAGTTGTCATGACCACTCCCTTAAAATATATTCAGCATAGCGCAGAAGAGTTGAGAAAACTATTTTATAATCGAACTAATCGGAGGACTTACATATGAAATATAAAATCGCGGTATTATCGGACAGCCACGGGAACGCCAGTGCTTTGAAGGCGGTTCTTGATGATGCCAAAGAGGCTGGTGCAGATGAATTTTGGTCCTTAGGCGATATCGCATTTGGCGGAGCCGGGTCCGAAGAATGTTTTCAATTATTAGAAAGTGTTAATACCACTCAATACTTAATGGGCAATTGGGAAGCAAGCTACAACGAAGTGATGGATAAGTCGCAAATAGATTTATCAGATCCGGGCGACGTTTATTTTTTGATGCTGGCACGCTATGATTACCAGCGTTTTTCCAAGGGACGCAACGACCAGCTAAGGACTTTGCCTATGACGGCTCGCAAACACATTTTGGATCGTTTTTTTTCGCTCTCGCATAACTTGCCCAACAAAAATTTCGGTCACGAACTGCTGGCAACCGCCGATCAGAAAAATTTTGATCAGATCGTAACAGACCCAACAGTGGATGCCGCGCTTTTTGCACACATCCATATGCCTCTATGGCGTTATACGAGCAGCGGCCAACTTGTGCTGAATCCTGGTTCTGTGGGGCAGACTTGGTTCACGCGGCCACATTTTCTAAGAAATCGTGATGCCAGTTATCTACTGCTGACAATCTCTGAAAAAGGAATCATCGATTTTGACTTTCGTCGAATCCCCTTCGATATTGAAAAAGAACTGGCTTTTGCGAGCGCCAATGGCTATCCTTACGTAGACTTATATCAGAAATTATTGACGACAGGTTACGCCTCGACTCACGACCAAGCATTATTGGCCAAAGTTAATCAAGAAAGAGGTTACAAAGAATTAGCTGCTGAGTTTGTTCATAGCCTTCCCTAATTCCTGCGTGAAAATCTTTTCAAGAAACGTCAAAAGAACTATCATGCAATATATAACTAATTTTTCACCTTATCAAACGAAAATAAGACGTTTGAAAATTACTGATAGTTTTTTGACATAATTGAAAGGATTTTTTTGGCCAAACGAACCTTTAGGATAAATTTAATCGTACTTTGGATCGGCTGTTTTATCACGAACTTGGGAAATTCAATGACAATGCCCTTTTTGCCGCTCTTCTTCCGCCAACTCGATCCCGTGAATACGAAAACTTTGACATTGTTAAGCGGCATCGCATTTTCCATCACATTTCTAGCCAAGGCAATTGTTTCGCCTTTTTGGGGTCGTTTGTCCGACAAAAAAGGACGTAAGCTCATGTGCATCCGGGCTTCCGGTGTCATGGCCTTAACAATTACAACGATTGGTTTTGCCGGCAGCATTTGGCAAGTCATTGTCCTTCGTGCGATTCAAGGTGCCTTTTCAGGCTATATCAATAACGCAACGGCCCTGCTTGCTGGTATAACTTCTGAAGATCATCGTGGACACGCCTTAGGGTTGTTAGCGACGGGCAGTGTTTCTGGCACTTTAGTGGGCCCATTGATTGGCGGTGTGATTGCTGAGTTCTGGGGCTACCGTTTATCTTTTTATATCATTGGTTTTTGCATGTTTGCGATCACAATTTTGACCCTGATCTTTGTCAAAGAAAATTTTCATGCCAACACGAGCAGCAAGCAACTAGGCATTCTACAAACGATCAAATCAATTCCGCACCCAAAATATATTCTTGCCATGATGATCACAACAATGTTCATTCAAGTAGCAGTTACGACGATCACACCAATCATCAGCTTGATCGTCGGCCACATGATGACCAGCAGCAGCGGTGTCTCTTTGATGAGTGGAATTGTGGCAGCCGCCCCCGGTATTGCAACTTTGATTGTTGCCGAGCGTTTTGGCCGTTTGATTGACCACGTCGGCCCTTACAAAGTTTTAGTATTCGGACTTATTTTTGCCATGATTTGTTTTATTCCGATGGGGTTTGCTCGCAGTGTCTGGCTGCTGGCTTTTTTGCGTTTTCTGGTCGGCATTTCCGATGCTGCTCTGCTGCCTTCAGTGCAGACGGCAATGGCACAGGTTCCTAAAGAGATTTATGGCCGTGTATTCAGTTACAGCCAATCATTTGAAGCCAGCGGTGATATTGTTGGGCCGATGCTGGGATCGTTCTTTGCCAATCAATTCGGTTACAGCAGCATTTTCTTTGCAGCAGCCGCCGTCATGCTGCTGAATTTCGTCATCGTTCGTGCTAATCGCCGACAGGCTTAACACTATGATTCCCTGAGATCGTTAACCCGCTCAATAAAATCAGCAATCAGTATCAGTTGATCATGCGTATATTTTTCAGCTAGGTGTTGTGTTCGTGCATCCATCATTTGATGATAAGCAGCATGATATTGCTGAATGCGCTTGCCAGATGCAGACAATTTCACATAAGACTCTTTTTTATTGTTCGCGTGATGATACTTCGTCAGCAAAGACAAGCGGCCCAGCTTAGCAATAACTTTTGACACAGCCCCTTGCGACAAAGCCAAAGTAGAAACTAGCTGAGACAATGACGAATCTCCTTCAGGATTTATCTCGCTTAAAACCTCCAGATCTGTCAAGGATAATTGGCCGCTAATCGATGATAAATCCCTGGGCCCTTGTAGTAATAAATATTGTTTAATCTTCGTCTCGACATCATGATCGCGGTATCGGCGTAATTCATTTGCTATTTTACTGATCTCATCCATTTTAAATTCCTTGGAATACATATTGACTTTCATAGGTTTCTGAACAATAATAATTATATTCCAAGGAATATAAAAAGAAAAGGAGCAGCAACATGCAAGCTGTTATTATCTTAGATCATCCCTATGATTTTTCCGCCAGCCATAATCAAGTTCATCGCCGTGCCTACTCGGCCGCTCTAGCCCAGCGTGCCTATGATGATTTAACCGACGCCGGTTATGATGTTGATTTAATCGATTTGGAGAAAGATCATTTTGACCCTGTCATGCACGAAAAAGACCTGGTCCGTTGGCGCAGCCAAGCCTTTGTTGACCAACAGAGTCACGACTACTTTCAGCGTTTGCAGCGTGCAAATGAAATTGTCTTCATTTTTCCAATATGGTGGGAAATGATGCCAGCTTTGACAAAGGGCTTTTTTGATAAGGTCTTCGCCAAAGGAGAAGTTAAAGTTGTGAATGGACAGCGGCAGCTTTTCCAGAAGAAGACGAAAATTCGCGTACTGACAGCCATTGGAACGCCTAACTTGATCTACAAATGGCATTATGGCAATCCAATCGGCAAGATGCTGCAACGCGGTGTCTTTGCAAAAATTGGTTTAAAAGATTTTAAAATTAAAAACTTCAATGCTGAAGATGAAAAAGAGAAAAAACGCCTCTCGGATTTGAACAAAGTCAAAAAAGTCTTGTTATAGCAGCTTAAGAGAGACGTTTTTCTGTTTTGTAATCAATCGGCAGCCAGTTCAATACGTCTTCAATTCGCCGGCTCCAGTAGTACCAGTCATGTTCGCCATGATTCGTGTGGTAATCAATATCGTAGCCTAATTTCGTCAAACGGCTGACGGCTTTTTGGTTGGCTTCATAGAGAAAATCTTCTTGACCGACCCAGTTGAATAATTTTGGCAATGGTCCTTTTTTGGCAGCTTGTTTTTCGGCCAAAGCAAAAATATCATTTTCAGATCCTGAAAAACGGTTCAAATCCCCGAAAATTCCCCGCCAATAGCTAGGTTTTTCCATCTCTAGAAATCCGGGATAATTGGTATCCTCAATTAAAGCACCCGATAATGAGGCCGCATAGGAAAAGTAATCAGTCGCAAAAGCTAATTTGTAAGCACCATATCCGCCCATCGAAACACCGGCCACGAAATGTTTCTCACGTTTTTTAGAAATTTGTGGAAACAAGCTGGCGACTTTGACTGGCAGTTCCTTAGCGAATTCATCAAAATAATTTAAGCCGTAAGTCGTATTTGCATACCAGGCCAGGCTCGTGGTTGGCATGATAACTGCCAATTTAGTCTGACGCAACAAGCGCTCAATCTCAGTCTTTCGCTGCCAATCCAGCTGATTGCCTGACATGCCATGCAGCAGATATAAGACGGGCAGGTCCTGTAATTGGTCGTTGGTCCAATCCGGCGTATAGCCTGACTGTTCAGGCAGAATCACGGCCATCGGCTGGTTCATACCCAATACCTGAGAATAATAATTCAACTCCAAAAAAGCCATGTTCCTCCTATTGCGGCTGTTTAACTGCTAATTCCTTCTTTATTATCACTCAAGCAAGCCATTTGCCATCATGATTTAAAAAAAATCATCAGCAAGATATAATTGGTTTATTCGCTGTAGAGGAGAATTGCAAATGGCTGAAAAAACAGGTTTTTCTGATTTTGAAAAAGAAGCGATGCGCGACCGGATTGAAGAACTGCGGCGCGAACAAAGCAACAACAAAGATCCGAAAAAAGGTGAAGCTGATGTCTTGGAAAAAATCTCCGAAATGACAGGCCAAGAGGCCGACATTGCTTTAAAACTGCATCGTTTAGTACATAAAATTGCCCCACAACTGCAAGCTAAGACTTGGTACAGCATGCCGGCTTACTGCAATCCGGACGGTAAAGTCCTGCTCTTTTTTCAATGCGCCACTAAATTCAAATCACGTTACAACACGCTCGGTTTTAGCGACCAGGCTCATTTGGATCATGGCACATTGTGGCCGAATTCTTTTGCTTTAACAGCATGGACAGCCGTCACAGAAGCACAGGTCAGTGAGCTGATCCAGCGTGCCCTCACCCCAGTCAAATAAATGGCTCTTTGAGCTATGATGAAAGGTATGTTTTTTAGTAGATATCCAGGCCGCCTTTCATGAGCACAGCCTTGCTTAATAGACAGATTTTGCTAATGTTCTGCCTCATGCTGGTTGGTTATTTAATTAATCGTCTGGCCTTTATGCATCCACAAACAGCTGATGATTTGACAAAAATTTTATTGAATATCGTCTCACCCTGCTTGATTTTAAACGCTTTTCAACAGCCTTTTTCCAGTGATCGCTTAACACAGCTGGCCTTAGCCAGCCTCGCAATGCTGCTTTTTTATTTATTGGAAATCCTTGTCACGCAGCTGCTTTTCAAATCTGTGCAGGACCCGAATTTAAAAAGGGCCGCTAAGTACGGCAGTGTCTACTCAAATGCTGGATTTATGGGCGTTCCTTTAGCCAGCGCGCTTTTTGGGCAAAACGGCGTCTTTTTTGCAGTCGTTTCTTTAGCAGCTTTTAATTTGTTCAACTGGACACATGGCAGTGCTTTATTCCAAGAAACGGCTTCCCCGGCCGACAAAATCAAAAAGATTTTGTTAAATCCAAACATCATCACGATCGTGTTTGGCCTGATTATTTTTCTGACTCGCTTCCAGCTGCCAAAAATTGCCTCAGCAACCATCGCTGCCATCAGCACGATCAACACACCCTTATCCATGATCATCATCGGAAGTAGTTTGGCAACAATTAAAATCAGAAAAGAAATCACTAACCCCTATGTTTGGTTTGTGATTCTGTTGCGTAATCTCTTATTTCCAATCGCAGCCATTTTAATTTTGCAGGCCTTGTCGGTGACAAACACAGCTTTCTATACAACAGTTTTAATGGCCGCCTGCCCAACAGCAGGATTGGTAGTGTTGTTTACGATCCAAGCTAAAGGCAATCCCTCTCCTGCAATCGCAATCATGGGCCTGTCAACGATTCTCAGCCTTGTGACAATTCCAGCGATTTTCTATTTGGCTAATTGGTTGATGGCCCTTTAATAATTGGCATACTGGCCGGGTCATAGATACCAATATCTGCCACTGTAACTAAGCCGGCCAATTTTCGTCCCTGTTCTGTCGCCATGGCCAGCTTGTTATATGACATCGTGACAGTTTCATCCGCTTGAACGGCCGTGCCCAGGACTTTCCCATCATCGGCGTGCAGGCCGCTGGCAATATCCACTGCCATTACGGCCGCTGGACTCGCGTTAATGCGATCAACTGCTTGGGCAAATTTGCCTTTAATATCTCTAGACAAACCAACACCGAAAATCGCGTCGACCAGGCAGGTATAACTAGCAAAGTCCTCTTCATCAATGCGATCTTTAATCGGTACACCGTAATTTTCTGCAATTTTTAATTGCAGTTGAGTTTGTTCGGAAGCTTTGTCAGGATTGCCCAAAAACCAAATAGTCACGGAAGTGCCTCTTAGATAAAGCAGTCGAGCCACAGCGATACCATCACCACCGTTATTCCCAGACCCGGAAATAACCAGCACCTTTCTCAGATTAAATGCCGGGCTTCTAAGCATCCTGTCATAAACTGCAAGAGCTGCTTTTTCCATTAAAACAGCCGAGGGAACACCAATCTGATTGATTGTAAAATCATCAAAAGCTGAAGCCTGTTCAGCAGAAATATATTGTCCTGTCATCAATACCTCATTGTATAACTGGCTCAACCAAATAAAAACGCCCCAAGAATTATGGGACGTTTTTTATATCAGGCATCGTTCGGCAAAACGGTGTTCTCATCAGTAGTCTCTGCTGATCCTGTCTGGCCAGATAAATGATTATAAAAATTGGCTAATGTCAGGTTAATATATGGTGCCACCCAGATGGATGCAATACCAAGAGTGACCAGCACCAGCACTCCCCATAAAATGAAACTCAAGTATAGAACGAAGTAATCTGCCTTATAACCATTCATCAATTTCCGGCTCTCAGTGATCGCCTCAAGGTAACCAATCGGGTCATTATTATCCAAATGATCACGATAAATATAAAAGGCTTGCGAATAAGAAATTGATTTGATGAGGCCAGGAACGATGAATAAAAGCATCCACAGCACAGTAAACATCAGTTGCAGCAGCGAAATACAGATAAAGCCAATAAAGTATTGACCGTTTTCAAAAATACGAAAGGACTTCTTAAAGGACTCAGTAAATTCAATCGGTTTGCGAAGGCTATCCATGGCAGTCAGCATGGCTCCCGTGAGCAAAAAACCGCTAATAATACTAAACAGGCCTGAAATATTATCCCAATTCGTCCACACATACATTGGTGATTGCACATTCGATCCTGCTGATAGCCAGCTGAAAATCAAAGCGGGCAAAAATAGCAGCAAAAAAAATGGAAAGTGTTGATTGAGTAGTGTCTTAGCCTCTTTTTTTAAAGCACGTCTTTCCAAAATAGCCTCCTTCAATAACCTATTCATTCATTTTAACGTATCTCTGCCAAAAAGATGGCCAACATAAAAAGTTCTCGACTTGCGAGAACTTTTCAACACTCAGATAAATTAATTTTCCGAAACAGTCACGGATACTTCACCCAATCCCTGGTCAAATGTCGCTTGCCAATGTCCGGCTTTCAAAGATTCTGGCAGCAGGAAGGTTCCGCTAGAAACGCGCTGACCAGCTTTTAACTGCATCCCCCGCTCTGCTAATTTGCTTGTCAACCAGTGCAAAGAATGCAAGGGATTGCCTAGTACTTCTGAAGATGCGCCATCCTTGACTTTTTTATCATTAAAGAACAATTGGCATTTTACATGTGCTAAGTCATCAACCCGATTAAAGAGCTGATCTGTATCAGTTTCCTGACCATAGACTACATATCCGCCTACCGCCGCGTCTGCCATGACCATGTGCTTGGATAAGCTTGGGAACCAGTCCGCGAAACGGGAGTCCGGCACTTCAACGGCTGCTGCAACTTGCGTCTTATGCATCAAATCCTCTAGTGAATCTTGACTGGACAAATCCTCTTTAGCCGTAAAAAGCATCTCCACTTCCGCCAACGGTGCCATTAGCTGCTGCTGTTTCAAATTTGCTGGCGACTTCAAAAAATGGCTGGCTACTTGAGCACCATAAAGTGGTGAATCCGCGTCAAACATATCCTGTGTCTGCTTACTCGTCAATGAAACTTTGTATCCACCAACTTTTTCATTTTTCAATTCTGTTAACTGCCTTTGAACACGATAGGCACTCTGGTCATCAGTGACAAGCCCTTTAAAATCCGACTCTTTTAGTGCTTCATGTGATTGGTAAGCCTGAAATAAAGCGTCTACCATTTTTGTTTCGTTAACAGATAATCCTTGATAATTTTCTACTTCTTCGGTCATAATTTTTTCTCCTAATTTTTAACTATTTTAATTTTTTTAATTACGCCTGCTCGATGAGAGGCATTTGCTAATAATTCGAATCAGACTCCTTCTAATATCAGCTTTATCTTGATCTTCACTTGAACCCATAATGTCAGATTCCATTTGCCTCACCACCTTTAGAAAAATTATCGTAAATAATAAAAAAACGCCCTCAATCGTACACGAATGTACAATTAAGGACGCAATAGCGCGATACCACCTTATTATCACAATCCTGTCACCAGAATTGCCTCACGCGTACGGCAAAATGCGATACGCTGGCACGATAATGGGTGCACCCAATGACACCTACTACGCGATAGCGATTCGGCACATAGCTCAGAGATGATAATCAGAAATGATTCGGTACTGCTTTTCATCAACCAGCAGTTTTCTAAAACCAGAGTCAAACCCAAAAGTTCTCTTCAACGCTTTAACTATTTAACGATTGACATTAGCTTACACAGGGAATTTGATCATGTCAACAAGAAAATTTAAAAAAATCAATATTTCACATAATCACAAGAAACCGTCCCAATTTCAAAAATTCCAGCAATTGATAAAATAGACTTGTTAGATGAATTTTTAATGAGGTTTGTCAATGACAAAAAAAGGAATTAAAACAGCTTCGGCCGAAATAATTGAAAAAGTCAAAAACAGAATTAAGAAGAAACCCAAAAAACGACAGCAAAGTAAAAATACAAAACATAATTGACGATTTTAAGAAGAAAAGAAGGACCAAAAATGGTACTTAATGCTCAAGAAGCGCAAATGACACCAATTAAAAAACTCGTTGACCTTTGGGACAATGAGCAAGTCAGACAAATTAGAATTATCCCAGAAAATGACCCCCTTGTATCACTGAATTATTTTCCCGAAAAAATCATCATCAGCCCCCAATATTTTATTCAAGGATTAGACGGTGCCCTGCCCGACCTTTATGCACGCGAGCGTGTTTATCAGCAGTTATTAAAAGCTGCGGCTCTATTGCCTGCCGGCTATAAATTTGTCATTTTTGATGCTTGGCGCAGTATCGCGACTCAAATGGCTCTCTTTGAAAAAATGAAGGGCTTTGTCCTCAGAGACCATCCTGATTTCGATGACAAACAAGTGACAACAGCAGCTAGACGGATTGTAGCTTTGCCAGCAACAGATATCGAAAAACCATCTCCGCATAATACTGGTGCCTCATTAGATTTAAGTATTGCAGATGCCTCCGGCCGGCTTTTAGACATGGGCGGCAATTTTGATGATGCCGGTGCTTACAGCAGAACGGATTTTTACGAAGATCACACGGATACGCCACAAGACCAGCAGGCACAAGAAAACCGCCGGCTGCTCTATCAGTTGATGATCACGGCTGGTTTTAGCAATTATATCGAAGAATGGTGGCATTTTGATTATGGCAATCAAAACTGGGCTTATGCTCTAGGCCAAGATCATGCTTTATTTGGTGCAGCCTCGCCAAAATTCCCTTGGATCTAATCCGAGTAGCGCCATCTCTTATCCATGATCAGCCGTGCGACAAAAAGACCCATCGGCAGAAACATAATAATTAAAATTGCCTGGGTTAGCCAGGTGGCGCCGGCCGAAATATGATTCAGCCCGATATAATACATGGCCCGATAAATATACAGGCCTGGCACCATGATCACAATCGCTGGCACAGTCAGACTGATTCGAGGGAATCCGGTCTTACGATTAATAAAGGAAGCCAGCATGCCAGCGGTTAAAGCACCGGCAAACGCCGCAGCCGCTGCTGGAATATTCGTTAAATCAACCAATTCCAACCGCAGCGTATTTGCGACAGCACCAATGCAACCAGCTAAAAAGGCCATTCTCCAAGGACTGTTGAACATCATCGAAAAGCCATAGACACCACAAAAACTAGCCGGAATCCGCAGCAGCATCAGCTGCCAATCATTGAGGCCCAAAGGCAGAAAGTTGCCCGGCGCAAAATGGACCAGCAAAGCAACCAGCCAGCCAACCAAAGTAGCCACTAGAGTAATCATTAAGGCATAAGTCAATCGCTCCAGGCCCGAACGCATATCGGACTTGGACATATCCAGCATGCTTGTGATGAATGGGAATCCCGGAACCACAAAGAGCATGGCGCCAATATAGCCGACTTCATGCTGAGGTGCAATCATAAAAAAGATACCAAGTAATTTAAAAATACCCAGATATGACAAGCTGGCCAAAGCGACACCTGCAGCCGTGCAGGCCAATGTTGTAATGTGATGGTCGATGAGTTTTCGGCGCAGCAAGTTTCCCATGCCAGCCCCAATAAAAGAGCAGATCATCTCGACAATCCCGCCCCCAAGTAGGAAAACGAAGCCGCTGCAGGCTAATGCTGCAGCAAAAGCAGCCTGCCAATATGAATAGTTGCCAGGTTTTCTTTGAATCGCATCCAGTTGTTCATGAATTTCACGGACAGATAGGGGCAGACTTTTTTCTTCAAAATGGTCGACAAAACGTTCCATCTGATCCAGTTTGTCTGTATTCACACCAGTCGCCGGCAAAGACAGTACCTGCGTATAGCTGAGATTATCGCTGAAACAGGTGTATTCGATCGAAATAAGCCCGATATCTGCCGAACATGTCAGCCCCAGGCTGCGTGCAATCGTATTCATGGCCTCGCGTACGCGCCAGGCACCGGTCCCACATGCCAGCATTAAAATACCAACACGCCCAACGACCGATGATCTATCTTCTAGGGCAGCCGAGGCTGATAAACTATCTCGGTTTGCAACAAAACGCCCCCAATGAATCGTCATGTGGTGATTGGGCAGATTGCCAGTATTTTTACGTATGATTTTATTTCTTTTATTAAACATCTCTCTCCGCTAGACGTACTAAAAATAAAAAACTGCTTGCCCATTAAAAAATGGACTACTCACAGGGACTCATTCTAATGCCAATTTCGACGAATAATGACGCAAAAACAAGAAAAAACGTCCGTTTTCGCATCATTAGATGGTCGAAATATTAAAAAAGCACAAAATGGCAAAAATAAATATAATGAACACTAAGACCCAAAGGAGCACATTCATGTATAATGGCAGACCGTTTCTGCAGATTTTTATTTTCTTAAAAAAATTTTTAATCGCCACAGTTGCCCTACAACTGGTTTTTTCGCTGATCGTCACGAATATTCAAGAATTCCCTATCAGTGATAACCGTAATCTCATTTCGACTATTTCGATTTACACAGCCATTTTCATCGCGCTGCTAAACACTTTCCAAGGCATCTGTGTCTTCGTCGATGTTAACCGCCTTTTCAGAATTATTTATGTGGTCAGCTGTTATCTGAGCAACGCCTTAATTGTCACCGTCTGCCTTGTTAATCTTCAGATATCAAATTTCATGTACGCTGGCATCGTTGCCGGCGCGATCGGTTTGTCCCTACTGTCTTATGAATTTTATACAAAGAAGTCTGCCATGTTCGATGAAACTGATTAAATTGCTACTCGATCAAATAAGATAAATGGTAGAGCTTAGCCGGCCGGCCTTTATATCTGCTATTGCTGGTGCCAACTTCTTGGAATAAATGCTGATGTGTTTTTTTGAAATTAGAATTATCAATCTTAACAATCGGCAGCTGCAAAAAGGCGGCAAACACTGATCGTGCTTTTTTGAGCGTAAAAGTATCACCTAAAACCAGCAGAATGTTTGGCTGGTAATCCAGTTTGTTTTTAATTCTCTGACAAGCAGATTTGACAATCCATTCATGGTCAAAAGCTAAGTCCGTCTGAGGCGACAAGGCATTTAGATGTTCGTAGTAGACAGCTTCATCATCCTCTGCGGCTGTATAAAAACGCGATTGGCCATGTGTCAGGCAAAAACGGCCTTTATGTGATGAGAATGAGAACCAGTGGGCATCCAAGGCACCATAACCAGCCTTTAGCTCAGGCATTTCCGGCAGAAAAGTCATATAGGCCAAAGATAAAACACGCCGATCCGGCGCACGCAGTTTATTCGTAAAAGTGCCTAACTGTTCCGTATGGACACTGGATAAATTTAAACCGATTTTCTCTTTGATCAAACGCAGCACAGCTGTCTCGCCGCTTTCCTGAGTCCGCATAAAAGTCTCTGGCAAGGCCCAATAATTTTCATAGGGTTCGTCTGCTCGTTTGACTAACAATAGCTGCAGCTGATCATTTATTTGATCGTAACTCCAAATTACATTCGTAATCGTGATATATGGTCGTTCGAGAACCGTTGTTTCCAGCACAAAACACCTCTTATAACTAATTTAATACAAACACAGCCAGCTGACCGAAAAAAGTGGCAAGGCCGATCAAAATGCTGGTCTGCCTCATCAGGGTAAGCGCTTAATCTTGATTTAACGCGCCTTTGATAGGATTAAGTCATCGGCAATTAACCGATAAACTACTATTTTCCAGGAGGAGAAGCAATGTCATTGAAAGATAAAGCAAATTCACTCAAGGAACAAATCGCCGGAAAAGCTAAAGAGGCTGAAGGCAGAATCACCGGCGACAAGGCCAGAGAGGCTCAAGGAAAAGCTCAAAGCACAGTCGGCGATCTGAAAAGCAAGCTGTCTGATGCTAAAGATGCCGTCAAAGACAAAGTCGACGATGTCAGGGATGGCTGGTCCAAGAAAAAAGATCAGTCAATAAAAAAAGTCGATGAGGCCGAAAGGCAACAGAAAAAACAAGATTAAATTAAGAGAAAAGGTCTTCGGGCCTTTTTATTTTGTCCATTAATAGACTGTCAGCAACAGGGCGCGATAGATATGCTTTAGTTATAAACTTAATAAAGAGGCCCGAAACAAATCATGAATCTGCTCTTTTCGATTACAGATAACTATGTCCATCAGTTGGAAACGACACTCTTTTCAATCAAGTGCAATAATGTAAAACAACAGTTTGACGTTTATGTCCTGCTGGCTGACACTGAAAATTCCGATAATCTGGCTGACCTGAAATCCTTTTGTCAAAAACTCGACATGATTCTGCATCTGATTCAAATACCGAACGACACTTTTTCTAAAGCACCCAAAAGCCAGCGCTATCCACAGACAATTTACTATCGTTTGATCGCACAAAATTTTCTGCCCCAGCAAATGGACCGCATTCTTTATCTGGATTGTGATCTTCTATGCCTGAATCCCTTCAAAGATTTTTACAAATCTGATTTCCAAGATAACTTGTATATCGCGGCTAGCCACACAGAAAGCATTAAAATCGGCCGCACTTTCAACAAAATCCGCCTTGGCAACTATGATGTCGACAATTACTTTAATTCCGGTGTCCTGCTGATGAATTTGAAATTAATCCGTCAGCAAGTCAACATGGCCGATATTTATCATTACATCGACAGCAACAGCCTGCAGCTGTTTTTACCGGATCAAGATGTCTTGAATGCCCTATACGGCGATAAAATCAAATCCGTAGCTGACGTGCTTTACAATTACGACACACGTTATTTCAGTGCCTATAAATTATTAAACGGCGGCACGACGGATCTGGACTGGGTCGTGCAAAACACGGTTTTTCTGCACTTTTGCGGTCAGGGAAAACCCTGGCACAAATCTTATTCCGGCAAATTCGCGGCTCTTTACAAATATTATCAATGGCTGGCGCAAAGAGATGTTCTCGCCTATCCCGATCCTGTGACAGATTAATGTGCCCGAGTCAGCTCTTTATAATTGCTTATACATGAGTTTCCCGGGCTGATTATGGCCATCAATCCTTAACAACAGTGGATAGTCACCGGATATTTTAAATCCAAATTTTTCATACAAGCGTATCGCTCGTGTATTACTGGTTAAAACATCCAAATAAATCACAGACAGCTGCCAGCTTTGCTGGACATAGTTAATCACTTTTGCCATCAACGAACTGCCAATCCCCTGCCCCCAGTAATCTTCATCAACACTGATGGCTAATTCGCCTCTTTTTAAATACCTGGGCAGCAATCTTCGACTGATAGATGCTAAACCAACAATTTTCTCATCGGTAATGGCCACAAAAGAAATATTGCTGTCGTTGTTGCCCAAATGGCCTCGCATTTTGTCAGGGCGAAAACGCTGCTTCACATCCGCCGTACTAAAACTAATGTTGGATGTCTGTCCCGCAACCTTAAGCAAATACGCATACCAATTATCAACATCGTCTACATTTAAAGGTCTAATCAGCATTTTGCACCTCGAATTTCTTCATCCTGTTCTTGCTTATTATAGTGTCAAGGCCATCTTATAATCATCAATACCCAAGCGCGAATCGTGATAACGCGGCCCGATATCTTTAAATGCGTTTTTTAAATAGAAACCATGTGCACTGGCGCGTGCCGTCAGCGTGACGTTTGTATAGCCGGTTGTTTTTAAATCTGCTAAAACAAATTTCAGCAGCTTGCTACCCAATCCTTGTCTTTGAAAATCCGTACGGACTGCAAAGGCAACAAGACAAGCTGTCGTTGGCGAAAGCGCGTAAACACTCAGCGTTGCCAATAATTCATCTTCAAGCAAAAGACCGTAAAATTGATTATCTTTCTCGATCGCCAGCTCCGCTCGCTTAAGTGCTTTTCCAATCGGCTTGCGTAAAACATCATTTCGCAAAACTAAATTCTGCTCATAATACTGCTTGTCGCTGCTGTGAAATTTAATTTGTTTAAAATTATCCACCATTGTTCCTGCTTTTCTTTTGGATTGTTGCCCAATATTGTAACAAAACCCATTAATCCACCCGGCAAACAAATCTCATTAAGGATATAATCTGCATTATCTAGGCAAAGGGAGGCTCAATGAATTCTTCATCCATAACTGTCTATCTCCAGCTATTTGGCTTGCTACAAATTTTTTTCTTGTTCCTAGGCGCATTGAATATCATCTGGATATTCAAAATTAGTGCCCGATTCAAAAAAATCCGTTCCGAATTCAAAGAAGCAGGCAAAGAAATGCCCAACGCTGCCAACAGTCCGATTGTCGGTAGGATTGTCTTAAGCCGCCAACGAAAATTGAAAATCACCCAGCTTATCACGATAGCTGGAGGCGTCATGTTCCTGTGGGTCATGTTAACATCCCCCGATAAAACTTCGCCAACATTTCTTGTTTGGCCCTTAGGCTTTTTCAACTTCGCTTTTATTATGAGCTGCGTCTCTTCCTGGATAAATCTCAATTTTCTGCACACAACGGAAATCTGGACCCAGCAATCAAAAGAAAACTCTTTTGGGTTGAAAGATTTAATCCTTAATAATCGCAAACGCATGAAACGCGTGGCCATTATCACCCCAATTTGCCTGCTGATTGATTTGTTTCTCTACGCTGGATTGATTTATTATATTTTGACTTTGTTCGGTAAATAGACAGGAAATTGTGCTTCTTATTTCGCCAATTTTGCTGAATAGATTTCAATCGCTATAATAAGCTTAGTTACTTATTAAATGTTAGGAGATCATGAATATGGCAATTTTAACTGAAGCAATGAAAGATATGGTCAAAAATCAGTTTTGCTTTTTAGCAACAGCTGATGCAGAGGGGAATCCACAGGTTGGGCCAAAAGGGTCTATGCACGTCTTGGATGAGACTCATCTGATTTATTTTGAGCATACCTTCCGGCAGGCCTTTAACAATCTGACCCTAAACGGCCGGGCGGCTGTCGCTGTCGCTGACCGTCAAGCACAGAAAGGTTTTCGTTTCGAAGGGACAGCTCATATTCATGAAGGTGATGACTATGCCAACAGCATTCTATCGAAGACAAAAATATTCGATCGCTTTCCACGTGCGGCTGTCGTGGTCATTGATGTTGAACGCATCTATAAATTAGATAACAATTTGGAGGCTGGCGTGCAGATCGCCTGATTCATAATAATGAAAGAAAAACCGCCAAATGGCGGTTTTTCTAATGACCGAAATCAATCTTTTATTTCCTGTTTGAAAATACCCATGATAAAACTGTCATGGTACTGTCCGTTAGCAAAAAAATGTTTGCGCAGCCTGCCCTCTTCAACAAAACCGAGCTTTTTGTAAACGTGCAAGCCGCGAGCATTATCAACATCAACAAATAAATAGACTTTGAACATATTGATCATATTGAAGGCATAATCCAAGCCTTTTCTCATTGCGACCGTTGCCAACCCTCTGCCGCGAAAAGAGCGATCAATGATAATCTGAATTTCAGTCGTGCGATGCAGAAAATCAATGTCGACTAATTCAAGAATGCCGGCAAACTCGTCATCGACATCAACGACAAAACGCCTTTCGCGTTCATCATGAATATGTTTGTCATACAAAGTGGTTAATTCATCCAAAGATTCATAAGGCTCTTCGAACCAAAAAGCCATCGTGGCCCTCTCATTATCCAACTGATGAATAAAGCCTAAGTCTTTTCGTTCCAGCGGCCGTAATTTGGTGACCATACTATCTCCTCTTATCGTTTATAAACATATTTTAAGCGTAATCAGCATGACGAAACGGGTCAATTGCCTTTAACTGGCTTTCTTTTGTCCGATAGTAACCACCGTCCCCTGATTAATCTGGGAATCGACATGCACAGTCAGTGATAAGTGATCGGCCACTTCTTTTACCAAAAAGAAGCCTAGACCAGTTGCTTTTTGAAAGCGACGGCCGTTATAGCCCGTAAAACCATGGTCGAACAAACGCGGCAGGTCCTCTTTTAAAATACCGATCCCTGTATCTTGAATTTGGATCGCATCCGGCCTAATCGTAATCACAACACCACCGCTTTTCGTATATTTAACGCTATTACTGATAATTTGTTCCAGCACCAAAGCCAGCCATTTTTCATCAGTCGTCCACACAGCATCCCCATCAATTTGAACACGCAGATTCTTTCTAATGAATACAGGTGCAAATTTACGCACCACCCTCTGTAGCAAAGCTTTTAATGGAACCTTAGTAAAACGGTAATCCGTCTGCTGATGATTCAAACGCAGATGGTTTAACAATAAATCCAAATAATTTTCTAATTGAAAAGTCTGTTCCTTGATATCATCAGTCGTGAAATCGCCAGTCTGCCCCATCAAATCCAGCACGGACAGCGGCACTTTCATTTGATGGCTCCAGATGCTGACAACATCGGTCAACTCCTCGTCAAATTGTGTGATACGCGCAAGCTTTGCTTCGTAAAAATCTTTTTGTTCAGCCAACAGCCGCAGCATATCAGCTTCAGCCAACGATTCAGCTTTCAAGTCAACTTCCGGCACCAGTTGACGCACTCTTTCTGCATGCCGGCGGCGAAATTGGTAGTAACGATAAAGGACAAACAAAATTAAAATCGTCGTGCCAAACAGTAAGGCCGACCAAAGTATCTCAAGCGGCACATGACGCAAATAAAATGTCGCACACATAACAGCGATAAAAGCCAGCACACTGAAAAACGCTAAACGATTTTCACGCCAAAACATAACCAACTCCGCGAACTGTCCCGATATAATCAAAACCAATTGTCAGCAGCTTCTTGCGCATACGGGCAATATTGACCTGCAAAGTGTTGGCATCAACGTATTCATCAGATTCCCACAGCTTTTCCAGCAAGATTTCCTTGGTGACAGTTTGATTGGGATGCTCAAATAAAGTACGCAGCAGTTTGCTTTCAGTCGGTGTCAACTCAATACGGTCACTGCCCTTTTTTAGTTCCGAGCCCGCCAGCACGAACTCTTGAAAAGCCAATTGTGTTTGGGAAAATTGGTAAGTCCGCCGCAGCAAGGCATTGATTTTTGCCTGCAGTAAGTCAATCGAAAAAGGCTTTGTCACATAACCATCGGCACCCATATTCATTGCCATGACTTGGTTCATGTCATCATCTGCCGAGCTGAGAAACAAAATCGGCGTCGTTGCCTGTTTGCGGATTTCCGCGGTCCAATAAAAACCGTTAAAATACGGCAGCTTGATATCCATCAAAATCAAGTCTGGCCTTGCGGCAGCAATTTCCTGGGCAACGCTGCGAAAATCCTGCACGGAAAGCAGCTGATAATCGTTAAAGGCAGTCTTGATCTGTTTGACGATTGCTGGATCATCTTCAACAATAAATACGATTGCCATATTTTTTCTCCCCTGTGCTTTGGATACATTTATTCTAATGATTTTCAGCTGATCGGACAAATAAAAAAGCTAGGCCGAATTCGGGATAGCTTTTAAGATCATCTTTCAACAAGCCGGTAATAGACTCTGCTGGTCTGTTTGAAAATCAGATAATAAACAAGGGCGACGACCGCAATTGTGGCAGCACTGGTAAGTAATAATAAGCTCAATCGAGTTGGTACAAAGAGACCAAGCAATTTTTGGATCATCACAAAAGCAAAAGCAAAGTGGCAAACCGCGACAACAATTGGCATGAAGAAGACCAACAGGACTTGTGAACGAATTGTCTGGCGTACCTCCCGTTTGCTCAAACCGACTTCTTGGAGAATCTCGAAACTGCGCTTGTCTTGTTCTCCCTCAGAAATCTGCTTGTAGTAAATAATCAGAGCTGTGCCCAGGACAAAGGTGAAACACAGAATTAAACCAATAAAGAGGAAAGCACCAGCAAAAGACATAAGCACCTGACGTGTCTGATCATAACGCATCACGTTTGGTGGTGTTCCCATGCCGCTTTCCAGCTGCGATTTATCAGAAATCTTACGAATCGGCTGGTTGCTGCCATTCAGACGATAGTCCGATAGTGCTTTATCCAGTTTGACTGCATTTTTGGCAGATAAATCCATGCTGATTGTGCTTTGGAAATGCAAATCTGAATTAAGGCTGTTTCCTCTTTTTCCGGATTGGTCTAAGATAGGCTGAACTTGTTTTTCAGAATTAACAATTAAAAGCAGCCAATTAGAAGCCGTCAGGCTGCGAGTCGGAAAGTTGCGCATACTGCTGATTTTTTCTTTGATATGAAAGCGATGCTGCCCAAAAGTAATCTGTTTGGCGTCAAAATTACCGATTAAGGGAAAAGCGATTGCCTGATTATCGGATAACTGGACTTTTTTGCCAGTTAGCTGCGTATACATATCAGCTGTCATGAAATTAATCGCAGTCAAAGTCGAAAAACGCTGGATGGTCTTAAATTTGCCTTGTTTGATTGACCCATAAAGGCTATCCGACATACTATAAGCAATGCTGTTTTTCAACGGAATGTTATTTTCCTTGGCAACTTGTCCGATTAAAGATTGGCTCTTAGGTAAGGTCGTATTAAAATTAATCATTGTATTGCGAACGAAACTGCCGCGCAGAAAACCGTTAATACTCGTATATAAGCCAATCGTCGTCGCCAGAGTCACAAAAGTCATTGTGACTAAAATCGTGATATTAGCTAGTCCGACGGCGTTTTGCTTCATGCGATAAAGCATGCTGGAAACGGTAATAAAATGTTTCGGCTGATAATAATACTTCTTGTTTTTCTTGCGGCGTTTTAATAGCCAAATCGTAAAGCTCACATAGAACAAGAAAGTACCAGCAATCACAAATAGAACTGCGATAAAAAATTTGACCAAAGCATCCAGCGGCGAAGCAACTGTGACAGCCATATAATAGCCGATAGCGAGAAAGATAATGCCCAAAAAAGCCAAGACGACACGTGCTTTCGGTTCTTTTTCACCGCGGCTTTCATTCTTTAGCAGTTCCAAGCTGGACTGACTTTTAATCGTGACGGCACTGATTATCATGAGCAGCAGATAAATAAAGAGAAAAGCGATTGTGATAGTCACGATTGCTGTCGGGCTCCACTGTAAATTAAAGTAATTCGTACCCAGAATATTAGCCAAAATCAAGTAAAGGAATTTAGCTAGGATCACGCCAAGAGCACTGCCAATAACAACAGTTACGATCAGCATCATGAAGAGTTCCAAAACAGCAATACGGATGATCTGCTGTTTTTTCAGACCCAAAATATTGTAAAGACCGAATTCCTTCGTGCGCCTTTTCAATAAGAAACGATAACTGTAAATCATAAAAACCGTCGCGAAAATCAGCAGCACAATTAAGCCTAAGGCCAGCATCATTGCAGCGTTTGACGCACTCCGAACCTTTCTCAAGCTAGGGCTGAACAAAATACTGGCAATTGTCAGATTCATGACAAACATGACTATACTCGAAAGGCCGAAAGGTAAAAAAGTACTCAGCGACTGACGAATATTGCGGCTAGCAAGTTTTAAATAAAACATTTACTGCACCTCGGTTCCGAGAATATTGGTCATCGTGAGACTAATTTCCTGCATGAATGGGGCTGTTTCTCGATCAGCACGGTAGAGTTGATGGAAAATACGGCCATCTTTAATAAACAGGACGCGTTTAGCATGTGCGGCTGCCATCGCCGAGTGTGTCACCATCAAAATGGTCTGGCCAGCCTGATTAATTGATTCCAGCAAAGACAATAAAGCCTCGCTATTTTTAAAGTCCAGCGCCGCTGTCGGTTCGTCTGCGAGAACCAATTCCGGTTGTGTGATTAAGGCACGTGCAATTGCCACACGCTGCTTTTGACCGCCGGATAGTTCAAAGGGCTGTTTATTTAATAGGCCTGCGATATTTAATTTTGGTGCCAGCCGTGCTAAACGCTGTTCCATGACGTCAGCTTTTTGTCTGCCTAAAACCAGCGGCAGAAAAATATTATCACGCACGGACAGTGTATCCAGCAGATTGAAATCCTGGAAAATAAAACCGAGGTGTTCACGCCGATAGACAGCTAACTGGTTTTCTTTGATTTTTGTGATGTCCTGATCGTTTAAAATCACGGAGCCTGAAGTTGGTTTTTCCAAAGTTGCTAGTATATTGAGCAGCGTCGTCTTTCCGGATCCGCTTTCACCCATGATCGCAATATATTCGCCCTTGTCGACGCCAAAGGCCACGTCTTGTAAAGCAGTCGTCTTCTCTTTGCTAAAACGCGTCTGAAAAATTTTCTGTAAATGATTGACTTGCAGCAGCATATTTTTAATTCCCCTTATCGCTTAGTTGCCAATAAACCGAGTATACAGGGCTCGCCAGTCGCCACTCTGACATTGGTGCGGAAAAAGCTGACAATTTTGTCAGCTAACCGGTTGACTAGTTGCGAGAGCTCTTAAAAATGCGATGCCTTGCGATCAACAAGATGGCAGCAACGGCAGCAAGCAGCCAGGCAAAACTAGCAAGCAGAATAGAAAATCTTTGCAGAGCTGTCTTTTTATAGGTGAGAAGGTAAGTACCCTGGCCTTTGGGAATTCTAGCCGCCACATAGCCCTGATGCGAAAACACCTTAGCCCTTTGCCCACTGCTAAGCGTCACACGATAACCGTCATAATAATATTTAGGGAAAATAACAGTCGTTGTTTGCGGAAAATGATATGCCTGATAGATGGTATCCCCTATCTCTGTGGGAATGATGGTGGTTTTACCAGCCGCTACTTGTCTGGTCTGAAAATGTTTTGGCGGTTTATCATAATTAATCCCATTTGGGACGAACTCTTCGCCACCACCGATAATTTCATTGCCATAACTTGAGAATTGCTGATCAGTTGTCGCGTGTATGCTCATATTCTGAAAATTTGCTAAAGTCTTAAAATTAAATGTCACTGTCAGCAAAACTGATAAAACCATTAATCCGACTTGATACTTTGTTTTTCCGACCAGCGCTGTCAGCAGCAATACAGTAAATAAAGTTGCAAAAGTTAAGAGACGCCATTCGAATTGGATCTTGGCAAGCAGCGTCTTATCGGCAAATGACCAAAATAACAAGTTACTAGATAAGACGAAAAAAGACGATGCAATGAGGAATAATTGACGAGTTCTGGCGGCCATTCTTCCAAAATGCAGCCCAGCATAAATTAGCGTTATGACCAGAATCGGCCCAACATTGGGAGCCAAATTCTGCCAGACGCCAGCACTGTTTGAAAAAGAATTGCTTATTAGCGAGCCCAATGAATAAGACAAACCCTGAGGAGCCATCCTATCCTCGCCCATGAACTGATAACCGCTGTCCATCATCTGCTCCATAATTGGCAGAATGACAGATGCTGACAACGCAACCGCCAGCATGTAGGCGGCTGTTTGCCGATACAAAAAACGCAGTGAATATTTCTTTTGCACAAGCAGCAGCAAATTAAAAATAATCACAATACCTACAATCATGTAGACGGATAAAAAATGAATGTTTGCAATAATACCAAGCGCGATTCCCGTGATAAAAACACCATATTTTTGATCCGTGACAAGTCGATAAAAGCCTAAAAAGAACAGCGGCACAAAGGAATAGACCATCGCCTCGCCCAGAGCGCCTCGAACAAATAAATCAATCGCATAATAGCTGCTGGTCGTATATAATACTGCCGCAAATAGTGCCTGCTGCCGTTTTTTAAAAAAACTGAGCGCACAATAATAACTAATCAATGCCGTCGCCATCACATAGACGAGAAGCAGGCCATAGTAAGAGGCAATGAAGCCAAAGCCAAAATAGTAAAAAATAACAAAGGGCAGTGTCCACAAAGATGGATAGAACAGATCAGCCGCATAGCCGTATCCTCTCGCCATCGTACCAAAGACCATCGGATGAAAATCAAAATGAGTCGCAACCGCCTGATAAAACATGAGCAGACGATTCTTATGAAAAAGAAAATCATCCTGGTTATAGATTTTATGAACAAACAAATAAGGCAGCAGGACTGAGATGGCCACAACTGTCAAAATCAAAATATCATGCCGACGGAAGATGAAAGCTCTGATTTTTGCCATTACTCAATACTATAAATCGCAAACATTGCTCATATCTTAAAGCAAAGCCCTAATCGCCGGCAAAACAAACTGCCACATGTTTTCAAATTGCCCCTTAAAATCCACTTGCCCCCAACTTTTTGAGAATGCCGGCGCAGTGAACCAGGAAAAAGTCATGATAATATTACTTGCCGCCTGCTCCGGTAGACCGGTCAAAGTGACTAATTTAGTATTTAAATCCTGCATATGGTGAGCTAACAATGCTTCATCGTTATCGACGTAAGTCGTATATAAGGCAAACATTTTCGGATCATTGACAAAGCTTTCATACTTGGCACGGCTCAAAGACCAAAGCCAATCATGAATCAATGGTACTTTGTCTGAATATTGGCCAGCATCAAACGAGAAAGTCTCTGATAAAATCGTGTCCAACCATTTAATCGATAGAGCACCCCACAAATCTTTTTTGTTTTGAAAATATTTATATAAGGCCGCATGAGAAGTACCTAGCCGCTCAGCGACATTCGATAATGAGACTTTTTCCATCCCCGAGGCTTCAATCATCTGCTCGGCAGTGGTTAAAATCAATGTTTCGGATAACTTTTGCATGTCCCTATTTTAGCATAGGAGTTACAAAAACAAAAAAATGTCAGTGACAACTATTGACTTTTGTAACTTCAAATATTAAGCTGTTTTTAGTTACAAAAAATAAAAGTTGTAACCTTATCGGAGAAAAAATGCAATTATCAAATAATATCATCTTAATCACAGGCGGAACATCCGGCATCGGCTTGGCCTTTGCCAAAAAATTGATTGAATTAGGCAATACTGTCATCGTGACCGGCCGTTCTCAAAAGAAGATTGATCGGGTCTTATCTGAAAATCCTGGCTTAGTTGCTTTGACAGCGGACGTTTCAGATCTGGATTCGGTTAAATCACTGGTGCAGACAATGACAAAAGATTATCCAAAGCTGAACATAGTCATTAATTCGGCAGGAATTATGCGTCCCGAAGACCTATTTGATCCAAAGCTTGCACCGGAAGAGCTCACTGAGGAGATTGATATTAATCTAAAAGGTACAATTTGGATGGATCAGTTATTGCTGCCCCTATTGAGTGCACAAACAAAATCCATGATCGTCAACATTACATCCGGACTGGCAAATCTTTCCATGCACGCCACGCCAACTTATTCGGCAACAAAAGCCGGTTTGCGTATGTTTACAAACGCCCTGCGTTTCCAGGCAAGCAGACAGGCGCCCGGGCTGCATATTGTCGAACTTGTACCGCCTTTGGTGCGTGGAACCAGTCTTGAAGCCAATAAAAATATTCAAAATCAAGGCATCACAACTAATCAGCTGGTCACAGCCGGTATCGCCGGAATGGCCAAGAACAAAAAACGCATCAACGTCGCTCAATCCAAAGCAATGCAATTGATGGGACGCAGTTTTCCAATGTTCTTTGAGAATCGCATCGCAAAGTCAATGACGAAAGCAAATCAGAAAGCAGGGCAAAAAGCATGACAGCAATTCCTCAGGCAATTCAATCATTTATCACAGCAACCAATGAGGCCAACGATACAGCATTCGTTAACGCCTTTACACCAGACGCTTATCTTGAAGATTGGGGGCGCGTTTTTAGCGGGCACAATGGTGTCGCTTCTTGGAATCGCAGTGACAATATCGGTAAGCAGAGCCATTTCGATTTCGTCTCGATCAAAGACGGTTCCAAAAGCGATGAATATATTGTTACCTTAAAAGTAACCGGAGGCGGCTATAACGGCACCAGCGACATGGTAATGACGATTGCCGGCGACAAGATCAGCCGTTTAATTATTAGTGCTTAAAAACAAAAAAGCGTTACAAGATTTCTTGTAACGCTTTTTTAGTAGCTCGATCGGGAATCGAACCCGAGATTTCGCCGTGAAAGGGCGACGTCTTAGCCGCTTGACCATCGAGCCAAATGGTCAGTGTCGCAATGAAGCAACGTAAATATAGTACGGGAAAACGAGCCGAAGGTCAAGCCTTTTCTGAATTTTCTTTGACGCTGACTAAAAGAATCAGTCCTAACAGGAATAAAACGACCATACTAAAGGCACCAATTTGTACATGTCCAGAAAATTGAGCCGTCACACCAAAGAGAAACGGACCAATAATCGCGGAAAATTTTCCAAAAATATTGAAAAAACCAAAGAATTCCGAGGCACGCTCCTTTGGCAGCAGTTTGCCAAAATAAGAACGGCTCAAAGCTTGAATGCCGCCTTGAGAAGTTCCCACCAGTACCGCTAAAATCCAAAATTCCAAGACAGAATTAATAAACAAAGCATAGCAGACAATCAATAAGTAGATGCAAACGCCAACGATCAGCATGCGTTTAGTCCCTACTCGCCTACCCAAATAACCGTATAAAATCGAAAATGGAAAGGCCAGCAGCTGAACAACCAGCAAGACAATCAATAACTGCGACGGCTGAATCCCGACTGCTAGACCAAATGGCGAAGCAACCGTAAAAATCGTGTTAACACCATCAATGTAGAAAAAATAAGCTAGCAAAAACACAGCCAGTTGCCGATACTCTTTTTCTTTAAAATGTTTAACGGTCCCTGCAATTTCCTGAACGGCCGAGCGGAAAGCATGCTCAGGCAGGGGCAGGCTGCTTTTTTGCCTGACATTCTGCCAAAATGGCAGCGTCCAGAGCAACCACCAAATCGCGGCAATCAAAAAAGCCGCATAATAAGCTGTGTTGCCTTTTAAAAGTCCACTAGCTACCATACCGTAAAAAACCGAAAAAGGCAGGAGACCGCCCATATATCCCCAACCGTAACCAGCCGAACTCACCTTATCCATGCGATCATCAGTCGTGACATCGATTAAGTATGAATCGTAAAAAATATTGCCGGCTGAATAACCGATATTAGCAATCGCAAAAATTCCAAGAAGCAGCCAGAAATGCTGATCCCCTGCCAAAACCAGAGCAGCTGTGGCTGTAATTCCAATGATTGTAAAACTGCTGAATAATTTGCGTTTCATGCCTGCAAAATCTGCCAGTGCGCCTAAAAAAGGTGCCGAAAAAGCAACCAATAATGTTGAGAAGGAATTTGCATATGACCAAAAGGCTGCCGAAGACGCTTGCGAGTAACCGCTATTTTTGCCGACCGACATTAAAAATATCGGTAGGACGGCCGTGACAACGATAATGCCGAAACTGGAATTAGCCCAATCATATAAAATCCAGGACCATTCACTTTTATTTAACCGCCTGTTTTCGACTGTTTTATCCTGCTTATTTGAAGACATCATCGATTGTGCTGCCATCAATTGCCTCCTTGAATTGAAGCCCGAGTATGCGTGCAAAAGTCGGCGCCTCGTCAATCAGACGGGCCTGTTTGACGGTGTGCCCTTCTTTAATGCCGGGTCCGGACAAAATCAGTGTTGTCTGATAATCTTTTTTTGCTGGCAAAAAACCGTGGACAGCGTGATAACGATCCGTCTGGCCAATCGTCCTTGGATCAACTTCTTCGATTAAGTTGTTAACAGCCGCTTCATCGGTGAAATAATAACCCGGCTTGGCCTCAACCATTAAATCGGCATTGGCATCAGCGCCCATTTTGACCAGTTCCTCATGCGTGTAGACTTTTTCAACACCCGCACCGGCATGATCTTTAATCAAATGTGCGATTCCGGCGGCCTTTTTTGGATCTTTCAGATAGATATAGGTCGACCCGTCTGTTGTCTTAGCCAGCACCTGCCAGTCTGTAATGATGCCTTTATCGGCATCATAGTCCAGCCAAGAATTTTGTTTGAACAGATAATTCAAATGGATCATGCTACTGACATTAATTTGATAGTGATCACCTAAAACGACAATATTCGTCTCGTTAAAGCGGCCGTCTTCTTTGAGTGCCTCAATCATCAAACCAAGATGTGTGTCCAAGCGCGACAAGGCTGCCAATGCTTCCGGTGATTCGACGCCATAATGGTGACGCATTGAATCCAAATCTACCAAATGAATCAGGGTCAGATTCGGAAATTTGTGTCTCAGTGTCCAGACAGCCGATGCTGTAACAAAGTCATCCAATTGCGGCTGTGAAATACCATGACGCATTTTGCCAAACAACGAATTCATGTGAATCGTAAAAAAAGGCGAGCTAGCGCGAAAAGACTGCGTATATTGATTCTGCCAAATTCGATTAGGAAAAATTTCAGCGATATTATATTTAATGGCCGGGCTGCCTGCCGTAACAGGCCACAAAAACGCTGCCACAGTCATCTTATTTTCATGAGCTAATTGGTAAAGCGTCGGTTTTTTAATATACTTAGCCCACCAATACCAATCAGGCGATAGCCCGCGGGATAATTGCGTCAGCGTATTATTCACAATACCGTGCCGACTGGGATAGTCTCCTGTCACAATTGTCGTATGGCTCGGATAAGTCAGGGTCGGATAGATACCAAATACTTTTTCGACATGCGTGCCACTATCAATCAAGGCTTTTAAATTCGGCATTAAATCCAAATGGTTCTTTGTATCCAGTTCTCCCAAAGCGTCAAAAGAAACTACCAGTAAGTGTTTCTGATCATTTAGCATAGTCATATTCTAAAACAGGACGAAAAAAAATGCTTCAATTCAAGAAGCATTTCACTCATTTAATACCAGCCGTAAATACGATGGTGCTCAGCTGCGGCTTCCCACGATCCATAGCGTGCCGCAACATAACGATCTGCTGCCGAACCCGAATAGCCGCCGTAACTAGCTGCAGCCTGTGAACCCATTTGGAACAAGCCCTGATATTGGCCGTTAGCTGCATTAGGATTGCCACCGGACTCGATTGATTTAATCCATTCTTTGGATGCATTTCCCGTAACGCCGTAACTGCCGCTTGATGCAGCAGAATTGACTTGATAACTGGTTGGACGAACTTGGGCAGCCCGTTGAGCTGCTGCTCTCTGTTCGGCTGCGCGTTGTGCTTGTGCCTTTGCCTCAGCTGCTTGTTTGGCTTCTTGGGCTTTTTTTTGTTCAGCCTCTTTCTTTGCTGCTTCTTGTGCAGCAATTTTTTTATCAGCTTCAGCTCTGATTGCAAATTGATCGTTAATCGAATTTTGTTCAACAACATGAGCCGAAGATAAACTATTTATTTGTTTTTGGAATTTGCCCTGACCATTTAAAACTCCCTGCGCAGTGGTGATAGTCGAGGCCTGGAAATGTCCGGACATGACGACTGCGGCCAAGATCATAGATCTGGCAACAGTATTGACGGTAATATGTTTCATTGCAAGAACAATGTTCCCGCCCGAAAATTACTGCAAAATATCATTTAGATTGTCTTTTTGTAACACAGATTTTTAATTGTATATAGCAATAAGCCTTAAAAAAAGGGCAAACTTTTGTAATATTTGAACTTAGGACTATTTTTCACTTTAAACTTTTGTAATAAGTTAAAACAAACAGCGAATTATCCCCCACTTGTAATATACAAATTTATAAAAAAATGGTCAAAATTGCTTTTTTGTTCAAAAAAAATCAATTTTTTTAACTCAGATTAAGTACTCATTTGCGTTTTCCATCCGATAGGACTGTGTCAAAATAGCACTTTCAGCAGTTAAAAGCATACAATTAAGAATTATGCGTGCACATTTTTATGCAATCGTGAATCAGCATGCCGGTAATTATCGAGGTTATAAAATCTGGCAGCAGATTCAAGAACACATGATCGGGATGAATGTTCGTCTATCCGTCCTGCTTTCTGCCTACCCTGGCGCACCGGAAGATCTGGCTTATGATTTAGCCAGCAGTCTCCCAGACAAAGAGTCAGATGTCGTTGTCTTGGCTTTTGGCGGCGATGGCACGCTGCATGAAGTCCTTAATGGCCTGATTGAAGCTAAGCGCCAATATCCGTTGCCGTTAGCCTATATCCCTGCAGGCTCTGGCAATGACTTTGCTCGCGGCGCTGGACTGAAATCAGCGAGTCACTGGAAACAAGGCCTTTCTGACCTCTTACGGACGACACATTCCCAACCGATCAATATCGGTAGTTATCAGCTACAAGACAATCAGCCTAAGCGTTTCTTTATGAACAGTTTTGGCATTGGTTTTGACGGTTCTGTTTTAAAAAGGGCTAATCAATCCTCCTACAAAAATCTATTGAATCACATTGGCTTGGGCGCAATTAGTTATTTGATTGCAGCTGTGTTTACCATTTTTCAAACCAAGGGTTTCTCAGCCAAAATCCAAGGACTGGATCTGACTAAAAGCTATGCCAAAGCCTATCTGATGATCGTCACCAATCATCCCTACTTTGGTGGTGGTATTAAAGTAGCGCCGGATGCAAAACTGCATGAAAATAATCTGAAATTCGTGCTGTTTCAAAGACACCATCTGTTCCAAATCATTATCGACATGCTGGCAATTATTTTCGGCGGTTTTCAATATCATATGAAAGCTGTTGATAATGCTTTGTTAACACACGATTTTACGATTGAAGTCAACAGCAGGCAAACTGCACAAGTAGACGGCAAATCAATCGATCAAGAAAATTATCAGGTTCATTTTTCCAGAAGCAGCTACCCTTTTTGGCTGCCGGAGACAATCAATAAAAAACGCTGACAGTTTTCTGCCAACGTTTTTAATAAATTTTTAAAACTCTTCATACTCGGCTGGATCCTGATTATCGCTTCGGCCATCGGGTTTTGTCAGACTATTAATTATCGACATATCACCATCTGAAATCACAAAGTCGAACAGGTCCATGTTGCCGAACTGACGTGCCGGAGACGATGCTTTAGGAATCGGCAATGTTCCCAATTGCACTTCCCAACGGAGAATCAGTTGGCCGACATTTTTATTGTATTTAGCTGCTAATTTAATTAACGTATCGTTTTTCAGCATTTGACTGGCACGTCCTAACGGGCTCCAGTCTTCAGTCAAAATATTGTGCTTTGTGTCATAATCGCGCTGTGATTGCTGATTGAAGTATGGGTGGAGCTCAATTTGGTTAATTACAGGCATAACGCCTGTCTCTTTTTCCAACTTGTCTAAGTGTTCAGGCAGAAAATTGCAGACCCCAATCGAGCGAATCAAGCCAAATTTCTGAGCTTGAATCAGTGCCTGCCAAGCTTCGACATATTGGCCGCGCTTAGGATTAGGCCAGTGCAGCAGATACAGATCGTAATAATCCAATCCTGCTCGATAAAGTGATTCCTGAATCGTGCTGATCGCATCTTGAAAGCCATAGTGCCTGCCTGGTAATTTAGAAGTAATAATCAAGTCGGCACGATTGATGCCAGCCCGTTTAACAGCTTGACCTAATGCGCCTTCATTTTCATAATTAAAAGCAGAATCCAGCAAACGATAACCAGCCTGAATGCCGGAAACAATCGTATTCACCCCTTGTGTACCGTTCAGCAGGTAAGTACCAAACCAACTTTAGGCAAACGCAATCCGTCGCTTAATACATAATTTTCCATGAATTTAATGCCTCCATGACCCATATTTTAGTTGAAGGAGCATGTCAATAGACAAAAATCACAAATAATTGGTCTAAATTTTAGTTATAGCGTACTTTAAAACGCAGATCATCTGCCAGATAATCTTTATCGTCAGCCGGTGCTTCAATAGACCCAAAAGGCATTTGTGCTCTTAAAATCCAGCCATCGGGAACTTGAAAGGCTTGTTTGATCTGATCATCAATTAAAGGATTGTAGTGCTGCAGACTGGCTCCTAGCCCAACATTAGCCAAGGCTGTCCAGACATTGATTTCAGCTCCGCCTAGCCCCTGTTCAGACCAATCTCGGAAATTATCTTTATAAAGGGTAAATTGTGCCATATCTTTTTCAATCGTCGGCTGATCCGAGAAATAAAGAATTGTACCAAAACCAGCCTTAAAAGCGTCAATCTTAGCCTTTGTCTGCTCATATGCCTCTTGGTTGGGTACTTCTGCTTTCAAGCGTTCTGCGATAATTTTCCAGACCAGATCAGATGACTTGCCAAATAAAATGATGGACCGCACAGTCTGGTTATTAAAAGCCGTTGGCGATTCTTTAATGACTTGCTCAACCAAATCCGTAATTTCTTCTTTGCTGTAATTGACGTTCTTTCCGATAGTCCGAATGGAACGCCGGCTTTTCAATAATTCAAGGTAACTGTGATCAATCATACTGATAGAATCTCCCATATTTTTAGATTAAGATGTTACTTTTTTTATAACATGTTAGATTCTATGCCTGCCAATATCACTTGTCAATGAGCTTCAAAGAGCCTTGTTGACAAAGAATGTGTTATATAATAAGTGACAACTATTAAGGTGAAAGAAAGGATTATGGCTAATACACAGCTTTGTGATGCCACTCATGTGCTGGCTTATATCGCAATCAACAACAAATCCCAAGTTAAAAGTGCTCAAATTGCAGAAAGCCTCCAGACTGCCCCTAGTCTGGTAAGACGTATTATGAGCCGTTTGTCCAAAGCGGGCCTGATCAATACCGTACAAGGCGCGACTCAGCCTATGTTGTCCAGGCCGGCAAATAAAATTTCGCTGCTGGATATCTATTTGGCCTTGGATGAACACCCTGAGCTTCTTAAAATTGACCAGCATACCTCGCCGGATTGCCCGATCGGCAAACAAATTCCGACTATTGTTCACCACTATTATGACGAAATACAAAACGCTGCACAGGCCAAAATGGCTGTGATTTCCTTGCAAGATATTGTTTCCGACATCAAATTGTCTAGAAAACAATCAATTGCAGAGACTAAATAACAGACTTTGGAAATTTTCATTTAATACATTGTGAAATTTTGCCTTTTTTGCTATAATTGCACTTGTGATTTATTGTACATTAAGGATTTAAGGAGAGCTAAAGGAAAAATGTCGGATAAAGTTGCAGTTGTTACGGGCGCCGGTCAAGGTATCGGCGAAGCCATCGCTAAGCGTTTGGCAAAAGATGGTTTTAAAGTTGGTTTGGTCGGCCGTCACGTTGAAAAAGTCGATGCAGTCGCCAAGAACATCAATGATGAATTTGGGGCCGACACAGCCTTTGCAGTCAAGGGCGATGTTTCCAAGCGCGATGAAGTTTTCGCTGCTGTCGAGAAAATCAGCGACAAATTCGGTGATTTGAATGTGATCGTAAATAATGCCGGCGTTGCACCAACGACACCGATTATGGAAGTCACTGAAGATGACATGGAATGGACATGGAAAATCAACGTTGACGGTGTTATTTGGGGCACACAAGCCGCAGTGACAGCTTTCAAGAAGTTTAACCATGGTGGTAAAATTATCAATGCCACTTCACAAGCTGGTGTTCAGGGTAACCCTAGCTTGACTGTCTATGGTTCAACCAAATTCGCGATTCGCGGTATCACGCAGACAACTGCCAAAGAACTTGCAGCTTCCAATATTACGGTTAATGCCTATGCGCCCGGTATCGTTAAGACACCTATGATGGAAGACATTGCCCACGAAGTTGGCCAAAATGCTGGCAAAGACGACGAATGGGGTATGGCACAATTTGCCAAGGGAATCGCTTTAGGCAAACTATCCGAGCCAGAAGACGTTGCCAGTGTTGCTTCATTTTTGGCTGGGCCTGATTCAAATTACATCACCGGTCAGACAATCATTGTCGATGGTGGTATGGTATTTAACTAATTTTCTGATTGAAAAAGCCTGCATGCGCGGGCTTTTTTGTTACGTTCTTTTTTAGATGCGGTAAGATTTTATAAACGAGATAATCAAAAACGAGTAGAGCATGCAGATAAGAGACATTCAGGCTAGAGATGATGCGCCTTTAGAAGCCATCATCCAAAATAATTTAAAACACTTCGCACTGGACATCCCAGGAACCGCATACTTTGATCCAGAGTTGGCTCATTTAAGCCGTTTTTACGCTGCGGCCAAAAATCGTGCCTACTTCGTATTAACGGATGAACAAGACAACGCGCTTGGCGGCTGCGGGATCGCCGAATTCGATAGCACGCATCATATCGCCGAACTTCAAAAATTGTATTTATCCGATCAGGTAAAAGGCCAACATTATAGTTACGATCTGCTGCATCAGGCCTTGGTTTTTGCCAAGCATGCCGGCTATTTGTCCGTCTATTTGGAGACGCATCATCGTTTAAAAGCCGCCGTACATATCTATGAAAAGCTCGCCTTTAAAAAATTGTCCGCTGCCTTGTCGGGTTCTTTGCACAACAGCATGGATCTGTTTTACATGAAAGATTTGACAACCTTTGCATAATAAAAAACAACCCCACCAGCAGTGACGAATCATATGGTTTTACCCAACTCTTCAAGACTGTGAACATTTAACGAACAACTGATTCTAAAGCAATGACGCTCCATTGATCACGTCGCTAAATGCTGATGAGATTGCTCCCGGGTCCTTTGAGATCCAACTTTGCTCATTCGCGAAATCTTTAACAGTGAATCCAATCACCGCTTGTGATCTCCTTGACCCTGATTTAATTATAACAGCTTTCGTCGCTTAATGAAAGCGCTTTCTAAAAAATCTTCCTCTTCTCTTCCTTTAATATTCCTTTAGGCTGCCTTTGATAAAATGAAGCCGGTTATTAATCTAATCAAACACAGAGGAGTGCAATATGTTTAATCTCATCAAGGATTTATTAAAGGACAATGATCATGTGCTTGTCACTTTTACAAATGGCCAATCTCGTGAAATAAAGAAAATCGATCAGTTGCCTGATAACACAAATATTTTCAAAAGCACCGATACGGCAGATTACAAAGTTTATTTTCGTGAAGCAAGCATCGTGACAATTGTACCTGAAGCCAAGCCCACTCAAATCGATCCATTAATCTAAAAAGCCAAATTTGGAAGGGCTTTTTTATTTAGTCGTCTGTCTTTGCCATTTTGTGACGTGTTTATAAACAGTTAATTTTCATTTTGTATGTTAAAAACCGAGTATTTTTTTAAAGCGTGGAGGTTTTATGAAAATTGATAATTACGTCGCAGAAAATGAAAAGAAACAAACAACAGCCAAACGAATTAAAAGCCTTAAAATGATGAGCAAATTCGCCATTCTGGCTTGTTCGCTTATGTATATTTCCTATATCCCACAAATTATGTCCAATTTCTCCGGGAATCCGGTTTCACCCATTCAGCCTGCTGTGGCCACGATTAACGCAACTCTTTGGGTGGCCTACGGCTGGTTAAAAACTTACAAAGATTGGCCGGTCATCATTTCAAACGCACCCGGCATCCTTTTCGGATTAGTCACTTTTGTAACGGTTTACGTGCATTAACGGTTCCTGTTAGGTGGTTAAAAAAGTTATTTTTTGAGATATTTTTAGAAAATTATCATCAAAATATTGTATTATCCACCCACTTTATGGACATTATTCCTAAAAAATGAAAACAGATCAATTTTATCTAAAGTCATGTTCAAACTTTTCTACGTGCCAATAATCGCGATGAACTCGCATTATTTTGTATGATGCCTACTTTGTAATTTTCGGTTAATAGCCAGCACATCTTGATTGATTTGCGTGGTCACAACAACCCATACGCCGATATAAATAATCACAAATGTCAGCCACCACATTTCCCAGGAATTGATTAAAAAGTGATTGACTAGGCTGTAGACGAAAACAAGGGCAGCCGTTAGAACAAAATGAATCACCAACTGACTGGCAAAATTTAAATAATCGTCTAATTCGAAAATCATCGAAACAAGACCGATCGAAGCACCCATAAGCAAGGTGCTGACGATTTCCAGTTTTGAAAAATTCACCGATCCGGAGAAAAGTTTGCCAATCAAATAAATTGATGATGCAAAACCAATCCCGATTAAAATATATCTGATAACTTTTTTCAACATGAGGCTCCTGGTCAAATCCCTAATTTATGTTTCAAATTAACAAGATATCTTCTGCTGATCGGCAATTTCTGACCATTAGTCATAACTGCGACCGGATTGCCGATAAAAACAGTTTCCAAGGATTGCAGAAAATTAAGATTGATGACTGTGGCACGACCGATTTGAATAAAATCACTATCTAAGTGCTCTAAAATTTTATAGAACCTACCACGAGCCGTCAGAACGCTTGCGTCGCTCGTCACCCTCAATTCATCATGAAACACCTCAATCAACATAATATTTTTCTGATGAACCACTCTAACGGACTCGCCGTCATTAAAAGACAAAATGTCGCTAATTTTGTCGTACTTGTCCAAATAATCGTTGATTTTTTGAATCTCGGCCGTATATGCCACTGCTTCGATGACGATATTAACTTGATTGGCCGGCAAGGTTTTATTGGGTAAAAAAGAAATATGCAAATCGGCCTCCCTTATAAAATAAAGTCATTATAAAACACTTGCGGCGCTCACGCCTGTCTGCTGTTGACCCAACGGTTCTTGGCAAGCACTAGCACTAAGGCAATGACCGTCACAGCCGCTAAGACAATAAATTCTTGAGTAAAGGTGGTCATAGATTCCCATTGATAACCAATGCCCAGCATTTTTTTAAACAAGGCCAATTGCCCTTCTTTGACATGGCGAAAAGAAACGACAATCTGGGGCTGCATTAAAATTCGTCGAAAGAGAGACGCTGAATAAGCGCCAGGGTAAAGCTTAATCAAGTTTTGAGCAAAAGCTGGCAGTGTACCGATGGGAATATAAATACCCGCTAAAAATCCTGAGGCTGTTCCGACAATGGATCCAATAATCGACAAAGTTGTTACTTTTTTGACACAAGAAATAATCGCAAGATTCAAGGCTGTTGCACACAATCCGTTCAAAAAAATAATCGCTATCAAAGCTGGCAGTGTCCTTAGTCTTATTTGAATTTTGTCGGCAAAACCGAAATAACCGGCAGCGACCAACAACACAGCCAGTTGCATAATCACCGCAATCAAGACTGCGCTTAAAAAATAACCCAATTGAATCCAAGCTGATTTGGTTGGCGTGACAAGAAAATCCTGCAACTGATGCCCTTGCCGATCACGGACTAACTGTTCAATGGCATTGAGACTTGCCGTCGTCGCTGTGACAGACATCATGCCGCCTATGAGCCAAGGATCAAGTAATTGAATCGCATCAGGCAGATTCGACCAATTTTTTTGCATGCCGTTTTTCAAAAAAACAAGATAGAGTCCCAGCACGATCAAAGCGCTCATCAGCGAAAAAAGGACACTCGCACGATTTCTAAAATACAATTTAAGATTTCTTTCGGTAATAGCTAACATTAACGGATCTCCTTCCCTGTCAAAGCCATAAACATATCGTCAATCATGCCTGGACGGAATTCAAAATTTTTAATTTTATCGGCAAAATCCGATAATAAATGAATTGCGTCTGCAGCGTTATCCACTCGCACAACAATTTTCCAATCAGTCAGCTGGCGGCTAAACTGTTTGGGAAGCTGCTGATTGAGTTGCGGCAGTTCATCAGAAAAAAGTGTTAATTGGCTTTTTGCAAAACGTTTTTTTAAATCTGCAGCTGTACCCTGCGCGATGATCTGACCATGATCAATGATATCGACTTGATCAGCCTGTTCAGCCTCTTCTAAGTAATGAGTTGTCAAAAAGATCGTCATCCCCTCTTTTTTACGCATTAATGACAGCATCTGCCAAATTAAGCTGCGCGTTTGAATGTCCAAGCCAGTCGTCGGTTCGTCCAAAAAGAGAATTTTAGGCTGATTAATCAGAGCTCGAGCAATATCAACACGCCGTTTTTGCCCGCCAGAAAGCGATCCGTATTTTTGATTCTGAAAGTCTTGTGCATGAACTTGATTGATCAGTTCAGACACGCCGTTTTTGGATTGGCCTCGATATAATTTCCAACGAACCAGTAAATTTTCCCGGACCGTCAAATCTGCATCCATGACACTTTCTTGAAAAACGACAGCAATCTGCTCACGAATTTTTTCTGGCAGCTGTTGGCCATTGATTTCAATACTGCCAGCCGTCGGCTTTAAAAGAGTTGTCAGCATCTTAATCGTTGTCGATTTTCCGGCTCCGTTTGGGCCCAAAAAAGCAATTAAGGAACCGCCTTTTTTAATAGTCAAATCTATGCCTTTGACCGCTTGACGATGACTGTAGTTTTTCTTTAATCCTTGTACTTTTAACACGTCTATCATCCACACATCCTCCGTCTCTTTGCGACAAGAAAAAGTGTAAACAACTAGCAATGCTGAAAAGGTTCGCTGCCGATGAGTGGTCGAAAAAGGCCAACAAGCGGTTAAAATAAAGGATCGATTGAATCTCGCTAGCAGCAATCTTAGCCTTTATATCTTTTTGAGCAACAAAAAAACTCAAACAAAATGTCTAAGTTTTAGTTTAAAGAGAATGTTTTTTGCTGCTTTGAAGGATTTTTTTGCCAAAATCCGTTTCAAAATAGTGATCAATCGCGTTTAGCAATTCTGCTCGATTAAAATCGGCACCAAACACGTTCGTTCCAGGTTCTAATTTAATCCCTTCAGCGAGCGAATCCAAAATCGCTGGCTGAAAACCTAGCCGTTTCACAATCTCTGCCACAACTGCGCGGCTTAGTATATCATCAGCGGCTACAGCGATGGCTTTTTTCGGATCTGACTGGTCAGCATAATCAAGCAGGTCATGATAACCCATATGATTAAAAGCTTTCACGACACGGCTTTGATTTAAATGAGCTTGCACCATTTCGCTCGTCGACAAGACGGGGTCTTGAAATTCAGGATGCCGGCCATCAGTCTCCCACCAATAATTCATGGCGTCGATCACAATTTTATTTTTGAAAAGTAGCGGGTCCAGTGTTCGATACTTGCCCAAAGGAAATGCCAGAATCACAACATCAACTTGTCCAAGCAGTTCTTTTGCTAGCATCAAGTGAGCTTGGGGCAGCAATATGTCAGCAGTCAGCGCAATTTTATCTGTTGTACCGGAGCCAGCAATGTAGACATCATAACCGGCCCTAACAGCTAATTGGCCAAGCACCGTACCCAGTTTGCCAAAACCTAAAATCCCCAATTTGTCTGCCATTAATAAACTTCCTTTTCGTCCTTTAACAAGAATTTCACTCTTGGAATAACTTCATTGGCGTATAAAGTAATCGTTTGCAAACGCTCTGCAATTGTCTGCTTCCCGGCACCATATACCAAGTCAAAACGCTGCAGCTGCAGATTTTTAATCACACGAGCAATTTTTCCAGCAACAATTTCAGGCGTTCCGACATACAAGGAGCCATTTAAAATTTCTTGCTGAAACTGTTCTTCTGACATCGCGGCCCAGCCTCTTTCGCTTCCTATTTTGTCTAACATGGCACGAATCGTCCGCCAAGCGCCATTAACAGCCTCTTCGTTATTATCAGAAATAAATCCGTGCGAGTGGATGCCAACAGGACCGATTGTCGTACCCAATTTTTCAGCAGCTCGGTGGTATAAATCAATGTAAGGCTTGAATCTTTCAGGTGCTCCACCAATCACAGCTAAAACCACCGGAAAACTGTATCTGGCAGCTCGAATGATTGATTCCGGAGAACCACCGACCCCAACCCAGGTTTTGATATTACCTCCGGCCGTCTTTGGGAAAACGTCAGCATTTTTTAATGGTGCACGCATTTTTCCTTGCCAAGTCACTGGTTTTTCTGATAAAAGCTGTTTAAAAAGAGCTGTCTTTTCTTCAAATAGCTCATTATAATCGGTCAAATCGTAGCCGAAAAGCGGGAACGATTCTGTAAAAGAACCACGGCCCAAAATAATTTCGGCCCGTCCATTAGAGACGGCATCGAGCGTTGCAAAACGCTCAAACACTCTGACCGGATCATCGGAACTCAATACAGTCACGCCAGAAGACAATTTGATGCGTTTGGTCTGACTGGCAATCGCAGCCAAAACCATTTCAGGACTGGAAATCGCATAATCCGGCCGATGGTGTTCGCCCAAGGCAAAAATATCAACACCAAGCTGGTCCGCTAAAATGCCTTCCCTTTGGACTTGCCTGATTGCTTGCGCATAAGTTGTTAATTGGCCCTTGTCATCAAAAGCTAAATCACCAAAGATATCCAAACCGAAACTGATTGTATCCATCACTAATGCTCCTTTTATCTTACTTTTAGTAAGTAAACCATATACCGATTCTTTTTTCAATGGATACAGGACTTTTGTTTGCAATGATTGTGCATTTACCAGCCCAGGTTCCCCGTCAAGCACCGTTTGAACAGTTAGAACACAATAGCAGCAGCCCCCATCACACCGGCATTTAGGCACAAAAAAACCGCCATGACGGCGGTTATTCCCAAGGACACCAGATTTGCATCTAGTGCCCCCTCCCGGATTCGAACCGGGGACCTTGGGATTAAAAATCCCCTACTCTAACCAGCTGAGTTAAAGGGGCATTGCTTAACAGCAACAAGAAATATTTTATAGGAATCTAAATAAATTTGCAAGCATTTTTTAAAGAGTTGTATCTTTAAGAACAAATTCATGAGGCAGAATAACAGTCGGATCATCAACAGGATCGCCAGACATGAGCTTGGTCAACAGGCGCATCGACACAGCACCGATATCAAATTTCGGCTGTGTAACCGATGAAACGGCCGGTCGTGTCATTTTGACAAGTTTGGTGTCGTTTGACGAAATAATCTGAAAATCATTTGGTACTTGCACATGATTATCCAGCATATAATTCAAAATACCAATCGCAGGTTCATCCTCGCCGACGATAACGCCCTTTATGCCGTCTTCCAACAAATGATGGGCGAGATTATAGCCAGAACGGTAATCGTCCTCTGACTCGTATATTTTGCCCTTGCTGACAGCCTTCAGAAAACCCTGCTGCCTCAACGCAGACAAGCCGCTTTCTCCAGGATTATCGACAAGCGCAATTTGTGTGTCTGACAAATGCTGTTTCAAAATATTGCCAGCCTGCTGAAAAGCCTGAACGTAATCGATATTAACCGATGGCAGTTTACCATCTTGTGCGACCGAACCGGCGAACACGACTGGTACTGGCGAGCTCTTCAATAAGTCGAACATTTCTTGAGAAGTCTGATTGCCAATATAGACTATCCCGTCTACATGCTGAGACATCAAAGTCTCAAAAGCCTCTTTCCCAGCAGTGGGATTATTATCCGAAACAGACAAAGAGACCGAATAGTTGTAAATTTTAGCAACAGCATCAATACCTTGTGCCAATTCAGCAAAATACAAATCTGTCAAATCAGGTACCATCATGCCCACCATCGTTGTTTTAGAACTAGCCAATCCCTTTGCCATGGCATTAGGACGGTAATTCAACTCTTTGATTGCTTTAAGGACTTTCCTTCTTGTTTCTTCTTTAACTTTGCCGTTATTATTAACGACACGACTGACCGTAGCTAAGCTGACACCGGCTCTTTCGGATACATCGTAAATTGTTGGTTGCTTATTTTCTGACATCACTTCTACCTAGTATAAATAATCATAACGATAATTAAAAGAGATTACAAACGCTTACAATTCTTATTTAATTTTCGTTACAAAAAAAACTAGGATCAAGTCCTAGCTGCTAAATTATTATTTGTCTTTTGTATCGTCGTCGCTTTTGTCTGGTGCCGGCGTATCTTTGGTTAGATCGTCTTTTAGGGCATCGTCTTCTTCTAAATCGATATCTTCTTTAGAAAAGTGCTGGCGCAGATCATCAACGGTTTCCTTAGCTTTTTCCACATAAGGCGTCATGGCTTCTCTGGCTTTTTCTGTATAGGGCGCAGCTTTGTCTAACAAATCACCTGCTGTATCTTTAGCTCTTTCTAAATATGGGGAGGCCTTTTCAGCAAAGTCGCCAGCCTTATCTTTCAGGTCTTGATAACTATCGGCATATTTAGAGTTCTTCAACTGCTCATCTAATTCGCCGACCTTATTTTTGGCCTTTTCTGTCAAATCACCAGCTAAATCAGCACCGGCATAAGCGGCATCATAACCCAAATCTTTCAATTTGCTGCCAGCTTCCTTAGCTTTGCGCGTCAATTCTTCCTGTTTTGCTTGTGGCAATGCCTTAAAAGCGGCATAAGCCGCAGCACCTGCCAATATTCCTGCTATTAATCCTTTTGCCATCTTTTATCCTTTCCTTGCACGACTTTTTTTGAAACGATTCAGAGCTGCTTGGCCGACCGTGAAAAGCACGCCTGATTTAATTGCCGAATCTGCAAGTCCGCTTACCATTTTCTTGACTTTAGTCTTCTTATCGACAACTTCGGTTTTCTTTTTATTAATCTTGTCTGTAAAATGACTAACAGTTGAACCTAAATCTGCTGTTGCCTGCACAACTGGATCCAAACGAGCAACTTTGCTGGTCATATCCTTAAGCAGCGACTTTGTGGTTGAGGTCATCTGGTCGACGTCGCTTGCGATTGGTTCGATGTGCTTTTTTAAAATTAACACAGTCCGATTAATTGAAATTAAAACAACGACGATCGCAATGACCAGAATGGCAAACGCAATTGCGGCAATCAGTGCGGCTATTTGACCAAGTTCCATGTTTCCTCCTCTTGTTGCCTTTATTATACCTAGTTTTTTGACTGATTATCTTGAAAATCTGCGTGCCCAAGCGGTAATTTTCTGAAAATCCCGCGTGTAAAAATCAAGTTGGAAAAACGCTGGGTTGACCTTTAATATGGCAAAAGTGCCGCCTATTTTGCGCTGCGGACCTCTTGGAAAACTCGGCGAACCCGGATTGATAAACAGCTTATTATCATGCATCTGTGCAAAAGGAATGTGCGTGTGCCCAAAAAGAACAATCTCCGCATGAACTTTCTCAGCGTCCCGGTTCAAAGCTGTCAAACCGTATGCAACCCGCTGCAAATGCCCATGTGTCTGATAAATTGTAAGATGGTCTTGAGGATTTTTGTAAACCTGTTCCACTGGATATCGTGAATCATAATCCATGTTGCCTAAGACGGCGTGAATACCTTGCCAAACAGGATCTGATGCGTCAAATTCTGAATCCCCATTATAAAAAACGGCTGCCAGCTGAGGATCTTGGCGGCCATAATCTAAAATCGACTGAAAGGTATCCCGATCGCCATGGCTATCGCTGAAAATTAAATAATTCATTCAAAAAGGCCTTGCTGATTAATTTTCAACTCTTTGACAGTTAAGTTAGCATTACCTAGCCAGCGTTTTGCAAATTTAGCAAAACGGTCAATACTGCCCGTAGTATAAAAGGTATCCTCACTGTGCGGATTGATTTTTTTCGAATCGTGCAAAGCATCATCGGCTTTTAAAATCTCGACCGCCTGCCCAATTTCTGCAATGGCCGGATCCACAATTGTGACATCCGAACCACAAGCTTCACTGATTTCTTTGGTCAAAATCGGAAAATGCGTGCAGCCCAAAACCAAGGCATCTGCTTTTTGGCCGTCAACCGTTTCATTCACCCAGTCATGCAGCTGTTCGTACACAGTCGCCTGAGCCTGTTTGGTGCCGGCTAAATCATGTTCGACCATCTGAACGAAATCCGGCAGTGCTTTTTGCCTAACTATTAGATTGGCATTTAAGGATTTGAGGGTATTGTAATAGGCTTTTGAATCCACAGTGGACTGAGTCCCAACAATATCAATATGCAGATTTCTCGTTGCGTTGATCCCGCTGATAGCGCCAGCATAAATCACACCAATGACCGGAATCGACAAATGTGCCCTTAAATCCGGCAGAGCCTGTGCAGTAGCCGTATTACAGGCGACCACCAAGATTTTAATATCATGTTTTTTAACCAAAAAATCCGCCATTTGCAGACTGAATTTTACAATCTCGGCATGTGGGCGCGGGCCATACGGCAGGCGGGCTTCATCCCCGACAAAATAGACCGATTCATTCGGTATTTGTTTTAATGCTTCAGCGACAACAGTTAATCCGCCCAAGCCTGAGTCAATATATCCAATTCCACGATTATCCATACCTACAGTATAGAATGTTTCAAAATCTTTTATGCTGAGTACCAAAAAGCTATACTAAATGATGTGAAAAAAGACGCGTTTAAAAATCTATCAGAAATTGCAAATAATCAAACGGCCTTCTCACTGGCTTTACTCCGGGACGGTATCCTTAATGACATCCTGAGCGACGATGCCAACGATATTCTTTATTACGCCGGCAAGGAAGTGGCCCGCCAATTCTTTACTAAGACCCTAAACGGCATTCAGGAATTCTTTCACGCCGCTGGTTGGGGCGACATTGAAATTTCGTCTCAAAAGGAAGACAAAGAGACTTGGCTTTTAAGTGGTGAAATTATCAAAATCAGACGTTTAGCCACTGAAGAACCCTCTTTTTTTCTTGAAGCCGGTTTTTTGGCACAGGAAATCCAGCAGCAGACACACCGTTCGACAGAATGTTCATACCAAGTTGACGACAAGACACGCGTGATTTTTACAGTTTATATTGACTGATAAGATTGATTATCGGCGGCTCTTTCCACCCATTTCAATCGGATCCGACAAAAATTTGATTCTTTCAATAATGCGAGCTGCCTTAATTGGCTCAGAGACACCGCGTGCAACAGCCAAATACTGTTCTTCAAGTGATTTCATATCAAAATTGGAGGTGAAAAAAGTTGGCCGCAAATCATTCATTCGGCTATCGAGAATAGCTGCCAGCACATTATCTCTTACCCAAGTGGTTAAATCACCGGCACCGATATCGTCAATCACCAGCACCTCGGCCTGTGAAATTCGTCGAATCAACCGCTGTTTTTCCAGCATCTGCAAATCATTCAACCGTGTAATCAAAGCCGAAAAATTCACAAAAGCCGTTTTAATATTTTTCATGGCAAGCTCATTAAGCAGCGCTGACATCAAATAACTTTTTCCTACACCAAAATTGCCCCACAAGTAGATGCCCTTATGGAATTTTTTTGTCTTACTATATGTTTCTGCAAAATTTATCGCTGAAATCAAAGCTTGGTTACGCTGCTCATCAATTTCAAAATCCGAAAAAGACACCTTGAACAGACTGGCCGCTTGACCGATACGGAGACTGTTTCCCTGAGGACTCGCAGTGGTTTTCTGATAAAAAATATCAATTCGGCCATCCAGCAAAACAAGCTCCGGACGGTAATCAGGAAATAAAGGGTGTGCTAATTGATCCACAAAATCAGACAGAACACCGCTGTTAGTCTCCAATAACCCACGATCAGCCGATAAGTGCTGCGTTGCAACAAACTGCGCAACTTGAGAGTTTTTTAAAAGATCTTCGAGTGTCATTTATCCTTCTTTTCCTGCTGGTACTTGGCCAAAGCCTCTGAGGCCAATTGATTATCCGTTTTTTGAGTGTTGCCGTAATTCATCTTCTTTTCTTTCTGAAGAGGTGATTTTTTATTATAGCTGCGTTTTTGCAACTGCTTTTGCTGACGGTTTTTAATTGATAAAACGGCATCTTGAGCCGTTTTCACCTTGCTTTGTAGAAATGAATCCGCGATAGCTTGTGAAAGCGGACCGGGCAGATTGCTGGATTCCAACCCGATCAGAACCTGGTGAATCAAAATATTGATCACTTCCGGTGCAAGGCCCAGATCCAAAAGCTGCTGCAGAATTTTTTGCTCTGAGCTGGTGATGATACCGCCCTTGTCGGCCTTGAGCTGTCCCAAAAAAACGTAGGGCCGCAGTTCTTTAGCTGCTTGAATTAAAGCCTGCTCATCGGCGGATAACTTGGTCCTAGGCTCTGTTTGAGGCGATGGTGGCAAAACAAACACTGGCTGCGTTTTGCCGGCCTGTCTGTACTGATTAAGCTGCTGGAAAAAAAGGCCGTGATCAATGGTCTTATCATCAATTAACAGCGACTTGGCTAACAATCCCAACAGTTGTTCTTCGTTAAAGCCATAGATCAAATGCTGAGCCAGGATAAAATTATGTTCTTTGGTAACTTCCTGTTCGGAAACACCATATTTCTTAAGGTTCTGTTCAACCAAAGAAAAATTGAAATCAACCGCCTGCAATGGCGCCTTTTCAGCTTGTTTAGCCCGACTCAATCGATCCTGATCTGGTACATTTTGTAAGTGCAGGCTGCCAAACGCTTCATAAAAATTAGCATTGCTCTTCAAACCGCTAGGAGATAAATTGTCCTGTTTTGTTTTTTCCAATAATTGAGAAAAAGTGTCCTGTCCGACAAGACTATAAAAAAAACTGGCCAGCAAGTCGTCACTTAAAAATGCCTGTTCCGATAGCGGCAATTTGACATCAAAAGTGAGCGAAGCATCTTGAAGATAACTGTCTAGCAGTCCGCAGGCTTCTAATTTTTTTTTCGCTCTGTCAAAATCGGTCAGCGAAATATTCTGGCAGTCGAGCAGATCGTTTAGTTGGCCTTTTTGCTGACCATTTACTGCCAGCTGCAGGTACAAAGCCAAGGCATCACTGCCGATTAAAGGCAGATATAGCATCGTCAAGCGCTGCAAAGATTGTTGGCTTAATGATACAGACCGGCTGCTAAAATCCCAATAAGCCTTCAATTGTGTCGTATTTTCGATCATGCTTGTAAACTATTTTCAGAAATAAATTGTAGCACGCATTGTTTCAAGGCATCTTTGTCGCCAGTGTTTTCGATCACAAAATCTGCCATGGCAGCTTTTTGAGCCAAAGGCATTTGAGCAGCGATACGGTTAACAGCATCCTGTTGAGAAAGATGATCCCGCTGCATAATACGGTCAATACGTGTTTTTTTATCAGCGTCCACAACGATAACTGTATCCAAATCCCTTTCCCAATGACGCTCGTACAACAAAGGAATATCAACGATCAGCGTATGGACGCGTCCCTCGTTTTCCAAGAATTCCATGCGCATCTGCATCAGCTGCTTAATTGACGGCTGCAAGATAGCATTCAATTTCTTCAAAGCACGTGGATCGGCAAAAACCATTTGGCCTAATTTTTTCCTGTCCAAAGAGGCGCCTTTCATGACAGAAATCCCGAACGCATTCTTAATTTCTTCTAATTCAAAACGGCCAGGCATTACAACCTCGTGTGCTACTTGATCAGCATCGATAATCGTATAACCTAATTCAGCAAAAATTTTAGCGACAGTTGTTTTACCACTGCCGATGCCGCCGGTTAAACCAATTTTTTTAATTTTCATTTCTGACAATGTGGACAATATGTCGTTCCTCTTTGTGCAACTTTTATTTTAATAAGCTCATACCCATCCCGCTGGCATGGCTGACCAACACGGCCATATGCGTGCAGTTTATCCTGCATATGTCCGGCATGTCCGGACGCATCAATAAAGGAGTGGACAGTTGAACCGCCCTGATCAATTGCAAAAGTCAGCTCATGAATGATATTCTCACGCAATACTTCTGCCTCTTGTCGGCTGATTTCACAAGCAGGCCGCAATGGGCTGATTTTGCTCATCCAAAGGACCTCGTCAGCATAAATATTACCTAAACCAGCCAGATTATTCTGATCCAAAAGCCAGCCTTTGATGGCCTTTTTGGATTTTTGCAAACGAGCAAATAAGTAATTCAAGGTCAAAGTAGTTTCGGTCGGTTCCGGCCCCATCGTAGCTAAAGATCTGACTTCTTTGGTCTCTTGGCCAGTGGCCACCAGCTGCATTTTACCGAATTTTCTCGTATCATCATAAAATATCTGTGAGCCGTTGGCTAGCTTAAAAATGGCTTCGGTGTGCTTTCTAGGTTGAGCACTATCGTCTTCAATTGCGTAGCGGCCTTCCATGCGCATGTGGGAAATAATCGTCTGCTGATTATCTAACCGTAAAAGAAGAAATTTGCCGCGCCGGTCTACTTGCCGGACAAGGCTGCCAGTCACTTGCTGGATAAATTTTTCCGGGTCGCCCAGCAATAATTTGCGATAAAGAATTTTTACAGAAACGATTTTCTCGTTAGCAAAATAATTGCTCAGGCCACGGCGGACTGTTTCCACTTCAGGCAATTCAGGCATTGTTTCCTCCAAATATTACTGACTCTGCTTTTTTGACATAGGGCAGATTGTCATCAGAAATGTACTGTGTCAGTTCGCCAATCGGAACGTATCGAATCTGCTCGATTTCAGATTTTTGAATTTGAAAGGATGCTAATGGCAAGTCAACTTTTATCGCATACCAATCATCGAAAACCGGCCAATTACGAAAACTTTCAACAAAATTTTCTGTTTTGAAGTCATATTGCAAATTAATTTCTTCTTTGACCTCACGCCGAATTGCATCCAAGGATGTTTCCCCAGCTAAAGCAGATCCGCCAGTTTCCAAATCCCACTCACCAGGCCGACCAATTTTATTAAATGAGCGCTGCTGCAAAAGTATTTCATGTTTAAAATTGAAAATAGTTGCGTTAACAACCAAGTGCCATTCACCTGCAGAAAAAGCTTGACCACGCTTTTTTTGGCCAATTATTTCTCGACGTTTGTTTAGCAGATCCCAGTGTTCGCCTAATTTGTCGGCACGCTGATCCAATTCATTTTTCGTCATACCAATTCGCTCCATAATGCGCCTCGACTCGTAAAGGAACATTCAGTTTGACAGCTGAGTCCATCACAGCAGGTACTAATTTCTCTAAAATTTTGATCTCGCTTTCAGGCGCCTCAAAAATCAATTCATCGTGAACTTGCAGCAGCATGCGAGCCTGCAGATCTTTTGAGGTCAACGCCTCTTGCATCTTGATCATGGCAATTTTAATAATGTCGGCTGCTGAACCCTGAATCGGCGTATTTGTCGCGGTTCTTTCGGCAAAAGAACGCAAATTGAAATTTTTACTGTGGATATCCGGCAGGTAACGGCGGCGATGTGCGATCGTCTCAACAAACCCCTGCTTATGCGCCAGCGCGATGATGGCGTCAATCCAGATTTTCACACTGGGAAATTCGCGAAAATAGGTTTCAATAATTTCTTTTCCGGCTTGCCGCGAGATACCCAAGCGCTGAGCAAGGCCAAAATCCGATATGCCATAGACAATTCCGAAATTAACCGCTTTGGCCATCCGCCTCTGATCAAAACTAATTTCAGTCTTCGAGTCAAGGCCAAAAATTGATCTAGCAGTAGCCGCGTGAATATCCTCACCTGTCTCAAAAGCTTTTTTTAAATTAGCATCCCCTGTCACATGTGCCAAAACACGCAACTCGATCTGGGAATAATCAGCACCAAAAATTTTCCAACCAGGCTGGCTTGGTACAAAAGCCTTGCGAATCCGTTTACCTTCTTCGTCACGATCAGGAATATTCTGCATATTCGGGTCAACCGATGAAAGCCGTCCTGTCTGAGTCAGCGTTTGGAGATATCGTGTGTGAATTTTGCTGTCTTTTGGATTAACAACTTCTAAGAGCCCTTTGACATAAGTCGAATTCAATTTAGCTAATTGGCGGTATTGCAAGATTAATTGTACAAAAGGATAGTGTTCAGCTAATTCATCCAAAACACCGGCTGCCGTTGAATAACCCGTCTTCGTTTTTTTGATCGGCGGCACGCCCATTTTCACAAATAGCAGATCAGCTAGCTGTTTAGGAGAATTAATATTAAACTCTTCATCAGCTTCCTCATAAATCTGTTTTTCCAGCTCAGCAATACGCTGTTTGAATTCTCGGCCCAGTGCTGCCAGCTCTGGTTGGTCCAGCTTGATACCAGTAAACTCCATTTTCGCGAGCACATCTGAAAGCGGCAGCTCGATTTGCCGATAGAGATCTACTTGCTGATTTTCAGTCAACTTTTTCATTGCCGGTTCATGCAACTTGCTGATCGTAGCTGCCTTCTCAGCTAAATGATTAAACAAAGTCTCATCATCAGCTGGAATCTGAAATTTAGCACCAGTGCCATAAACATCGTCATCCGATTCAAGAAATAAATTAAAGCGGCTGGCCAGAGTGGATAGCTGATTATCGTTATCAGTCGTATCCAATAAATAAGCAACTAAGAGAAAGTCAAAATCGATATTGTTAGCAGTTAAGCCAAGACGTTCCAATAATATCGTCAGCTCTTTTGCATTAAAAACATATTTCGGCAGTTTGCTATTGAACAAGTCTTTGACCGCTGGCTCTTGGAGCAAGGTCAAATCTCGGGAGGCGAAATAGCCTTCCTGCTGATTGCCAATCACAAAGCCAACGATATTGGCTACATGATAATTATCCGAATCAGTTTCAAAATAAATCGTCAAATAATCCTTGATTGAAGCCAAATGATCAAGATTAGCTGCAGTGAGTTCAACCATCTTGTCCGGTGATTCGTCTGACTGCTGTTTTTCTTCAATCATGCCGGCCTTTTGCATAGAATGAATTTTGGCTAGTTGAACTTTAAAATCCAGTTCTTCATAAAAAGGGACCAATTCCTTGTAATTAATTTCCTGATTCTTCAAATCAGTTAAATCGAATTCGACCGGTACATCTGTTTTAATCGTCGCTAACTCGTGTGCCTGATAAGCAGTCGCTTTATCGTTCAGAAGATTTTCTTTTAACTTGGAAGCCTTCATGCTGTCAATATTGGCATAAATACCGTCAAGACTGCCATATTCGTTAATCAGCTTGATAGCGGTTTTTTCTCCCACTTTCGTGACACCAGGATAATGGTCGGACGTATCGCCAGTCAGAGCTTTCATTTCGATAACTTGGGCCGGTGTGATCCCGCCCCATTTTTCTGCTAAAAATTTCGGTGTGTAAACATCTAAATCCGTGACACCTTTTTTAGTGACATTGACAGAAACATTATCCGTTGTCAATTGCGTCAAGTCACGATCACCCGTTATAATCGTTGTTTTCAGGCCTGCCTGCTCAGCTAATTTAGCATAAGTACCGATAATATCATCAGCTTCATATCCTGGCAATTCATAAGAATGAATACCATGCAAATCAACCATTTTTCTGAGATAGGGAAACTGCTCCGACAACTCCGGCGGTGTTGTCTGCCGGTCGCCTTTATAATCCTGAAAAATTTTCCCGCGAAAAGTCGTGGAACCTTTACCGGCATCCCAAGCAACTAGTGCATAATCAGGTTCCATTTTTTCGACAATCTGATCAAAAAAATTGTTAAAAGCTACCAGCGCATTCGTATGAAGCCCGCCGTGGGCAATCATGCGATCCACTTGATTGTACATTGCATAGAAAGCGCGAAAAGCTAGTGAATTACCATCGATTAATAAAAGTGTTTTTGCCATTAATTTCATTCTAACAGTCGTGTTCCTGCTAAGAATCATCGGTCTAATAAAAAACTCTGAAGCCGCGGCAAAACCTGTGTTTTCAGAGTCTAAAGAGACTAATATGTTTACTTCTTAATATCGAATTCGCCGAGTTTCTCCGAACCTAGCTCTGTAAATGAATAACTAATCTGTTTTTGACGGTCGAATTCTTCAAAAGCCAGCTCAATCAGTTTTTCAGCTTGCGCTTTTCTGCTCATACCAGCTGATTCAAACAAAATCGGGAAAAGACTCATGTTTGTGTTACCAGGGAGAGTATTGGGCTCGCCAAGGAAGATTTCTCCATCCTCACTCATCAAAAAATCAATGCGGGCAAAGCCTTTAATACCTAAAATCCGATAGGCTTTAATGGCCATATCTGTTAATTCTCGGCTCTTTTCATCCCCGATCTGAGCTGGGATCTGATACTTCATCTTTGAGTTATCGATAAACTTATTATCATAATCAAACCAGCCATTACCATCATTCTGTCCCGGTGCCCAATGTGCACCAATGGGACTAGCCACCACTTTATCATTGCCAATTAAACCAATTTCCAGCTCAGTTGGATTCTTAACCGCTGCCTCAACAATTACCTTTTCATCATATTGGAATGAATCTGCCAAAGCACGCCGATACTCTGCAGCATTGGTCACACGCGAAATGCCCACAGAAGAGCCTTGGTTGGCAGCTTTAACAAAAACCGTTTCACCTAATTTTGCAGCCAATTCTTCCCAGCTTGGATGATCACTATCTGACTTAAATAGAACAACATAAGCCGTGTTTCGGACGTGATTAACCGTCATCAGCTCTTTTGTAATAACCTTGTCAAAACTGATTGCATGTGCCTTTAAATTTGCACCCACATAGGGTATTTTCAGTAATCGAAAAAGCCCAGCCAAAGTGCCATCTTCACCTAAATTGCCGTGTACCGAGGGAAATAACACATCCAGTTTTAAATCTTTAATCGCATTGATTGAGGATAGAATACCTGAATCCATTTGCGGCTTTGTTTTAAGCAGCTGGTCCTCATCTTCGCCAAACAATACTCTTTTGGAAGTTTCGGTATCAACCATGTCGCCGTCTTTAGAAATTAGGACAGGAAAAACCTGATATTTTTCAGGATCCAGCGCATCGTAATAATTTTTCGCTGACCTCTTGCTGACATCGTGTTCCGAAGAATTCCCGCCAAAAAAAAGACCAACTCGTACCTTTTCAGTCATAACTGCTCCTAATGATTATTTAAAAATTAAAAAACGAATTCCTAGAATCTTAAGAATCTCACATCTTGATTCACTTGTCAATTAGTTTAAATAGTCGCGGGTGCTTTCAATATAATCAACAATTGAACCTGGAAAAGCGTCTTTTTGCAGTAAAAGCTGCTGCAGCAAACGGTTACGATTATAAATTTTATTCCATCCGGCTTCAGTCGTAACAGCCATCTGGGCAGTTAATCCTTGATGCCAGAATTTTAAGACTCGCAGAAAATAATCTTCGTATATTTCATTGAGATTTGTGATCTCTGCCAAATAAGCTGCGATACGCGCATCTTCGCCGGCCACGAATGGTACCGGTGCATTATGATAGCCCACCAACAGTGTTGCCAGCAGCAAAATTTTGTCGGTGCGGCGAACTTTCGGACTGCTGCAAAGGTTGCTGCAAACATTTCCCAAATGAGTGAAGGCATGAGCCCATCCTTTTTCACCAACAAAACCACGGCCATCCTGTTCCAACAAAGCATAGGCAGCAACTTGATTAATGATCCGGTCGCGCAATTGCGTATCAATGAAATTCTGCTGAATATCCGCACTTAATAGCTGGCCCAAGATGAGCAGTGAGAAAGACCTCTGAAAAACCCCATCATTCAATGGCTCTAAAATATGCCCGAACAAACGCTCATCGGCTACTAGATAATTTGCAATCCAACGCATCTGTTCGGGACTCAACGCTTTGTTGGAAATAAGATCAGAAAGAAAATAAAAAGCACCGCGGTCACGATAAGCAGGATTGGTCGAAGCCAATTGCCTCAAAATTTCAAACAACTGGTCATCGGTCAGCAATACTTTTTTAACCTGAATAAACTTCTCTGACGTTTTCTGCATTAAAGCCAAAGCAGAATCACCGCCATCGACGGGTTTAACAATCGTCTTCGATCTTTTGGACAGACTGCCAACCAGATTTTCCAGCTGGCCATTTAGAGACTGATAAATCTGGCCGTTCGCCAATTTCTTCCGAGCTTGAATAACCGTATCTTTAATTAATGCAATCTGGTCATCAATCATTTAAAACTAGTCTCCTTTTTGGCAAACTCGCTGGTAAAGTTATGATACTGCATACTCAAAGTCAAACCAATTCCAATCATGTTAGCCAATAACGCCGACCCGCCCTGACTGATAAAAGGTAGTGGAATACCCGTTAACGGAACCAAGCCGATGCTCATACCAATATTTTCGAACACATGAAAGAGCACCATTAAGACAACGCCGGAGACAACATATGCATAGAAAGAATTTTTCGTATCAAAAACACGGCGGATCAGACTGTAAATGAGCAGAAAATAAAGCAGAATAACGACGAAGCCACCAACAAAACCCAAACCTTCACCGATAACGGAAAAAATCATATCAGATTCACGAACCGGTACATAGACAGAAATGTTATTGACACCGTTGCCAAAGATACGACCGGATCCAATCGCTTTAATTGATTGAAACAACTGGAAACCGCTTTGAGAACTTGCCGCACCTCCGGGATTCAGCCAATCATCAACACGAGCAAATTGATAAGCCTGAAATCCTAAATTAGTCAGAATAGTTCGACCGGTTGTCGTAGTAACGGCAAATATAGCTAAAGCGGCAATGGTACTAACAGTTGCAGTAATGGGTACCAAGATACGATTTAAGATACCGGAAACTAAGAAAATACCACCGAAAATGGCAACAAATACCAACGTGGAACCAAAATCATGCTGCAGCTGCATCAAAATGATAACCGGCAGAGTTAAAGCAATCATTTTTGCTATCAACAGGAAGTCCGAAGATACCGTATGAACGGCATAACTCTGGTTATGGGTATATACAATCCGTGATAACATCAGGATCAAAGCTGGTTTCATTACCTCGGACGGCTGAAAAGTCAAACTGCCGATAGCTAACCAAGACTTTGCATTTGTTGATGCCGCTAAGGACCGGCTATAGGCAAAAAGAACAAAAACTAATAAAGCAATACCTAAGGCGTAGGCTAGAGGGGCAAAACGAAAAAGCTGATCAGCATCCAAGTGCATCAGCAAAATAGCTATCCCCCAGCCAAACAGCCACCATAAGCACTGAATCAGCATTGAATGAGTAATTGAGACCGATGAATCAGCTCTCAATGCTAAAAATAACGCACCAAAGCCAACTGCCATCAACGCGAGTACAACAAAAATGATTCGCCAATCAATTTGCGAATCATCTTTACGACGAAAAGTCGCGGCTCTATTTTTTAAATTCGGATTTTGCATTTTTAAGTTAAGCTTGACGTAAATTAAAGTTGGAAATAACAGCCATTACTGCCTGATCTTGTTTTTTAAAATCTCCCAAAAAATTATCCCAAACATTCTTTGCCAAATACAGACCATCTTTTTGAGTCACATCACCAATGGTCTCACCGGCAATTTGTACATGCAAGATAGTACCTTCTTCAACTAATTCCACCTGATAATTTTTCTCTCGATTAGACATTTGATCAATCACTTTTCTATTTTATTAATGTGAATATTATTGGACTCGATCTGTGTCTCTTTATCGAGTTTTTTCTTGTAAGCTGGATTCCCGATGCCCAGGATTTGATGTGCATTGTGCCGCTCGCGTTTTGCGTATTCAAGTAGGGTACCGGCTCCCTTAGCAACATTATCCAAAGGCGCGTCCGAAATATTAACCGGAACATGCAATTCCTGCTGCAGCAGCGTGTCAATACCGCCGCCCTTGACTTTAGAACCCAATAAAGCACCACCACCAGTCAGCATAATGCCGCGATCGATAATGTCTCCTGCCAAACCAGGCTGAATTTGTCCCAAAATTTCCTTGGCTGAGCGAACAATCGTCGTCAAAGTAGCATGCATCGCTTCTTCAATGTCGTTTGAATCAATGGTTACCTGCTTAGGCAAACCCTTCACAGAATTAGCATCATTGAGATCCTGTCCACGAATAGTCATCTCAATCGGGTTGGTTACTTGCAAGGCAGATCCGACATCCTGCTTAATGCGTTCGGCCATAGGTGTTCCGATCAAAATACCAAACTGCTGACGTAAATAACGAATAATGTCCTGCGTTAATTGATCGCCAGCCATCCGTAAAGACTGGCTAGCCACGATATCCCCACCCGACAAGACGGCAATATCCGAAGTACCACCGCCGATATCAATCACCATGCTTCCGACAAAGTCAAAAATATCAAGTCCAGCACCAACAGCAGCAACTTTCGGCTCATACTCAAGATAGACGTTTGCACCACCAGCGGATTGAGCCGCCTGAATAATCGCTTTACGCTCAATCTCAGTAATATTTGTCGGCGCACAGATCATAATATTCGGCCGACTCATCCAGCCTTTGACACGCAATTGATTGACAAAAGTAGTCAGCATTGCCTCAGTTGCATCAAAATCAGAAATCACGCCATCTTTTAACGGACGAACAACACGAATATCCTGATTGCCTCGATCAATCCACTTATAAGCATCTGAGCCAATCGCCAAAACCTGATCAGTCTTTGCGTCGATTGCGACAACTGATGGTTCATTTAGCGCAATCCCTTGACCTTCAACGTAGATCAGGACATTCGCTGTTCCTAAATCAATACCAATATCTTTTGCCATAAAACCTCGCAGTCAATTATAACACGGCAATTTTTTCTACCGTTGAAAACTTTGGCTAAAACTAATTATTAAATTTCCCATCGTTAAGAAAAAATTGGCAACAAAATAGCCAATCACAATTGCCAAAAAAGCCCTCAAAATAAGTATTTGTCTCTTAGCACTACTTAACACAATTTTTTCGAATTCAATATTTTGTAAGCTCCAAAAAGCAACATAGACGCAAACCAAGGTAAACATAAATTGGAATAAACTCTGCATGCTTTTGATTGTATACAAAAAAGACACATAAACTGTGTCTTTTAAGAAATTATTATCGAACTTTAGAAGCATTGATACGATTAATTGCTCTTGCCAGTGCAACACGCGCACGCGCACTTTCATCCGTTGTCTGCGCATTTCTGGCACGAATTTTAGCTCGTTCCTCAGCTGCTTGAGCTCGACTGACATCAATATCTTTTGCATTTTCCGCTGAATCCGCCACCACGGTTAACGTATTATTAGAAAATTCGGCAAAACCACCATTAACGGTATATAGATCTTCGTCTTTCCCACGATGAATGCGCATCTGCGAAATCTTAAGTGCAACAACAATTGGAATATGGTTTGCCATGATTCCTATCTCGCCCTCAAGTGTATCGAGTACCGCTAAACTCACATCGGATTGATTATAAACTGTTCCATCAGGAGTTACGATATTCGCCGTCAGTTGATTGTCATTTGTAGAAAGATTCTCTGCCATAGTTTTAGCTCTTCATCGACTTTGCTTTTTCAATCGCTTGATCAATTGTGCCCACATTTCTGAAGGCTTCTTCTGGCAAATCATCATGTTTGCCTTCCAGAATCTCCTTAAAGCCGCGAACTGTCTCAGCTACAGGCACATATTGGCCAGGAACACCAGTAAATTGTTCAGCAACTGAGAAAGGTTGGCTCAAAAAGAATTGGATACGACGAGCACGATTAACGATCGTCTTTTCTTCATCTGATAACTCATCCATTCCTAAAATAGAAATGATATCCTGCAACTCCTTGTATCGCTGCAAGACATGCTGCACCTGCATGGCAACTTCATAATGTTCGTCTCCGACAATTTCAGGAGTCAAGGCACTTGAAGTCGATTCCAAGGGATCAACAGCTGGATAAATGCCCTGCTGCGTCAAAGATCTCTCTAGGTTAGTCGTTGCATCCAAATGAGCGAAAGTCGTAGCCGGTGCAGGATCAGTATAATCATCCGCCGGCACATAAACAGCCTGGATGGAAGTAACGGAACCCTTCTTAGTAGAAGTGATTCTTTCTTGCAACTGACCCATTTCCGTTGCTAAGGTTGGTTGATAACCAACAGCTGAAGGGATACGTCCCAGTAAAGCTGAAACTTCAGAACCCGCTTGAGTAAAGCGGAAGATGTTATCAATAAACAATAAAACATCCTTACCCTCTTGGTCACGGAAATCTTCAGCCATAGTCAAACCAGTCAAAGCCACACGCATACGTGCTCCAGGCGGCTCATTCATTTGTCCATAGACCATGGCGGTATTTTTCAAAACACCGCTTGCCTTCATTTCGTAATACATGTCATTTCCTTCACGTGTACGTTCACCGACACCTGTGAAAACAGAAATACCATTATGGCCTTGAGCGATATTGTGAATCAATTCCTGAATCAGCACTGTTTTACCAACACCAGCGCCGCCAAAGAGGCCAGTCTTCCCTCCACGAAGATAAGGCTCCAATAAATCAATAACCTTAATTCCTGTTTCAAGAACTTCTGCTGAAGTTGTCAACTCATCAAATTTTGGCGCTGAACGATGAATCGGATGGCGCGGTACGCTAGCATCAATTGGATCACCCTCATCAACTGGCTCGCCAAGAACGTTAAAAACACGTCCCAAAGTTTTGTCGCCAACAGGTACTTCAATAGGCGCACCGGTATCTAATACTTTCATACCACGTGTTAACCCGTCGGTCGAATCCATGGCAATCGTCCGAACAACATTATCGCCAAGATCGATAGATACTTCAATGGTCAGCTCTGTGCCATCAGCTTTTTGTACTTTTAAGGCGTTATTGATATCAGGCAGTTTCGCATCATCTGGAAACTGCACATCAACAATCGGACCGATAATCTGAATAATCGTACCCACAGCCAAATTTTTCTCATTCGAAACAGACGCGGTACTGTTAGTTGCTTTGGAAACTGGATCACTCACAGACACAGTTTTCTTAACAGTACTAGCAGTTTTGTCAGTTTTAGCTTTCGCGGTTGTTTTCTTTTCTGCCATCTATTTCTCCTTTCTGTACTATTGTAGAGCAGCCATGCCACCAGTGATCTCAGTGATCTCAGTGGTAATCGCCGCTTGTCGTGCTCGATTATATTTCAATCCAAGGGTAGAAATCAAATCTTTTGCATTATCGGTTGCGGTTTGCATCGCATTAGCTGATGCAGCATGCTCAGCTGTTTTAGAGTCAAGTACGGCACCATATAATAATGACTGGGCAAATTGAGGCAGCACTGCTTTCAATAATGTCTCCGGTGCTGGTTCAAAATCATAATCACGAGCCCTGCTTTTATATTTATCTGCCGATAAATTGCCTTCGGAGTCCCGTTTAAAATTTTCCGCTCTGATTGGCAGCACGAATTGGTCTACAACTTGATTCCGAAGCCGGTTTATAAAGTGATTATACACAATCTCGAGCGCATCAAACTTATGAGCTGAATATTGCTTTGTAATCTCTTTTACCAAAGGTGAGACTTCCCAGAACTTTGGAACATCGGTAATTTCACGATCCTCAAAAGCAATGGTGAAACCTTTTTTGGCATAATAATCAGACCCCTTACCACCGACGGCAAAGATAACTGTATTCTGTGTAGTCAATTTCTGATCAGCCATAATTTGATCTGCCTGCTTTAAGACCTGATTATTATAGCCACCAACTAATCCACGATCTGACGTGATGACTAGCAAAGCTGTATTCTTAACGGGTCGTTGTGTAATAAACGGAATCGTGCCTTCAGCCTGCGAATCCAGCAAATGAGTTGCGGCTAAATGTGCAACAATTGCCTCAACATGGTTCGCATAATCAAGATAGCCAGAAGTGTGCTTTTGGATTTGGCTCAGCTTACTTGAACTGACCATTTGCATCGCGCTCGTAATTTGGCTGGTTTTTTTAGTCGAGTCAATACGTCTGCGGATATCTTGAAGGCCGGCCATTATTCAGCAGCTCCTTGTTTTGCAGCGGGAGCATTGTAGTCATTTGGTTCCACAGATTTAGCAAAATGCTTCTTAAAATCTTCGATAGCAGCATTAATATCCTTTTCATCTGGTAGATTACCGGTTTTTTTAATGGCTTCGAATAATTTAGAGTAAGTTTTATTGTTACCGACGAATTCCACGAATTCTTTTTGAAATCTTTGAATATCAGTAACATCAATATCGTCCAAATACCCATGAGTCAGCGCATACAATACCAAGACCTGTTGTTCAACCGGCATTGGCTGGTGCAAAGGCTGATTCAGTACCTCCACTGTACGACGGCCACGGGCAAGTTTGGCCTGCGTTGGTGCATCAAGATCAGAACCGAATTGCGCGAAGGCCTCTAGTTCGTGGTACGATGCTAAGTCCAAACGCAAAGTACCAGAAACTTTTTTCATCGCCTTAATCTGAGCATCACCACCAACACGAGATACTGAGGTTCCAGCATCAATCGCTGGACGATTGCCCGCATAAAACTGATCCGCATCCAAGAAAATCTGGCCATCGGTAATTGAAATAACATTCGTCGGGATATAAGCCGAGACATCCCCAGCTTGCGTTTCAATAATTGGTAAAGCAGTCATCGATCCGCCACCTAATTCATCACTCAATTTGGCCGCACGTTCCAGCAGACGACTGTGAAGATAGAACACATCTCCAGGATAAGCTTCACGTCCTGGCGGCCTTCTCAAGATCAGAGAAAGCTCACGATAGGCTGTCGCTTGTTTAGATAAGTCATCATATACAATCAAAACATTCTTACCGTTATACATGAAGTATTCGCCGATAGCCGCACCAACATAAGGTGCCAGATAAAGCATAGGTGCAGGCTCCGAAGGGCCAGCCGAGACAACAATTGTATAATCTAACGCGCCCATGGCACGTAATGTTTCAACCTGGGTTCGAACAGTGGAGTCTTTTTGTCCAATCGCGACATAGACAACAATCATGTCCTGACCCTTTTGATTTAAAATCGTATCAATAGCAAGGGATGTCTTACCAGTTTTACGATCCCCGATAATCAATTCTCGTTGACCACGGCCAATCGGTACCAAGGCATCGATAACTTTAATACCGGTCTGGAGAGGTTCAGAAACGGACTTTCTTTGCATAACTCCTGGTGCTTTAAACTCAACCGGGCGTGTATGTGTTGTCTTAATCGCACCATTGCCATCAATTGACTCTCCCAGGGCATTAACAACTCGGCCAATTAGTTCATCGCCGACAGGCACTTCCATAACTCTGCCGGTACGTTTAACCGTGTCTCCTTGGCTAATACCATCAAAATCTCCAAGCACAATAATACCAACTTCAGATTCTTCAAGGTTTTGAGCCATGCCATAGACACCGTTTTCAAATTGAACCAACTCGCCGGACATTGCGTTAGCTAAACCACTAGCACGCGCAACACCATCACCAACGTAGGTAACGGTTCCGACTTCATCAATTTTTAAAGTAGCATCGTATTTTTCCAACTGCTGCTTAATTAAAGAACTAATTTGATCTGATTTAATTGCCATTTATTGCTCCTTTCCAGCAGCTGCTTTAATTTGATTATTTAACTGCGTTAACTTATTTTTTATTGATCCATCAATTGTTTTTGATCCAGCCGTTAGGATAACGCCACCAATAATAGCAGGATCGATGATATTCTTAATTTCGACGTGTTCATAATTAAACTTAGCTTGTGCGATCCTGCTCAGTTTGTCGACCTGAGACTTCGTCAGAGCAACGGCTGTCGTAGCCAAGACCAAAGATTGATTTTCAGAAACGTTGACCAGCCTTTCGAGCTGATTAACAATTTCTTCTAACAACGAAAAGTGACGATTATCGGCCAGTGTTTCCAATAAATTCTGAGTGACATGGGAAGTACCCTTGCTAAGGGTTTGGATAAAGACTTCCTGCTGAACACTGGGAACAGAAACATCATCGAGAGTTGGTGCTAACTTCTTATTCTGTTCAAACACTAATTCAATTGTCTGTAATTCAGAAAGAACCTTCGCTGTCTGATCTTTGGAAACCTCGTACAAAGCTTGTGCATAATTACTGACAATCCTGTTTTCGTTGAAAGCCATTAGACCTTCTCCTTGACTGATGTCGGATTATCTTGCTTCTCCAAATCTGAAATAAAATCATCGATAAGCGCTTTATGATCCTTAGCTGAAATTTCTTTACCAATAATCTTAGAAGCAATTGAAACAGACAAATCAGCAATCTGATCCTTAGCTGACTCTAGAGCGGCTGTCTTAATCTGCCGAGCATCGACTTGTGCTTGGCGATTAATTGAATCAGCATGTGCTTGTGCCAGATCAGCAACTTTCTTTCCTTGCGTTTCAGCAGATTTGCGGGTGCTCTCCATCAATTCGGTTGCCTGTGCTTGACTTTCCTTCAAATTTTGGTCTGCAATCTTTTGAAGTTTCTCCGCTTCGCTTCTAGACTTGGCAGCGGAATCCAAGTCATCACTGATCCGATTCGCTCTTTCGTCCATAATCTTTGTCACCGGTCCCCAGGCCAGCTTCTTCAAACCATACAAGAGCAAGATGAATGTGAGCAACACATAAACTGCTGAACCACCTGGTATTTGAATTGCAATCGTTGTGAGCATACTACCCATCCTTTCTTACTTTTTTATGCATTAATCAATAGGAATGACATCGCAATAACGATGATTGGCATGGCTTCAACCAAAGCCATTGAAATAAACATGTTCGTACGTAAAGTACCTTCTAGTTCAGGCTGGCGTGCGATAGATTCAATCAGTTTAGCCATTAATAGGCCGTTTCCAATACCACCACCAATGGCTGATCCCAATAATGCAATACCTGCAGCAATATAATTCATTAATTTTCTCCTCTTTCTTAAATTAAACTATCATTCTTTTGTAATCATCTGCGAGATATAAACACTTGTCAAAGTCGCGAAAACAAAGGCCTGAATTGCACCAATCAAAAGACTGAATGCCTGCCAAACCAACTCGAGTGGAATGGACAAAATAAAGTCAACCGGCGAACTCAAAGTGTTATTTGGTAAGGCGAAGCCTGCAATTAAATTGAGCAGAATTTCCCCAGCAAATATATTACCGTAAATTCGCAAACCTAACGTCAATAAATTCGTAATCTGATCAATAATTTTAACCGGAAACAAAGCTGCAGTCGGTGCTAAAAAAGTATTTTTCAGATATCCGACAAAACCAAACTTTGCAACTCCAGCAAAATGAGCGACCATTAAACTCATTAAAGCCAACGTCAACGTGATCAAAGGAATCGAAGTCGGGCTCCTGACCTGCATTGAATCATTGCCAAATTCAAGAAATAGGCCTAATTGATTTGATACAAATACAAATAGAAACAATGCAAAAATGTAGAGCCTATATGTTGATCCGCTTCGATCCGGTAGTTGATTTTTAACGATGCCGTTAGTGAAATCAATGATCCATTCCAGTAAATTTTGCCTTTTACCAGGCCGAATACTCAACCTTCTAGAAAGAAAAATTCCAAGTGCCAGAACTATGACAAAAGCTGTCGAAGTTGAAATAATCGTCGTCCAATCAAATGTCAAGCCTAGGAATTGGAAGGTCTTCAGTGTACCACTGGGCATACCCCATCACCTCTTTTCCATAAATCACATTGTAACGCTTTTGATTTTAAAAACGATACAAATTGATATATGTAAACGCTTAACGCCAAAATTGTTATGTTTTTCTCTTTATGTTACTCTTTGATCGAAATGCTAAAAAAAATCCTAGAAAATCACATACTGCAAGAAGTTATCAAAAGCCGTCCTTCTCAGTCCAATAAAACTAATTATGGTCGTATCATTCTGATCTGCGGAAGCAAATCATTCGGTGGTGCCGCGATTATGGCCACTAAATCGACGGTGAACACCGGTGCCGGCTTGGTCACTTTGGCTTCTGACCCGCTTAACCGTACTGCCATGTTATCAACTATTCCGGAGGCCATGTTCGTTGATTATTATGATACAAAAAAATTATCAAATGTTATCAAACAAGCCGATGTTATTTTGATTGGCTCAGGCCTAGAAGATTCAGATTTTTCAGAGAAGCTAATCAAAGAAACTTTCAGTATTTTAACGATGAATCAGTTTCTAGTTATAGATGGAACTGCCCTTTCAATGATTGGCAAACGGCATCTTCGCATGCCACAAGAGCCGACAAGCGTTCTCACACCGCATCAAGGCGAATGGGAGCGTATATCGGGATTAGAGGTTTCAAAACAGACTGCCGATGCCAATTTTTCAAAACTGCAAAAAATCGGAGCGGACTATCTTATTTTAAAGAGCAATGCAAGTGAGATTTATGCTCAAAAAAATCCTGGCGAATACAGTCAATTAACAATTGGTGGCCCTTTTCAAGCCGTTGGAGGAATGGGAGATACATTAGCTGGTATTGTTGCCGGATTTCTTGGGCAGTTCCCGCATGACCCCTTTTTAGCCATTCAAGCAGCTGTCTATTTACATAGTTGGATCGCAAGGCAATTAAGCAAACAAAACTATATTGCTCTGCCCACACGCATTTCTGATCAGATTCCATCCGCTATGAAGCAAGTCATACTCGCCAATGAGCAAAATATTTGAGTGCATTTTTTTCATATTGATCCATCGTTTCTCGCGGAACCATTGAACCGCCGGTAGACCAGATCATATGTGTTGCCTCCGATGGAATAGCTTTAATCTTTTGGGACGCTAGCAAACCTTGGATACCGACAACCGCAGAAGGCTCGGCTTCAATATTTTCTAGTTTTTTCAGCATTCCTTGAAAGGCAAACATGTGCTCATCAGAGACAGTTGCAATACAAAACAGTTTATTCTGCATATACTTACCAGCAATCAGAGATGGACGGCCAACCGCCAATCCATCAGCCGCAGTTTTACCATCAATACCTATATCGTAGACAGAAATATCATGATTAAGGCCACTAGCCATGCCCAAAAGTACCGAAGGCATATGTGTTGGTTCTACGAAGATAGGCATAACACTATCGCCAAATTGTATCTTGAGCCCGAAAGCAACGCCGCTTGGTGATCCACCAACACCAGCAGGCAAGTATACAACCAAGGGTTTCTCTTTGGATACTTCGATACCTAAATCAGCGATTTGCTGTTTAACGCGCTCTCCTGCTGTTGCATAACCGGCAAATAGGATTTTAGATGCTTCATCGTCGACAAAATAACTATGATCATCTTTTTTAGAAGCAGCTCTAGCCATGGTCACTGCGTTTGAAAAATTGTCGTTATAAATAACAACTTGAACACCGTTTTGCCGAAGCTTATTGATCTTCCATTCAGTGGCATCATGCGACATATGTACGCGTGCCTGAAATCCGAGCGTGCTCGCCATCAAACCTACGCTAAGACCTAGGTTGCCAGTACTTGCTACCTCAATTTTCCATTGTCCAAAAATTTTTTTAAACCGCTCCTGGGCTAAATCCCGGTAATCATCTGTGTTAGGATTAAAGCCATTTTTTGCAGCTAATTTTTCCGCGAATACCAGTACTTCGTAGATGCCCCCACGGCTCTTAATAGATCCGCTAACAGGCATTAAATCGTCTCTCTTAATCAGAACGTGCCCAGGAATGGACAAATACTCTTTAATATTTGGCATTTCTTGTATAGGGGACTCAATAATGCCATTGCTAACTTGTGTCTCAGGAAACACAGTCTCCAAATAAGGGGCAAAGCGTTCTAACAAGCGGTTGGCACGAAAAACTGTTTCCTGGCTGACGCCACTGCTGACGTCACTCGCAGATGCTAAACTTGTACCATAATCCGGATTGAGCCAAAGAGTTTCCTGATAATCACACAATCTCTTCAGTAAACTCTCATCCATGTTTAATTTAATATGCGATAATATTTCAGCCATCCTGTCACTCCTTGTTCACTCCCAGAAAGTATACCCATTTCGCATGTTTATTTCCCCTCTTTTGTCAGCCTTGCTGACAAGGAGCCGCGGAAAAATAAAAGCAG